>CANBWJ010000085.1 GCA_947373115.1 Opitutia bacterium | reverse complement strand
CTGTAAAATAGAGTGTAATGGAGCCAGCAGACGGACTCGAACCGACGACCTGCCGCTTACAAGGCGGCTGCTCTACCAACTGAGCTATGCGGGCCAACCATTACAATTTCAGTCTTTTAAGCCCAGTCAGGGCTGTCAATCACCGTGGTAAAATCTTTTTAGGGGTTGAACCGACTTAAGTTTTGGGCGAATAAATAACCTTCCAGCCCCCGAAACCCCATGCGCCTATCTATTTCTCTCCTAGTTGCCACCGCGTTCCTCGCCGGCTGCTCTACCGATGAAGATCCCGTGATTAGCCAGACGATTATGATCACCTCTAACCCTGTTAGCGCCGCCGTCAGACTCAATGGCAAGGCTGTAGGTCGCACCCCCACCACCATTTCTGTAGAATCCAATTCCGATTATCAGCTCGAAGTGGGTAAGGGCGGCTACGTCCCCTCGGTCACCGAGCTCAAGCCTTCACTCAAAACCGACAGCAAGGGCAACATGTACTACGGCTTCCCTGAAAGAATCAGTGTCTCGCTCGACGTAGTGCCAGGTAGCGACGACGTGAAAGTGCCTGCAGATGATGCAAAGGAATTCAAACTTCTGGCCGAAAAAGCCAAGTCCACGGAAGACCGGACAATTGCTGAACCTGGCTCCAACGAATCAAAGAAAAATAGCGTGGTCGACCTTAAGGAAGACGTTACAAAAACTAAGGAAAAACTTGCTCAACGCGACGCTGAGGCTGCCGCAAAAATTGAGGCCTTAAAGAAGTCTCTGGCCGAAGCAAAGGCCCCCGAAGTTGCTAAGCCCGACCCCACTAAGCCCAACGAAGTCACGGCCGTGCCCGTTAAGCCCGACGAAGCTAAAATCGCCGCACTCGAGGCTCAAATTTTAGAGCAAGAAAAAACAGCCGCCGAGGCTCGCGCCACCGCCGCCAACTTACTCAAGGCACTCGAAAGCCGGACCAACGAACTGATTCGCCTCCAAAGGGAAGGCATCGACGCTGCCAAAGCTGAGGCCACCAAAGACATCGAAGCCCAAAAATCTGTTGCCGCCAAAGAGGCAGAAGAAAAAGCCAAAGTTGAGACTGCTAAACAATTAGCCGAGGCCCAAAAAATCGCCGAAGAACAAAAAGTCGCCGCGGCCCAGGAAGCCGAAGGTCGTGCCAAAGCTGAATCTTCTAAACAATTAGAAGTCGCTAAAGAGGAGGCCGACAAGCAACTCGCCAGCGTCCAGCGTATCATGGAAGAGCAAAAGACCTTGGCCGCTAAAGCCGAAGAACAGCGCATCGCCGCCGACCTGCAGCGCGTAGCCGCCGAACTCGAAGCCAAGAAGCGCACATATGCAGAGTTTAATAGCCGCTACGCCCTCCTCGAAAGCCGTCGACGTAATAAAATTATCTCCGAGGAAGAGTTTAAGGATCAGCTGAGCGCCCTGCGCAAAGAGCTGACCAAATAAAGCCTCTTCGCTTAAAACAAAAAGCCCGACAAACGTCGGGCTTTTTTATTGGACCCTTCAGTAAAGGTGCACACGTTAAAGCCATGACTGAGCCACTCGCACGCACCCCGCTCTTCGACTTCCACGTGGCCCTCGGTGCACGCGTCGTTCCGTTCGCTGGCTGGGAAATGCCGGTGCAATACTCCGGCATCATCGAAGAACACGTCGCCGTTCGCAAAGCAGCCGGGTTATTCGACGTCTCACACATGGGCGAAGCACGCATTCGCGGTCGCGATGCCGCCGCCTTCTTGGACCACCTCATGACCAATGAGATGAGCTCCATCAAGCCCGGCTCGGCTCGCTACACCATCATGTGCCAGCCCGACGGTGGCTGCGTTGATGACCTCATCGTCTATCGGATTTCGGAAAACGAATTCTTCATCTGCCTCAACGCTTCCAACGCCGCCAAAGACATCGCCTGGATGCAATCGCACATCGGCACGCACCAAGTTGAAGTCCTGGACGAATGTAAAGCGTGGGCCCAGCTCGCCCTCCAAGGTCCACTCGCCGAAAAAATTCTCAGCCTCGCCACCGACCTTCCACTGGCATCCATCAAACGCTTTCAGTTCCTCATCGGTACCGTCGCCGGCGCGTCCGAATGCATCGTGTCTCGCACGGGCTACACGGGCTCCGCCGGTTTTGAGATTTACCTTCCAGCCAAGCAAGCCACGCACGTCGCCCAAAAACTCATTGAATTGGGCAAGCCACTCGGACTGCTCCCCGTCGGACTCGGGGCCCGCGACTCCCTCCGACTCGAAGCAGGCTACCCGCTCTACGGACACGAGATTTCCGAGAAGATTTCCCCCATCCAGGCAGGCCTCGGATGGACAGTTAAATTAAATAAAGGAGACTTCATCGGACGCGACGCCCTGCAAAAACAAACCTCCGAAGGCACCGCTTCTAAGGTTATCCACTTCACCCTCAACGATCGCCGCATTGCCCGTCAAGGAACCCCCATCCTCTCGGGCGATGCCGTAGTCGGCGAAGTGCTCTCCGGCACATTCTCCCCGATTCTCAACAAGCCCATCGGCTCCGCACTCGTTCAAAGCAGCACCAACCCTGCAAACCTCGCCGTCGATATCCGGGGTACGCGTATCCCTTTACAAATTGCGGTTGCGCCCTTCGTTAAATAACTCCCTCTTTCCCCATTCACCATGAGCCAAGTTCCTGCCGATCTCCGTTACACCAAAGACCACGAGTGGATTCGCCAAGAGGCTGACGGCACCGCGACCGTAGGTATCACCGACCACGCCCAAGCTGCCCTCGGCGACGTTACGTTTGTCGACCTTCCTAAAGTCGGAAAATCTTTCAATGCGGGCGATGTCTTCGGCACCGTCGAATCCGTCAAAGCGGCCTCCGATCTCTACTGCCCCGTCGCCGGCGAAATCGTTGCCATTAATACCGGACTCAACGATGCCCCCGACCTCGTGAATCGCGAGCCCTACGCGGGCGCCTGGATGATTCGTATTAAACTTAAGAATTCAGCCGACTTCGCCCAATTGCTCGACGCCAACGCTTATCAATTGACGCTCTGAGTCATTGTAAAGCCGTCGCCCAACCCTTGCCCTTTCGCCGGGACAGGTTACAGTGAACCCCGTCATGTCGTTCGCTGATGTACACGCCGCTCATCCTTGGGATGATGTCTTGTCATCGGTGCATAAAAAGACGGAGACCGACGTGCAACGCGCCCTCGCTCGCGCCGCACAGGGCACCTGCGACCTCGAGGATTTTAAAGCACTGATTTCTCCCGCAGCGTCCAATCACCTCGAAGCGCTCGCGAAACTCAGTCACGACCGCACCCGCCAACGCTTCGGTCGCACCATCCAACTTTTCGCACCGGCCTACCTCTCGAACGAGTGCCAAAATATTTGCACCTACTGCGGCTTCTCCGCCGGCAATAAAGTCGCCCGGCGCACCCTCAATCCCGCCGAAATTCTCCGCGAAGCAGGCGCCCTCAAAAAACTGGGCTTCGATCACCTACTCCTCCTCACGGGCGAGTCTAATAAAGTAGACGTCGATTACTTCGCCTCCGCCCTCGACACACTGCGTCCTTATTTTTCGTCGCTCTCGATGGAAGTCCAACCCCTCGAAACCGACGACTACACTCGCCTCCGCCAACACGGACTCAACGCGGTCTTCGTTTACCAAGAGACCTACCACCGCGAGACTTATAACATCCACCACCCCAAAGGAAAAAAATCCGACTTCGCTTGGCGCCTCGACGCCCCCGATCGCATTGGTGCAGCCGGCGTTCATAAAATTGGGCTCGGCGCATTATTCGGACTCGAGGATTGGCGCACCGAATGTTTCTTCACGGCGCTCCACTTGCAATGGCTCGAACGTAAACACTGGCGTAGTCGCTTCAGCGTTTCCTTCCCCCGTCTTCGCCCACACGAAGGTAACCTCCAGCCCAAAGTCGAGATGACGGATCGCGACCTCGTGCAAGCGATCTGCGCCTTCCGCATTTTCAACGGTGAACTCGAACTCACCCTTAGCACCCGCGAGAGCCCAGCCTTTCGCGACCGCGCCTTCAAGCTGGGTGTCACTTCGATGAGCGCCGGCTCACGTACCAACCCTGGAGGCTATTCCGAAGGTAAAGAGGCCTCGCTCGAGCAATTCGAAATTGAAGACGACCGCGCCCCCAGCGAAGTTGCGGCAATGTTACGCAACGCTGGCTACGAAACCGTTTGGAAAGATTGGGATCCTTCCTACGATCAATCCGAGACCGTCATCGCATGAGCCCCCAACGCGCCTGGCTAGAATCCGATCAAACCAAACACTGCAACACGGGTGCACAGGTAAAACTTTCGCCGGAAGAAAGTGCACACGTCGTCCGCAGCTTACGCGCACGTCGTGGCGACACGCTCATCTTAATCAATGGCGAAGGGCTGCTCGCCGAAGGCAAATTAGTTTCAGCGGATGGTGATGGCGCCGTGGTTGAAGTGATGCGCGTACGCACCTCGCCCCGACCGTCCCCCGAAATTTTTGTCGCTCAAAGCATGCCCAAGGGCGGCACCATGGACGACCTCGTGCGCAATGTCTGCGAAGCCGGTGCCACCGGCGTCATCCCACTCGAAACCGCACGCTGCGAATTAAAATTAGACGAAGACCGAGCCCGCACTAAACTCGTACGCTGGCACCAACAAGCGGTCGAAGCCTGCAAGCAGTCCGGCAATCCGTGGCTCGGTATCATCACACCGCCTAGGCATTTTTCTGTCTGGATTGAAAACCTTCCGCCCCGAGCCAACGGCGAGCTCCGCCTTCTCGGTTCACTGGAATTAGACGCCAGCGTGGCACGTGAAATTGATTTTAAATCAGCCGTAAAAATTACTTGGCTCATCGGACCCGAGGGCGATCTCACTCCCGCCGAATACGAGGCCGCTCGCATCGCCGGATTTATTCCTGTTTCACTCGGACCCACCGTACTGCGCGCCGAAAACGCCGCCCTCGCCTGCGTTGCCATTACAAACGCACTAGCGCGCTAAAGAATCATTTAGTGTAAAAGTGCAAATAGGAGCAGAGCTCCTTTGCAAAAGTGAAAAAGTGTAAGTACGACCAGAGTGACACATTTAGGTAGGTCTACAGTGTAGCCACCTTTACACCTTTGCATAGCGACCCCGTCGCGATTTGCACCTTTGCACTGTCGCCCTTCCTGCCCCTACCCCTATCCCTACCCCTAAACTTTCAACACCGCCCGATACCTTACCGTATTTTTTCTAACACGTTCAATCGCCTCGTTTGCTTGTGCCATCGGAAAGACTTCAATTGTCGGCTGCACTTTAAAGGTCTCGGCAACATTCAACATCTGCGTGATTTCTCCGCGTCCGCCAATCGGACTCGACATGAAACGGCGACGTTTACCGAGCATCGACATCAAAGGCAGCGTGACCGTTTCCGACCCAACGCCCACCATACTAAAAGTTCCGTCTGCACCTAAGGCTTCTAAATAAGCACCGAGCTCTAGCGGGGCCGTCACTGTACTAATTATAATATCCAATGGCTTCGCGGGCTTCTTCAC
>CANBWJ010000084.1 GCA_947373115.1 Opitutia bacterium | reverse complement strand
TGGGTGCACCGGGCTTAATGGTCAGGGTGACTTCCTGGCCGGTGTGAAGGGCCTTACCTTTCACGGAGGCCTCTTTGCCGATGGTGCGCTGTTTCATGCGTTTAGACAGTTATTCACAGGTAAATGGGGGTGTAAAGGTTAGTTTAGGGTTAGGGTTAGGGGAGGGGTTAGGGGTTGGGGTAGGTGGAGGCGGGTGACGAGTCGGCTCGGGGTGGAAGCGAGAGACGGTGGGCAAGTGCAAATCGCGACTACGTTGCTATGCAAAAGTGCAAAGGTGAAATCGATATAGATGCAGCGGACGGCGCGGAGCGTCGTCCCTACCCAAGACATGGAAGTGCAGTTTCAGTTGTTCACACGGGGGTGCGACTCCTTGACAGTTTGCGATGGAGGCAAATCGTTTTGGCGTGCTCCTGGTCATCGATAATTACGATTCGTTCACCTACAATCTGGTCCAATGTTTTGGTCAGCTTGGGGTGGAGCAGAAAGTTTTTCGGAACGACCAAATCACGGTCGAGCAGGCGTTGGCTTTGAATCCCGATCGTGTGATGATTTCGCCGGGACCTTGTTCGCCGGTGGAGGCGGGTGTTTCGTGTGACATGATAAAAGCTTTTGCGGGTAAGAAACCTTTGTTGGGTGTTTGCTTGGGTCACCAGGCGATTGGTCACGTCTTTGGCGGTCGAGTGATTCGTGCGCCGAATTTAATGCATGGAAAAACTTCGCCCGTTTTTCACAATAACACGGATTTATTTAAAGGCTTACCGAATCCATTTAATGCCACGCGTTATCACTCGTTGGTGGTGGAGCGGGAGACTTTTCCGAAATGTTTAGAAATCACGGCGTGGACGGAAGATCAGCTGGTCATGGGTCTGCGGCACCGTGAGTTACCGATTTGGGGAGTGCAATTCCATCCGGAGTCCTTCGCCACGCAGAATGGCTTGGATTTACTGGCTAATTTCTTGCGACTCTAACCGATGTTTTGTCCCCGTTGTAATCACGAAGACACGAAAGTTTTGGAGACGCGTCTTGGGAAGGGGAATCATTCGATTCGCCGTCGTCGGGAATGCCTGGCCTGTTCGCATCGCTTCAGTACGGTGGAAGAAATTATTCGTGAAGGATTGGTCGTCGTGAAGCGCAACGGTGCGCGTGAAGAATTTAATGTCGGAAAGCTCACATCGGGTATTCGCAAGGCCACCGATAAACGCCCAGTGGAAGTGGAACGAATCAATTTAATGATTTCGGAAATCGTCGAAGCGTTACAAAACCGTTTTGAGGATGAAGTGCCCTCGAGTGCAATCGGCGAAGAAATCATGAAGCAACTGCAGAGCGTCGATCAAATCGCCTATGTGCGGTATGCGAGTGTTTATAAGGAGTTTCGCGATATCGATGAATTGGCGAAGGCCATTGATCAATTGCGCAAGGGAGGAAAGTCCTCGTGACCGCCTCAACGCCCGCGCGGATGAGTCGACTGCGCACGCTGAATGCGATGCTCTCCGGTTTAGTGGGAAGCGGACCGCATTTGCGGCGCGATGTGGATGCCGTGGTGCAAATGTTTGAGGCTGATGAGCAATCATCGGTCGGACTCGATGCTCGTGCCTTGGCGGGAGCCGCGACGCAGATGTTGAAGCTGCTGTCGCCTGACCAGGTTTTGCCGGCGATTGCGGTGTTGGATCACCGCGAAGAGACCTTTGAGCCGCTGTGGGCAGCGGACCGACTGGCGGAGGCCCTGGAGCAGGTAGGAGAGGCTCCAGACGTGTTATTGTGGGTGGTGGGGTTGCATGACCAATTTTTAGCGGGCAGCAAGGCGCGCTCCGTAAAGAGCCGGCAGGCCTATGATGAGGCTATTGATGTGATTAATTTAATGGCCGCTCGCCTGCAGGGTCGCCGTCGGATTACCGTGGTCGTATTATAATTATAAGTATGAGTAAGACTCTTTTTCAAAAAATCGCGGATAAAGAAATTCCAGCGAAGTTGATTCATGAAGATGAATTCTGTGTGGCCTTTCATGATATCGCCCCGCAGGCGCCCGTGCATGTTTTGATTGTGCCAAGGAAAGCCATTGCACGCATTGCCGAAGCGGGCGCGGAAGATCAAGCGTTGTTGGGACATTTACTTTTGGTCGCGCAGAAAGTTGCGAAGCAACTCACCCTCGCGAAAGGTTTTCGCTTGGTGATTAATAATGGGCCGGACGGTGGAGAATCGGTGCCGCATTTGCATGTGCATTTACTTGGAGGGCGGGCCTTAGGTTGGCCTCCGGGTTGAGCGATGGCTTTGGTGGAACCCTGTTTGGTAATTGATGCTTCAGCGCGAGACAGATTGCGCGTTGGTGTGGTGCAGGGTGGTCGCTGGGTCAGTCAGGTGGAATCGCCAGAAGGTGCGCTTGAGGCTACGAGTGGATGTGTTGGTGACGTTTTAAAGTCCGCAGGTCTGCAGTTAGCGGATGTACAATCTTTTGCCCTTAATATCGGCCCAGGATCGATGTTGGGTATTCGGGTGGCCGCGTTGACCGTGCGGGCTTGGTCGGCGCTGAAGCCACGGCCTATTTATGTTTGGGAGTCATTGGTCGCTTTGGCCACGGTCGCCTTGGATCGCGGCGTGAAGGCCCCGTTTGTGGTGGTTGCCGAGTCGCGCTTGAAGCGTTGGAATGTGCTCGAAGTGAATGCACAAAAACAATTTTCAGCCGTCGCGGAATGTGAGACGGAGCAAGTGAAGCAGAAAGCCTTGCCGGTGTTAACACTCGCGGATGAAGCCCTTAAAATCTTTTCGGGTGTAATTAAGCTCGCGGACCCGTGGGCGGATTTACCCAAGTATTTTGCGGAAGGTAGATTATTGAAACTTGAACCCAAGCCTGAGCCCTTGAATGCGACGGAAGATT
Organism: Opitutia bacterium; assembly: GCA_947373115.1. Taxonomy (GTDB): domain Bacteria; phylum Verrucomicrobiota; class Verrucomicrobiia; order Opitutales; family UBA953; genus UBA953. Next base: position 2,722 of record CANBWJ010000084.1, on the reverse strand, counting down.
TTGCATTATGGTCGGGCGAACGGCATCGTGGAAACTCATGAGTCCATCCGGTCATAATTCACGTGCGTGGGTCGAGGTTGATTTACCTGCCCTTGATCGCAATGTGGGTCGTATTAAGCAGGCCTTACCCAAGCGCATGCGTTATGTCGCAGTTGTGAAGGCGGATGCCTATGGACACGGCATGCCTGAAGTCGTGACCCGTTTATTGCAGGCTGGAGTGGAGAATTTTGCCGTCGCAAATGTGGCAGAAGCCGCGCGCTTACGTGAGATTAGTCCTGATTCATATATTCTTTTACTCAGTCCCACGCTCCCAGGAGAAATGGCGAGGGGTGTCGGTCTTGGTTTGGATTTTTCGATTAACTCGATGGCGGAAGCGGAAGCTCTGGCCGCATGTGCGCAGGGTTTGAATCAGGTCACTCGCGTTCATATTAAAATCGATACGGGTATGGGTCGATCCGGTGTGTGGCATCAGGAGGCGCAGGCGATTTTTGCCAAGGTCATGTCGTTGCCGATGTTGGCATGGTGTGGTGTGTACACGCACTTTTCGGATGCCGATACCGATACCGTTTATACCGCGCAGCAGCGGGAAATCTTTTTAAAATTAATTGAGACCATTCCGTTGAACGTTCGGTCGAAGCTTTTGATTCATGCGGACAACAGTGCTGGGCTTGAAACGTTTTCAGCGGATTCACCGTTCAATGCGGTTCGCATTGGATTGATGCAGTATGGCCTGCCGCCATCGGCGGGTTCGTTCTTGGCCAGTTTGAAGCCCGACCCCGTATTGTCATTTCATGCCCGGGTCGTTTTAGTGAAGCATTTGCCCAAGGGCACGGCCATTGGTTACAATCGCACCAAGGTGCTGGCTCGCGACTCGGTGGTCGCGGTCGTGGCGGTCGGCTATGGTGATGGTGTACCCACGGCGGCGAGCAATCGCGGGCAGTTTTTGATTCGCGGATTGCGTTGTCCGATTCTCGGACGCGTCAGCATGGATCAGACCGTCGTGGATGTGACGGACAATCCTGGCGTCGTGGTCGGAGAAGTTGCGACGATTTTAGGGGCGCAGGGGAAGGACCGCATCACCGTCGCAGAATTCTGCGGGTGGTCGGATTGTATTCCCTGGGAGGCATTATGTACGCTGACACAGCGCGTGCAGCGCGTGTACCGTTCGGATCGAACCTAGTTTTTATTTAGAATAAAAACCAAAGTAGTTGCGGGCGTTGCGGTAGCAAACGTCGGCCACTAAACGATCGGTCCATTCTTTACGCTCGGGGATGCGACCTGTGTCGACATCGTGACCCACGAGGTCACACAGGATGCGACGGAAGTATTCGTGGCGAGGGTAGGAAAGGAAGGAGCGTGAATCGGTCACCATGCCGACGAAGCGACCCAGCAGGCCGAGGTCGGACAGGGCGTTCATTTGATCGCGCATGCCGTGTTCTTGATCGAGGAACCACCAGCCAGAGCCGTATTGAATTTTGCCAGGGGTGACGCCGTCTTGGAAGGAGCCGGGCATACACGCGAAGAGTGCGGTGTCGGCGGGATTGATATTATAAAGAATCGTTTTACCCAGCTGGTTTTCGCCGGAGAGCGTGCCGAGGTAATTAACGAGGCCCGGACCTTGGCGGTAATCGCCGATGGTGTCGCAACCTGCGTCGGAACCGAGGCGTTGGAGTAGGCCTTGGTTGGGGTCGCGGATGGGGCCGAGGTGGAGCTGAGTCGTCCAACCCTTCGCGTTATTGAGTCGGCCCACGTGGAGCATGATAAAGACTGTGAACTTTTCGGCCTCGAGGGCGGAGGCGGGTTTGCCGGCCATCGCGTTTTCCCAAATCGATTTGGCTTCGGCCTCGGTGCAGGAGACGTCAGGTAAGTATTCCAGGCCGTGGTCGGTTGCTAAGCAGCCAGCGGCGGCGAAGTCATCGTGACGTTTGTTGAGTGCTTCGATGAGTCCGGCAAAGGTATCGGCATTTTTTCCGCTGATGGCGGAGAGACGTTTGGCCCAGGCCTTAACGCGTTCGGGTAAGCGAACTTTGAGGGCGGCATCGGGTCGGTAGGTCGGAGCAATCTTGGTGGTGAAACCTGATTTCGCGATTGCGTGGTGGTAGTCGAGTGAATCGGCGGGGTCATCGGTGGTGCCGACTACTTCGACGTTCATCATTTTCAGGATACCGCGGGCCGTGAGGTTGCCGTGTTTAAGTTGTTGGTTGGCTTCGTCCCAGATTTTTTGAGCGGAGTCGCCTTCGAGAATGAGTTTGATACCGAAGTGGCGTTGCAGCTCGAGGTGGGTCCAGTGGAAGAGCGGATTGCGGAGCGTGTGAGGAACGGTTTCGGCCCATGCTTGGAATTTTTCGCGCGGCGAAGATTTAGCACCCGTGATGTAATCTTCGTTAACGCCGTGGGCACGCATCGCGCGCCACTTGTAGTGATCGCCAGCCAGCCAGACGGCGGAGAGGTCTTCGAAGCGACGGTCTTCCGCGATGTCTTTGGGGCTGAGGTGACAGTGGTAATCGACGATGGGCTGGTGCTTCGCGACACTGTGGTACAGGTGGCGTGCGGTGGGGCCCGCTAAGATGAAATCTTCGTCGAGAAAAGCCATGGCGGGTGAGGTAGATTAATTAGATGGCTTTAGCGGCGAAACCACCATCGACGACGATTTCGGAGCCTGTGATGAAGCTGCTCGCGTCGGACGCCAGAAGGAGAGTCGCTCCGATGAGTTCGTGGGCTT
>CANBWJ010000083.1 GCA_947373115.1 Opitutia bacterium | reverse complement strand
TGGGTGTATTTTTTGAACGCAACGGCGAAGGCGACAAACCCGGTAGCCCTGGCTGGTATAACACCGCAGGTTTTCACGCCGAAGCAAAGAAGGCTGGCTTGAAGGCCTTCTCTTTTAACGGCGACGCATTTTCAGCGGACATGAAAGCTCAAGTCATCGCTGCGATTAAAAATAAAATGCCGAACGGCAAAGTGGATCTCGTAGTCTACTCGCTCGCTTCTCCACGTCGGACCGCACCCGATGGCGTAACTTATAAATCTACTCTCAAACCTACCGGCGCACCTTTCCACGCCAAGAACCTCGATACCGACCGCAAGGTCGTAAACGATGTTACCCTCGAAACCGCCAACGCCGAAGAAATTGCTCACACCGTCAAAGTAATGGGCGGTGAAGACTGGGAAATCTGGATGGAGCAAATGAATCAAGCAGGCGTGCTCGCCAATGGCTGCCAAACCGTTGCCTACTCTTATATCGGGCCCGAAGTCACTTGGCCGATTTACAAAGATGGCACCATCGGCAAAGCAAAAGAAGACCTCGAACGCGCCGGAAATAAAATCGATGCACTCATGAAGCTGCATCGCGGTCGCGCCTTCGTCTCCGTCAACAAAGCCGTTGTGACACAAGCAAGCTCAGCCATCCCTGTAGTTCCACTCTACGTTTCCCTGCTCTTCAAAATCATGAAGGCAAAAGGTAATCACGAAGGTTGCATTGAACAGATTCAGCGTTTGTTCGAAAAACAAATGTACAATGGCAACGCTTTGGATTTCGACGACAAAGGCCGCGTGCGCCTCGACGATTGGGAAATGCTTCCTGAAATTCAAAAAGCTGTTTTCGACGTCTGGCCTAAAGTCACCACCGAAACCCTCGATCAATACGGCGACTTCGCAGGCTACCAATCAGACTTCCTTAAAAACTTTGGCTTTGGCTTAACCGGTGTTGATTACGACGCTGCAACCGAAGTCGAACGCCCGATCGAGGACGCCTAAAGTGACCAAAGTATTTTCCATCGCTAATCAAAAAGGCGGCGTCGGTAAAACCACCACCGCCGTCAACCTCGCTGCGGGCTTAGCCCGAAACGGCATTAAGACCTTGCTCATCGACCTCGACGCCCAAGCCAACGCCACCAGCGCCCTCGGAGTAGAAAAAATTGAAGGACGTTCGCTCTATCAAGTGCTGCACGGTGAAGCGAAGGTCGAAGACATGATTGTCAGCACCTCGACCGACAAGCTCGACCTCATCCCTTCCGAAGTCGACTTAGCCGCCGTCGAATCCGAACTCTCCAAAGCCGACAACTACCTCTCTCGCCTGCGCACGGCTTTAGCTCCGCTCATCGAATCCAAAAAGTACGGTGTCATCATCATCGATTGCCCACCCGCCCTCGGCATGCTCTCGATGAACGCTTTGGCGACGTCCGACTACCTTTTAGTCGCCCTGCAAACGGAATACCTCGCCATGGAAGGCCTCGGCCAAATCCTCGGCGTGGTTGATCAACTCAAGGCGGCCAACGTCACCGAGAAACTCGCCGTCGGCGGGATTCTTTTAACGATGTACGACTCGCGCACCAACCTTTCGCGCCAGGTCATGGAAGAAGTGCAAAAGCATTTTCCAGATAATGTTTTCAAAACGGTTATCCCGCGCACGGTCCGCCTTTCCGAATGCCCCAGCCACGGTAAAACGATTTTTCAGTACGACAATCAGTCGCCCGGCGCCGTGGCCTACCGTGCCCTCGCCAAAGAGTTCGCGGCTCGTTTCGATTTAAAATAAGTTTGTTAACGAGTTCCGTTTGACCCGAGTGACTTGTCGCCCTCGATGGGCACATGGCGAGTCCATCACACCGTGCCCTCACCGGCGTGCCATTGCACGCCTGGGCCGCGTGTGCGTGCGCGGAAGCCAAAGAACAAAGCGTCTGGCTTCTACTGGCCTCTAACCTCGGTGCCGCCGAAACATTTGCTGAAGAGACGAGTCAACTGCTGGCAACACTCACAGGCGCCAAGTCAACGGCCAAGACCCTAACTGAGGCCGATGCGGCAGTTTCCAATTTTGAAGCCGATTGCGACCTACTCAACGTTATCGCCGCCATTCGTCACGGGCATCACACGCCGCAAAATCCTCTCCTCATCGCCTGCACCCCGGGCTCGTTGACTCGACTGACGCCTGCGCCCGACCTCGCGGCACAACGCGAACTCATCGTGCGCAAGGGCGATAAACTTTCACTCCAAATGTTCGCCCAAAAACTGGCGAATGATTTTGGCTACGCCCACGAGGCCCTTTGCGAACAGCCTGGCGAATACGCACTGCGCGGTGGTATTCTCGACGTCTACCCGCTCAACGCGCAGATGCCCGTGCGTATCGATTTATTCGGCGACACGGTGGAATCACTTCGTCCCTTTGATCCAGCCACCCAACGCAGCGAAGGTGAAGTCAGCGGCCTCGTGATCTGCGCTCCGCGTACCGAAGCCACGAGTATTAACGAGAAACCGTTTTACACCCACCTACCCAAACAGGCGATTATCATTGGGGTAAATCAAACGTTCGATGATACCCTTTGCCGCGAATTAGTTCATACTAATATAAAACTTCTCGCCCTCGAAGAAACCGACGAAGCCCTACCAGGTTGGTCAGCACACGCCCTACAAAGTACGCCTACTGACTCACTACTCATCGGGAATAATGCCGATGGCACCGACGAACGACTCTCACTCCTGAAACAAGCGGCGGCACTGAGTCGCCACGGCCGACCCTGTATTTTAGCGGGCGATACCGAAGCCTCCGTTGAACGACTGCAGGCCGACCTCGCTGCAGCCAAACTCAAGGGCTTCGCACCGCAAATCATCCAAGCCCGTTTCAGCGGTGGCATCATCATCGAAGCGGGTTCGCTCACGGGAGAATTATCCAAGGGACTGATTTTATTAACGGAGCGCGAATTATTCGGACGGAAACGTCGGCCACTGGCCACCCTGCCCCGTCGACGCACTGCGATACATGCCGCGGTCGGACGAGCCCTCGACTTCGGAGAGCTGGCCGATGGCGACACCTTGGTGCACACCACGCAAGGGATCTGTCTGTTTCGCGGCATTCGTCCGTTTGAACACGACGGCCGCACCGAAGATTTTGTTTCGCTCGAATTCGATGCCAAAGCGACATTGCATTTACCGCTCCGCGAATCGCACCTCCTCTCGCGCTACGTCGGCATCGGTCGCGGGCACCCCAAGCTTTCCAAACTCGGTGGCGGCGGATGGGATAAGTCTCGTCGGGCGGTTGAAAAGGCGACGGTCGACTTGGCCGCCCAACTGATCGCGCTACAGGCCGAGCGGGTTTCCAAGCCCGGCATCGCTCACCCGAAGGACGAAGAAAATAATTGGATGGGCGAATTTGAGCGCTCCTTTCCGCACCGTGAGACACCTGACCAAATTCGCGCCATCGCCGATTGCAAAGCCGACATGGAACGCATCGCTCCCATGGATCGGCTCATCAGCGGCGACGTCGGCTTTGGTAAAACCGAAGTCGCCCTGCGTGCGGCCTTCAAGTGTATCATTGGCGGACGGCAGGTAGCGATTCTCGCACCCACCACGGTACTCGCTCAGCAACATTACGAAACTTTCCGTGAACGACTCGCGCGCTGGCCCGTCACCGTTGAATTGCTCAGCAGCTTCCGCAGTGCGAAACAGAAAGCTCAAGTGCGAACCCGAGCCGCCGCGGGCACCGTCGATATCGTCGTCGGCACCCACGCCCTACTCTCGGAAGGTACCAGCTTCGCTAAACTCGGCTTAGTCATCATCGACGAAGAACACCGCTTCGGCGTTCGCCACAAAGAAAAACTCAAACGCCTGCGCACCGAGGTCGATGTCTTGGCGATGAGCGCCACGCCGATTCCGCGCACACTCTACCTTGCGTTGCTCGGTGCCCGAGATTTAAGCGTCATCGAAACCCCGCCGCGCGAACGTTTGCCCATTCGCACCGTGGTGCGCAGTTACGATGAAAAATGTGTGCGCGACGCGGTGCAGGCCGAACTCGCCCGCGGTGGCCAAGTTTTTTACCTACACAACCGCGTCGACACCATTCGAGCGGTCGCGGAACGACTCAAAGCGCTCATGCCTAAGGCTCGCATCGTAGTCGGACACGGCCAGATGAGTGCAGGCGAGCTTGAAGACACTATGGCCGCATTTGTTGCGGGTGAATACGATGTGCTCGTCTGCACCACCATCATCGAAACCGGTTTAGATATTCCGAATTGCAACACGCTCATCATTGAAGGTGCCGACCGCTTTGGCCTCGCCCAACTCTATCAATTGCGCGGGCGGGTGGGCCGCTTCAACCGTCAGGCGTACGCGTACCTCTTTTTACACCGACACGCTGAACTCGTCGAAACCGCTCGTCGTCGACTCTCCGCGATTCGCCAATACAATCAACTCGGCGCCGGTTTTCGCATTGCCATGCGCGACCTCGAGTTACGGGGTGCCGGAAATATTCTCGGCTCTGCCCAAAGCGGACACATCTCCACCGTCGGCTTCGAATTATACTGTCAGCTCTTACGTCGCAGCGTTTCCAAGATGAAGGGCGATCGCACCAGCCTCGTGGATCGTTGCGAAGTGAATCTCGATTTCGTTTCACACGCCGACGTGATCAACGATGGTCATTACGAAAGCAGCGAAGACCAACCCTTACTCACTGCCACCCTGCCCGCGGATTGGATTCCGGAAACTCGCCTGCGCATTGAAGCCTTCCGCAAAATCGCGCTCGCCCTCGACATTGAGGAACTCGGCGAGCTTCGCCACAGTTTGCAGGATCGTTACGGCAGACTCCCTGCGGAGGCCGAAGCCTTACTGCAGATTGCCGAAATCCGCTGCCTGGCCGAAGCCAAAGGCATCGCCACCGTCGGCAGCGAAGGAAACACCCTGCGGTGCCAACAAGTCACCGCCAACGGCCAATCCACCGCCGTCTTAATCGGAAACCGCTTTCCCCGCTTGACCGCCAAGGACCCCCTGCGGAAACTCGCCGAGATTCGTGGCTTCCTGTCGCGACTCTCACCTCCTACCAGTCGATGAAAGTTTCTTTTTCCTTAATCACCATGCTTGCCCTCAGCCCCTTGCTGAACGCCCAAGCGTTGGCACCTAAGGAACCTTCCCTCGAAGAGACCGCTGCCAAGCGCTGGTCGGAAATGAATTCAGACCGCGTGGCGGGCAGTGCCAATGGGCAAGTGATTACCCTCTCCGACGTTCGCCAGCAAATCACTCCCTTCGTGCGTGAAATTCGCGCCAAGGCGAAGAGCGACGATGAGTTCAATAAGACCCTGGATTCAATTGCGGAAGAGACCTTAAAGCAATTTGCCGACCGCCAGCTCATCATCGCTGAATTTAAAAACAGCATGGGAAAAATCCCTGAGAGCTATGTCGACGGCGACATCGAAGATACCATTCGTCGCGAATTCGGTGGCGACCGCAATCGTTTCGTGGCCGCACTCCGCTCCCAAGGCACCACGCCACTGGCTTATCGCCGTCAAATCGAAGACCGCATTATTTTTGATTACATGATTGGGCAGGTCCGCCGCACCGCCCTCGAAGTCGGCCCCGGACGCGTGGCGGAATACTTTGCCAAGCACCAAAGTGACTTCGCCCACAAAGAAAGCATTAAGCTCAGCCAGATCAC
>CANBWJ010000082.1 GCA_947373115.1 Opitutia bacterium | reverse complement strand
TTACGGAATTACGAGACCGTGTGGCAAATGGTGGCGCGGCATTTAAAAAGTCCGAAGCTCCGTCAGGCCTTTTCAATTCAGCCGTTGTTGGTCGGCGGTAATCCCTTTGATACCACCAGTATTTATGGGCTGATTCATTATTTAGAACGGGAGCATGGCGTGTACTTTGTGATGGGAGGAACGGCGGCACTTTCGAAAGCATTGGCCGAATTGATGGCACGGCAGGGGATTGAGCTCCGACTCAATACCACGGTAGCGACCATTAAGATAAAAGACGGGGTCGCGGTGGGCGTGATTTTGGCGGACGGTTCGGAGGTGGCGGCGGATGTCGTGGTATCGAATGCGGATGCCGCGCACCTTTACCAAAACATGGTGAAGCCCGCAGACCGTTCGGTCGCGAGCGGCTTAAAGCTTAAGGCAGCACATTACTCGATGGGTCTTTATGTTTTATATTTTGGCACGAAGAAGAAGTATCCCGAAGTGGCGCACCACACGATTTGGATGGGGGAGCGTTATCGGGAATTATTAGAAGACATTTTTCATCGGAAGGTTTTGGCGGAGGATTTTTCGCTGTATGTGCACCGTCCGACCGCGACGGATCCCAGTTTTGCACCGGAGGGATGTGACAGCTTCTATGTGTTGTGTCCGGTCCCTAATTTGCAGGCCGGGATTAATTGGGCAGTGGAGGAGCCGAAATTGCGGGCACGAATTATCGACGCCTTGAATTCGACGATGTTATCAGGATTGAAGGGATGCATCACGGCGGACTTTGCGATGACACCTGAGGATTTTAAGGACAATTATCAGAGCATGCATGGGGCGGGTTTTTCGATCGCACCTATTTTCCGTCAGTCGGCATGGTTCCGTTTTCACAATCGTGCGGAAGGTATTCGGAATTTGTATTTAGTCGGAGCGGGAACGCACCCAGGGGCTGGTTTGCCTGGGGTATTGTGTTCGGCTAAGGTCATTGACGCCTTAATCCCTTGCGCCTCATGAACGTGCCATCCAGCGAACTTCTGCGAAGGGCTGAGGAAATCTTGGCGAAGAAAGGGAAGACCTTTCATTGGGCTAAGCGTTTGTTGAATCCGAAGCACGGCGAACGTGCCACGAGGCTTTATGCATTTTGTCGGTACCTGGATGATTTAGCCGATGAAGCGCCATCGAAGGAGGAGGCGCGGGTGCAGTTGATGGAGGTCAGTCGTGCACTGCAGACGGGTCAGACGAATGATCCGGTGATTGCCGATGCGTTGCAGTTGATGATGGAATGTCGGATTGAGCCAAGGATACCGCAGGAGTTGATTAACGGTTTATTGACGGACCTCGAGGAAGTGGAATTGAAGACCGTGGATGAATTGTTGCGTTACTGTTACCGTGTTGCGGGTACGGTCGGGTTGATGATGAGCGACGTGTTAGACGTCGCTGACCCTGCGGCATCGGCCTTTGCGATTGATTTGGGGATTGGCATGCAGCTCACCAATATTTGTCGCGATGTCCAAGAAGATGCACGGATGGGACGGCGTTATGTGCCGACAGAGATTATTGGGAAGGTGACGTTGGAAGAGTTGATTCAGCCAACGGAAGTATCGCAACGGAGGTTACGAGTTGGCGTGGAGTACCTGCTTAACTTAGCGGATGATTATTATCGGAGTGGCGAGAGTGGCTTACCCTTTTTGCCATTGCGGGCTAGGCACTGCATCTTGATAGCGGCGAAAGTGTATCGGGCGATTGGGGTGAAATTGTGCGAGCGTGATTTTAATTATTGGGAGGAGCGTACGGTGATTTCGAAAGGCAGAAAGGCGCGGATTACTTTGGTGGCGCTCGCTGGAAGTTTTATGGGGTCGGGTTTTTGGCGGAAGCCGTTGCGTCATCGGGCGGAACTGCATCGAGCATTGAAGGGGCTACCAAGGGTCGATTCACACTATGGCATCTGAGTTTGATATCATTATTCTCGGTGGCGGTTGTGCTGGACTGAGTTTGGGTATGCGATTGGCCAGGTTAGGTCCGGACTGTCCGCGGGTGGCGATAGTTGAGAGGCGTGCGCAATATATTTCGGATCGCACTTGGAGTTATTGGGCGAGTCAGTCGGCTCAATTAAAGCATTTGGCGAGGGCGGAGTGGCAGAAGGTCGCAATCAATGGCGACGGAAAGAATGTATCGATCGATTGTGCGGTGGTGCCTTATCAGGCCATTGATGCCGGTGCATTTTATTCTGCCGCGGTGGCGGAGATTGTGGGTAACCCGAATATTTTATTCTACCGTGGGGATGAGGTTAAGGCGGTGTGTAAAGTAAATGGATTATGGGAGGTGAGATTGAGTCGAGGAACATTGAGTGGTCGGCAAGTTGTAGATACCAGGCCAGTCCATGATGCGGGGTGTGCGGTACCGCTGATGTGGCAATCTTTCAGTGGGGTTGAAGTGGAATGTGCTGAGGATATATTTGATGTCGGCGTGGCAACTTTGATGGACTTCATCCAGGGCCCTGATGGTCAGGTGAATTTTCTCTATGTACTGCCGTATAGCCGCAGGCGTGCGCTGATAGAGGTCACCGTTTTTGGTCGAGAGAAGCGTGGAGAAGCTGATTTCTCGTCAATATTGGAGGAGCAGGTGAAGACAGTGACGCGGTCGGCCGCGGTCAAAATTATTTATCGCGAGCATTATGCGATTCCGATGGGGTTGCCTGAAGTGGAGCGATCGGAGGATGAATCGTATGTACGAGCTGGGATTGAAGCGGGAGGGGCGCGGGCTGCGACGGGCTATGTTTTTCAGCGCATCCAGCGATGGGCAGAGGAGGCCGGTGAACGGGTGCGGTGTGGGCAGCTGGTGCGCGGTCATGCGAAGGACCCATGGGTCGTGCGTAAAATGGACCGATTATTTTTGCGGGTGCTGTTACGGAATCCGGAGCGTGGGCCGGAACTCTTTGTGCGGCTATTTGCGATGCGTGACCCGCGGTCGGTGATTCGTTTTATGCATGACGAGGCGACGATTTGGGATTATTTAAGAATCATGTGTGCCTTGCCCCGTGGTTTATTTTTGGCGGAATTAGGAAGGGCGCTTTTCCGATGAATTTGCTTCGACTACAGGGATTGCTCTTTGGGTTGATTGCGTTGGCGTGTGTATTGGGTGCTGCGTTTCTGCCGGCGTTGGATAAGCAGACCGAGTTGATCGTGGTCGCGTCGTTGATTGTGGTGCTGGGCGTGCCGCATGGGGCCTTGGATACGGTGTTTGCGAAGGAGTTGTATGGCGTGAGCACGCTGATGGCGTGGTTACGTTTTTCGGTGATCTATTTGCTAATGGTGGGTGCGGTGGTCGCTTTGTGGTATGTGGCGCCATTGTTATTTCTGATTGGTTTTTTAGGTATATCGATTGCACATTTTTCGGGGGATCCCGATGGCGAGGTCCCGTGGCTGGTTCGGATCATTTACGGCGGGGCGATTATTTTCATTCCAATGGTGCGTCACGCTGCTGAAATTTCGGATCTGTTTAGTCTGCTGGTGGGTTCGAGTGCCACGCAATTGCTGATGCCTGGTATGGTGTACCTTGCGGTGCCCTGGCTGCTGAGTCTGACAGCGGTGATACTTTATCTCTTATGGAATCGTTCGCACCTGAGTTTTGAATTCATGTGTTTGGGAATATTGGCGTACTTTGCTTCGCCGTTGATTTCATTCACGGTGTTTTTCTGTGCGATGCACAGTGCACGTCATATTATTCGCACGGCTCAGTATGCGAAACGCTCGAAGCCAATGTTGTTATTGGGGGCGACCTTATTACCGATGATTGGGGTCGTGATTTTATCGGTCGTGGCGTGGTCTCTATTGAAAGACCGCACGCTAGACGGTCGGGTCGTGCAGATTATCTTTGTGGGCCTGGCGGCGTTAACCGTGCCGCACATGGCATTGGTGGAGCAGGTGAGGGTCAAGGGATGGATAAGTTCAGGGGGTAAGGGAGCGCGGTGATATGTGGCTGGAGGCCACAGGGGGCGCGTGGGCAAGGGGACGCGGGGAGGTAATGGAGATACAGTGCAAAGGTGCAAAACGTAGCGGAGCTGCTGTGCAAAGGTGGAAAGGTGATGAATCGGGTTTCAGGTGACGGGTCTCGGGAGAGTTTCAGGTGTCAGGTGTCGGGTGACGGGTATCGGGTGGCGGGTATCGGTAGGACCAGAGACAATGCAAAGGTGCAAAAGTGCAAAGGAGGAGACGGGTGTCGGGAGGGCCAGAGACAATGCAAAGGTGCAAATCGCGACGCAGTCGCTGTGCAAAAGTGCAAAGGTGGAGGCAGAGATACAGCGGCACGCGCGGAGCGCCGTCCCTACCCGAGGCAGAAGGGCATCACGCAGTCGCGCCCCTACCAAAGATACACTGACGCGACGCAGTCGCCCCCTACCTATGCATGGGTTGAATTGACATGGGCTGGGGAGGGTTAAGATGTGGGATGTGTTTATACGTGTCCTTCTATGTTTCGTTTTTGTGTCTGTGTTTGCTGAAGCACCGCGCCCTCGTCCCGGTTTTGAGGGCTTAAATGTTCGGCTGACTTCAATCTCTGCTTCGGGTGAGGGAAAAGCGCAGGATCGTTCAGTTGGATTTGAGGTGACGGGTAATTTTCCAATAACACAGGTTGGTAGTTGGAATTATGATTGGGGCTTCCGTTACGCACAGGTGCGACATGAGTGGCAGGACGCGCCGGTGGATTTTGATTTGGTTAGGGGCGTGTCGTTAAGTTTAAGTGGTTTTGCCGCCGCAGAAGGAACTCGTACGCGTTACGCGGTATTGCAAGTGAATGCCGATGCGGAAAGTCATGCGGCGTTGGGCGATGGAATGACCGTGCAGGCGTTGTATGGTGCCGATTGGAAACTTTCGGAAAGCTTCACGGTGGGTTATCTTTTCTTAGCGGAGACGCGGATGGTGCGATCGGCAATGGTGCTTGTGGTGCCGACTTTCCGCTGGAAGTTTGCACCGGATTGGACTTTGGGTACGGCTCGTAAATCGCTTTTTGTAGAGCGTAAGCTAAATGAAGAATGGAAATCCCTTCTTTCTTTAGCGTTTCTGCAGGAAGAGGCACACTTGGCTAATCTCGGTGGGCAACGTCAGGATTATGAAAGTGAGCGTGTTGCCGGCGTTTTATCTTTCCGCCATATCACTACTGGCCGACTGGACGAAATTTCGCTGGGTTGGGCCTTTAGTGCAAAGGCGCGAAGGGATTTGGGCGGTGTGCAGACCGAGTATGATTTAGAGCCGGGTGCGATAGCGAGTGTTTCGTCGCGTTGGAAGTTTTGAAAGATTAGGGGGCATGTTGGCACGGTGACACGAGTTTAGGGTGAGGGTTAGGGGTAGGGATAGGCGGATAGAACTGGCGCGGCGCGGAGCGCCCCTACCTGGTATACAGCGGATGGCGCGGAGCGCCATCCCTACCCAAGGCAGGAGGGCATCACGCAGTGCTGCCCCTACCTAGTAACAAAGGGACGATCGGAGGCTTGGCACCAGAGGCGATAAATATTGATGACGTTTTTTCGGATACCGGTGACGGGGATTTTTAGGAATCCTTGGCGCTTGGCGGCTTCGAAAAGAATGCGTTCTTTTTGCGTGAGGCGATGTCCGACGCCGCGATTGCCAATCTTCCCACGTGTCGACTCTCCGCGGCTGAGGCGTTCGATGTC
>CANBWJ010000081.1 GCA_947373115.1 Opitutia bacterium | reverse complement strand
AGCGTACAAATGGAGTGGGTGATGCCTTCGTAGGCATCTTCGAGTGGGTGGGCGTAATCGTACATCGGGTAGACGCACCATTTGTTGCCAGTGTTATGGTGCTCGACCTTGCGAATCCGATAAATCACTGGATCGCGCATGTATTCATTAGTCGCAGCCATATCGATTTTAGCACGTAGTACTGCCTTGCCTTCATCGAATTCACCCCGGGTCATTTTTTCAAAAGCCGCTAGGTTTTCTTCAACCGAAGTATTGCGAGTCGGGCTATCCTTGCCGGGCGTAGTGAAGTCGCCTTTTTGTAAACGCATTTCCTCGAGTGATAAATAGCAGACGAAGGCTTTCCCCATTTTGATGAGCTTGATGGCGTCCGCATGCATCCGATCAAAATAATCAGAGGCTTGGTAGTAGTGCTCATTCCATTCCGCACCTAACCAGCGAACGTCTTCTTTGATGGAATCGACATACTCAATTTCTTCTTTAGTAGGATTGGTATCATCCATCCGCAGGTTAAACTGACCGTTAAATTCGGTAGCTAAACCAGAATTCAGGCAAATCGATTTCGCGTGACCGATGTGCAGGTAGCCATTGGGCTCAGGCGGAAAGCGCGTGATAATTTTCTTATGCTTACCCGAAGCCAAATCCGCATCGATGATTTGCTGGATGAAGTGGCGCGGTTGAGGTGCGGTGGGCTCAGTGGACATGTAAAAGCGGTATAAAAGAATTAGTTAAGGAAGGCCTTGATTCGACCGAGGGTGGTGTCGCGTCCTAGGACGCGAAGAATACCCAATAAATGCGGGCCTCCGCCTTGGCCTGATGTGGCGAAGCGAGCCGGCGCAAAGAAGTCGGTCGCCTTGCGTTGATGGGCAGCCGCAGCGGCGTTGAAGGCGGCTTCGATGCCGGCGTCGGTCCACTCGCAGGCTTCGATGTGGGGCAGAAGCTCTCGGAGGCGAGCAGCGGGATCGCCACCTTTTTTTTTCAGGTTGGCGAAGGCGTTATCGTCCTTCTTGAAATTCTCCGTGAAGAAGAAGCCCATGAACTCAGGTAGGTGTTCCACGGAGATGACTTTCTCTTGGATGATAGCTAAAACTTCGGCGAGGCGAGCCGGCGAAACTTTTTCGTCGATGACTCTGTGTTGAATTAAAATCGGACGGGCGATGGCAGCAAATTCAGCGGCTGGAAGGGTGCGTAAGGTCTGAGCATTGACGTGCGACATCTTGCGTTCGTCAAAGCGGGCGTTGGATTGGTGGACAGCGCTGAGTTCAAACTGCTTGATGATATCTTCAATCGGCAGCACCTCGCGTCCATCGGTTGGAGTCCAGCCCAGTAAGCAAAGGTAATTACGAACCGCACTGGGTAAGTAGTGACGCTGTTGGTATTCCTCAATCAGGGCACCGCGGTCGCGCTTGGACATCTTGCCGGGCCCGTCGGTCTTCAAAATCAGCGGAATATGGGCGTATTCAGGGGGTTTTACGCCGAAGGCCTTGAACAGCTCGAGGTGCTTAGAGGTGTTGGAAAGGTGATCTTCGCCACGAATCACGTGGGTGATTTGCATTTCGATATCATCAACGACGTTCACGAAGTGAAAGACTGGTTCACCGTTGGAACGGAAGATGACGAAGTCGCGATCCTCGGCGCGCTCCACGCGACCGCGCACGAGGTCATTGAGTACCATCGGTGCGGCGTCGACCTTCTCGATTTCTCTTTTGAGGTGATCATCGAAAACCGTGGAGCGTGCGCCCTCGAGTCGCAGCCACCAGGCACCATCTTTTTCATAGGCTTTTCCTTTGTCGGCTAACTCTTTGAGTTTCTTTTGATAAAGTTCGGTGCGTTGCGATTGGAAGTAGGGGCCGAAATTGCCGCCGACTTCGGGACCTTCATCCCAATCCATTCCCAGCCAGCGCATGGAATCGAGAATGACTTTCAGGAACTCGGGTGAGTTGCGTTCTTTGTCGGTGTCCTCAATGCGCAGAATAAATTTTCCGCCGGTGTGACGGGCATAGAGCCAATTGAATAAAGCCGTGCGGGCGCTTCCGATGTGGAAGAAACCAGTGGGACTGGGAGCAAAGCGGACGCGGACCTGAGACATGCGTAAAAAGAAGGAAACCCTTAGGGTTTGGCAACCCTTTGGGCAAGCGTCAGACGGTGCCGGGTTGCCGAACGGATGATTAACGCTGGGCCTGAGGTTCAGGCGCCGTGGTTAAGTCCTGAAATAGCCCCATCGCGGTGTAATTGGCGTTACGGGCGGCGAAACGTTCGATCAATTGTTTCACATCGTCAGATGTGGCGTCATCCTTAGGCTTGTCGGCGAGGGTGGGGCGGAGGAATACGGTGTCGCCGCTGGCCGTTAAGATGCCAGGGGTGACTTTGCCAACGCCTGCGACCTCGATGGCTTGGCTGGTGCTTTCGTTGATGCCGTTCAGCTCGCTGGGGACGGTGTTAACCGTGAAAGGTGCGGAGGTGGACAAGGAGAGTCCCAGGGCCTTAGCGCTCGACTTGAAATCTTTACCGGCGGCCACATCGGCTTGGAGGGTCTTGTTGATGCGCACAATTTCTTCGTTGAGCAGGCGGGTGCGTTCGTTGCGTTGCCAGTTGGCAATTACGTTGGCTTTGACTTCGGAGAATTCAGGGAGACGTGATTCGATGCGCTTATTTAAGATGAGGAAAATGGCCGCGTCTTCCGTGCGGAACATGTCGGTTCGCCAATCCTTCTCGGTGAGGTCGGCCGCGAGTTTCAGAACTTCAGCAGGAACTTTCTTGTTCGCAGGAGGATTGGTGATGTCGAACGCGGGAATTACCTCGAGAATCGGGTTTTGCTTTTTGAGCCAGGCTTGGAAGTCGGGTGAGTTGGCAGCGTGGACATCGGTGGGGAATTGATCGGCCAGTTCTTCACCGATGCGGCCAGCGAGGTTGCGGAGGGCGCGGTCTTGATGGATGATTTTCTCAACTTCACTGCGACGCGCGAGGGCTTGTTCTTTTACTTTACCCGCTTCAAATTTTAATTGTTCAGCGAGGTTATAGGCCTCCGTGACAATTTCTTCGTCGGACACGGGCGAGGTGTCGGGTGTGATGTTTGGGAGCGCGACGAGGGTGACTTCGACTTTGGCAGATAGGCGGTACGCTTCTTTATTGGCCTCGAAATGAGCTTTGGCCTTGGCCTCGTCGACGGCGACATCGGTCTTAACGTCATTGAGACGCAGGGTGGCCACATCGACGGTCCAGTTGGTTTTTTCGCGGTCAATGGAACGTTTAATTTGGGCCGTGGAAGCGTGGCCGGGGCCGGCGAGGAGCGTGACGGCTTTATTCACGCGCCACGTGTCTTTGATATAAGTTTCAAAGCGTGCACGCGTTTCGAGGTCGGTTGCACCTAGTTGTTTCGCAGCGACTTCGAGGTAGGAGTTGAGGCTGTTGCCGTTGTCACGTCCGTCGACTGGGGTGGTGATGGCGAGGGCGATTTTGCGAACGTCAGTTTCGGAAGGGTCGGGGATGGCCAGTGAGTTGGCTAAGTGTAATTCCGCAACATGTTGTTGGAGGGTGCGACCTTCGGTGCGCTGTCCGCTCAACATGCCGAAGGTAAGCGAATCGCGAAAACGATTTTGGGTACGGGCGTCGCTGAGGTTTACTCCGAGGTAAACGTGTGCATCGCTGGGTCGGCCGCTGTGGTCGCCGTAGCCGTAGAAAATAAAGGATCCGGCGGAGATGAAGGCGAAAAATCCAAGCACCCACTTGTGGTGTTTGTTTGTCGCGTTGTGCAACCAGGTAATCATGGCCCTACCTTGGTTTGCTCGCGGTGGGCTGTCAATCAGACGACACCTTGTGCCGCTTGCACTTGCGCCGCAGGGCGATTTGGCAAAGGTAACAGCGTGTCAAAGCCCGTTTACTGTATCGTAGCTGTTGCCCAGAACGGAGTCATTGGGCGAGGGGGTCGACTGCCTTGGCACATTCCGGAGGATCTAGAATGGTTTATGGATCAGACTAAGGGTGGCGTGATGATTGAGGGGCCGCAGTGCTATCACGAGCTCAGTAAGGCTCTGGAAGGAAGGGGTACAGTAGTGGTGTCGCGTCAGACTGAAAAAGTTTTTCCAGGTGCGGAACGAGCCAGCAACTTAGAGGCGGCGCTTCAGGTCGCCCAAGGTATGCCGTGGGTTGGGCCGATTTGGATCACGGGTGGCGAACGTATTTACGCCGAGGGTTTGGTGCATTGCGAAAAACTTTATATCACACGCATCCATCGCGACTTTGAGGGTGATCGAAAATTCCCTATGGATTGGGCACAGCATTTTAAACGACTCACCTGGTCGAAGGCTGGCAGTTTTGAGGGTCTGAATTATACTTTTGAAATTTGGGAGCGCTGAATGGGTTGACTACACCAGCGGTCTGCCGTTTTGATGGGCAGACGCTCTCGTATTTCAATGGATAGAATGCTGGCCTCCGAAGCCGGCGATTTGGGTTCGACTCCCAACGGGAGCACCACTTTAGCTAATCTTTGGAGATATTTCTTGGCCCGCGGCATCGCCAGCCCACCAAAGAACGAAGATGCCGATGACAGCATAGCAGCAGGCGGAGTAGAGTAGCGCATGGCGAAGGTCGAGCCAGTCGGCCACGCCTGCCATAATCATACCTGCAAAGGGGAGTAGGCCGAAGAAGGTTAGCCCTGCCACAGCGGCGACGCGTCCACGGATTTCATCGGGGGAGCGTTCTTGCACCACGGTATTCGCGAGGGCAACCAAGCTCGAGACACCAAGGGCGAGGCTGGTGAGTGAACCTGCTGCCCAAAGAAAGAAGGTCGCCTGACTTAAACTTAAAAGTGCACAGCAGATTAAAAAAACGGCGACGGCCATGACTTTGGGGCGCCAAGAGCGTTTCACCTTTAAGATGAAGAGCGAACCCGACAAGGAGCCAATGCCCGAGCTGAGCATGAGAAAGCCCATTTGTTGAGGGCTTACCATCAAAACATTTTTAGCATAAAGCGGCAGCAGAATGGCGAGCAATGGGAAGACGAAGATGGTGTTGGTCGCCATCAGTAATATCATGGCAAAACTCGGACGGTCGTGGAAGACGTGGCGAAAACCTTCACCCATGCCGTGCTGGCGTTTTTCTTCTTGTTCGGGGGTACCGAGTGGGCGCGGAGGTAAGGTTAGCAGGGCAATCATCAAGGCGAGGAATGTGACCGCATTGATATAGAAGGTGGACTCGGGTCCGTATCGTCCCACGAGGTAGCCAGCCAAGGCTGGTCCAATCAGTCGTGTGCCATGAAAGACGGCTCGATCAACTGCGATGGCGCGGGCAACGTGAGCCCGGCCCACAAGTTCGGGCACCAGGGCAGACGCGGCTGGCATTTCGAAGGCGGTGGATATGCCAAGGAGAAATGAGGCTAAAAAAATGTGCCAAATCTCGAGCGAGTGAATGGAAATTAAATATCCAGCGGTCAGGGCGAAAAT
Organism: Opitutia bacterium; assembly: GCA_947373115.1. Classification (GTDB taxonomy): domain Bacteria; phylum Verrucomicrobiota; class Verrucomicrobiia; order Opitutales; family UBA953; genus UBA953. The sequence goes on along the minus strand of CANBWJ010000081.1, from coordinate 362 downwards.
AATTTGGGCGACTTGGCAGATTTGCAGAATCATGCGCTTATCAAATTTATCTGCGCACAGCCCGCCAATTGTGGAAAGTGCAATCATCGGTATGCCTGCGACGAGGTTGATGAGTGCAAGCATGGTGGCACTGGTTGTTAAACTCGCGATCACCCAACCTTGGGCCATGGCCTGCATCCAGCTCCCTGTCATCGAAATGCCTTCGCCCGTTAAGTAGCGTACGAACGCACCATTGGGAAAGGATGAGCTCTCCGCAGGGGTGGCTTCGACTGTTGAAGGCTTGTGCATTAACCACTCACATTGGTGGTGCCTGCGCAGGGCACAAACTAAACCGTTGGATTGACCTTATTTTTTCGTAGCCG
>CANBWJ010000080.1 GCA_947373115.1 Opitutia bacterium | reverse complement strand
TCAACTCAACCTTCTCTTGAGAAAGCTTCTTATTGCGAGTGGTCATATACCGGGAGGGGCGTTTGCCTTCCTTCCGGGCTTCGGTGCACTCAATGATAACGGTTTCGCGAGCCATGGTTTAGAGGTGGTTTGAGGGGTAAGACTTGGGGACGGAAAGGAGGTTGGGCAAGCCCGAAAAACAAGCAGGGCGACCGGAAGGGTCGCCCTGTGCTTAAAGGCCCAGAAATAAGCGAAAGCTTACTTCTTATGGCGCATGTCTTTCGAACGTTTACGGCGCTTATGCTTATTCATTTTTAAACGACGCTTTTTCTTTAGGCTTCCCATAGTTGTGAGTAGGCAGGCATCTAGGCCACGCCAAGGCAGACAGTAAAGCCGAAACTAACCTAAAATTCGGGAATCGCTCACCCACACACCCGGCCCCCAGCAACGCCGTAAGGCCGCCGTGATTAACCGTACGTCTTTATCGTCCGAACAAAGGACGAAACAGGCACTCCCACTCCCCGTCATACGAAACACGACTCCCGTTGCCGCCGCGACTTCTTCAAGGGCCACGGGCAAGGCTAAGTACTTCGCAAAAACCGGCCCCTGTAAACTATTCCCCATTTCCGAGGGATCCGCTGAGGGCTGACGCAACCAATGCTGTAAACGCTCCTCCGCATTAGTATTTTGAATATAAGCGTTCGCCTGTGCCAATAAGCCATAGGCTTCTGGCGTTGGGACGCCGAACGGCGGCTTAACGATGACCACGCGTTGGCCCGCCAAGGTGCGCGCCGCTTCCGCAGAGACCGGCGTCACCTTTTCTCCCCTGCCCCGCATCACGGCCACACCACCAGAAATAAAGTAAGGACAGTCGGAACCCACCTCTGCCGCAATCTCGCGCAACACTTCCACCGACAAGGGCTGGGCCAGGGTGCGATTCAATAAACGAATTGCAGCCGCGGCATCCGCACTACCGCCGCCCAAACCAGCACCGCTCGGGATTTTCTTCTGTAATCTAAAAGCACCAGTGACGACGCTCGGGCAACGACGTTGAAAAGCCATCGCCGCTTTGATAATTAAATTGGTTCCGTCCGTAGGTAGCGTAGGATCGTCCGCACTCAATTTCCACGGGCCTCCAGGCGTGAATTCGAGACGGTCTGCACAATCCACCAAGGCCACCAGACTCACGAGCTCGTGAAACCCGTCCGCCCGTCGGCCCGTGACGAGCAACGACAAGTTTAGTTTAGCGTGAGCGACTTCAGAATACATACATTAGGCCCTTGGATGGGCCTTGCGATGCACGTCGCGCAACTTGGCGACCGTGAGGTGAGTGTAAATCTGAGTGGTCGATAACGAGGCGTGGCCCAACTGCTCCTGCACCAGGCGCAAGTCCGCCCCGTTCGAAAGTAAATGCGTGGCACAGGCGTGACGTAATTTATGAGGGGTTAAATCCGCCGGCAAACCGGCCAAGGCTAATTTCTTCTTCAACATCAACTGCACCGCGCGCGGATGCATCGGGCCACCACGCGGTGCTAAAAGCATCGGCTCACCGCGTGTCGCCGCCCCCCTTAGGCTTAAATATTTTTTCACAGCTGCCACAGCCGACTCACCGACTGGTACGACGCGTTCTTTCGAGCCTTTACCGAGTACTCGTACTAAACCCGAATTCAAATCCAAGTCGCCCGCTTTGATGCCACAGAGTTCTGAAACCCGCAAGCCGCCGCCATATAATAATTCTAAAACCGCTTGATCGCGCGCCTTCACCAAAGCGGTTTCTTGCTCAGTTGTCGGCGTTTCTAATAAAGATTCCGCCTGCGTTTCCGTTAAAAATTTAGGTAATGACCGCGGCAACTTAGGTAGAACCAAGCCCGCAGCGGGGGTCGACTGGATGCCGCCGCGCTCCCGTAAATCGGCAAGAAACGCCCGCAAGGCTGAGACCTGATTGTGGACCGACCGGCGATCATGCGTGGCCTGGCGCTCGATCACGAAGTCGCGTAAATTTCTTGAAGTTAATTTCGACCAGTCCCCATCCCACCCGCCGTTCGACTTCATCCACAAAGCAAAACCCTTAAGCGAACGCCCGTAAGTCAGACACGTACGTGCCGCCAAACGCCGACCCGCTAATTGACGAGTTAGGTAGTCCGATACCTGCTTCACACCAGGCCACTGCGTTGGATCCCCGTCGTCATGCTGGACGGGTCGACGTTTCACAGGGCAGGCTTTTTGCCGTGCTCGGCGCGTACAGTGATACCAATGCCACCGCGCACACCATACGCGCCAGTGACCTGACACCAAACCGGATCAAGCGCCGCCACGAGGTCATCGAGAATCTTATTCGTGAGGTGCTCGTGGAAAACACCCTGCTGACGGTAGCTCCAAAAATAAAGCTTCAACGATTTCGATTCCACGATGCGTGGACCTGGAACGTAGTTAATCGTAATCTTCGCAAAGTCGGGCTGACCCGTTGCTGGACACAGACAGGTGAACTCGTCCGTCGTTAATTCGACGAAGTAATTCCGACCGGTGTTACGGTTCGGAAAAGTCTCCAGCGTTTGCTGAGGTTTGTTTTGAGTATTCCCAAGATGAGAAAGCCCTTGAATGTCTTGCGGCTGCGTTGCCATAAACATGAAGGGAAACAACCGAAGCCGAAGAGACAAGCGGAGAAGCATAAAAGTGCTACCTCTGGAGCGAAACCGGCTTGCCACGCCCAAGTCGTGCGGTTGCCTCAACCTATCCAAGTTTATGGATCCTCGGCCTATCGCCATCCTTGGGGCCACCGGCTCCATCGGCACCACCACCCTCGCTGTGGTGCGGGCCCATCCCACACTTTTATCGGTGGCCGGTCTGGCTGCGCATCACCGCTGGCGCGAACTCGTCGCACCCGTCCGTGAATTCAAAGTTAAGACCATCGCCCTGGCCGACCCCAAGGCCGCCGCCGAAGCCCGTGCTTCGGGCGAATTCCCTGGCGTCAAAATTCTCGAAGGTACCGCCGGCCTCACCGAAATCGCCTGCCTGCCCGAAGTGCACACGGTGGTTTCCGCCGTCGTGGGTACCGCCGGACTGAAACCCACACTCGCCGCCTTAACCGCCAAGAAAGACGTCGCCCTCGCCAGCAAAGAGCTACTCGTCCTCGCCGGAAAATTTGTCACCGCCACCGCTGCACAATCGGGCGCTCGACTTCTCCCCATCGACAGCGAGCACAACGCGATTCACCAACTCGTTCGCAATAAAGATAAATCTGAAATTGCACGTTTGGTTTTAACGGCATCAGGCGGTGCGTTCCGTGAAACGCCTCTTACACAACTCGCCAACGTCACCCCGCCACAAGCCCTCCAACACCCTAATTGGAATATGGGCCCCAAGGTGACGGTTGATTCGGCAACCATGGCCAACAAGGGCCTCGAGCTCATCGAAGCACAATGGCTCTTTAACCTTCATGCCGACCGCGTGGACGTTGTCATCCACCCTCAAAGCATTATCCACTCACTGGTCACCCTCACCGACGGCAGCATGCAGGCGCTATTATCGCCTCCATCCATGGCCTTCCCCATTCAAGACTGCCTTCTCTTCCCTCGTCGACTGCCCTGCCCCGCTCCAAGCCTCAACCTCCAAGAGGCAATCGCACTCCACATGCTACCGCCCGACCCTCTACGCTACCCCTGCCTTGGTTTAGCACGAGCCGCCGCGGTCAAAGGTGGTATCGCACCCGCCATCTTCAACGCCGCCAACGAAGTCGCCGTGGAATCATTCATGCGCAGCCAACTCCGCTTCACGGCCATCGCCGAACTGATTGAGCGTACCCTGGCAACAATGACTTCTCGCGAACCTTCGAGCCTCGACGATGTCTTAGAGGCCGACGCCGAAGCGCGCCGCGTCAGCAACCAGCTCCTCAATTCTTTCACTCGTTAATCACCTTTTTCTCACTGCATCATGGATAATAATTTTTTGGGCGACCTCCTCGGCTCGCTCCGCGGCATCTCTCTCCTGGCCATTTTCTTCGGCGGCTCAATCTTCGTGCACGAGCTCGGACACTTCCTCGCCGCTCGCTGGCGCGGTTTAAAGATTGAACGATTCTCCATCGGCTTCGGACCTAAAATCTTCGGCTGGACCGGTAAAGACGGCGTTGATTACCGCGTTTCCTGGATTCCGCTGGGTGGCTATGTGGCCCTCCCACAAATGGGCGACTCCTCTGCCGTTGAAGGCGAAACTTCCACCGAAGCCGAAAAACTTCCCGAAATTTCCTATGCCAGCAAGATGATCGTCGCCGTCATGGGGGCGGTCTTTAACCTGATCTTCGCCTTTATTCTCGCCTCGATTCTTTGGTTCACGGGCGTACCCGTACCCCAAGGTAATGAAAGCACCGTTGTCGGCTACGTCCAAGAGCAAGTCGTGACTAGCACGGGTCAACTCTCCGAACTCGGTCTCGGCGAAACCACCCCCGGACCTGCCTTCGTCGCTGGCCTTCGCGCAGGCGACAAAATCATCGCCATCGACGGAAGCCCCGTAAAGACGTTCTCGCAAATCAGCGAAGCAGTGATGCTCGGTAATAAGAAAGATGCCGCTGGCAATCCCACCAGCACCTTCACCGTCGAACGCAACGGCGAGAAACTCACCCTCAACGTTCAACCTGCTCGCGTTGAACTCAATGCCCGCAGTGGTGATCGCATTCGCATCACCGGCATCATGCCACGCTCCTCGGTCATCCTCGATACTCCACTGCCCGGCTCACCGGCCGAAAAAGCGGGCCTCAAAAAAGGTGACCGCGTTATTTCCATCGACGGCAAGGCGGTTAACAACCCCGCCGAGCTTTTAGAAATTCTCCGCAAAGGTGGCTCCTCCGAGCGCACCCTCGAAGTGATCGCGAGCCTCGGCGAGGCAACCGGTACGCCGCGCTTCGTCAAAGTCACACCGGTCATCAATACGACAACGAATCCCGTTGATGTGATTAATTACACCGAGGGCGCCACCACACACTCCATCGTGGTTTTACCGGCCAGCCGTAACCTGCTCACCACCGACCCCAAAGCGGCACGCGATCAACTCATCGTCCTCGGCGTTTCCCCCGATGACCCCACCCGCACTGAAACCCTTCGCATCGGCACGTTCCTCGATAAGGTCGACGGCAAGGAACTCACCATGCTGCGTTCGCTCGACGACCTCGAGCGCGCCGCAGGTCCCGAAAAAATCGACCTCACCTTCTACTGGAAACGAACCAATGGTGATTCAGGCAATTTCACCCTCAAGAACGCGGAAGTGAAACAAGGTAAGCCCGTCGAACGTGCCCTCATCGGTGCTGCGTTTCTCAGTGTTCCCGAAATTGCACACTACAATCCGTTTGAAACCTGCAACCACATCGTCCGCCAAACTTTCACGACGCTCGGTCGTTTGTTTGATCGCGGCTCCGACATCAAAGTCAACCAACTGGCGTCAGTCATCTCTATCAGCAAAACTTATTATAATATTTCGGAAGACCTTCGTCGCGTCCTATGGTTCACAGTTTTGATTAACCTCAACCTCGCCATCCTCAATCTCATGCCTGTGCCCGTGCTCGACGGCGGTCACATGCTCATTGCAACGATTGGTCGCCTCACCAAACGCGGACTCAACTCACAGGCCATCACGATTGTGCAGTTCATTTGCATGGGCCTACTCTTCTCACTGATGGGTTATATTATTCTGAACGATGTGCGCCGCTGCTCGGGCGATAGCGACCTACAACTCAAGCAGCAAATCGTCGAACGCTACGTCCAGAAACCGATTAGTTTCAGCGAGAAGAAGTAACCGAGATTAAGCGGGCGAGGCGTTGACGAGCCCCTCGAAAGGGGTTGTGATTACGTCCATGCCCGGAGAGTACTGC
>CANBWJ010000079.1 GCA_947373115.1 Opitutia bacterium | reverse complement strand
CGTGTGCGAATCGGCTTTAAGATGTCGGACTTACTAAAGACCCCGAGGAGGTGGCCGTCTTCATCGACCACGTGGCAGATGAGGGCACTGGTTTGGACGATGCGACGGCGGACGACCGCGAGTTTTTCTTGCGGGTGGAATTGGGGGGCGTCGCGTTGGATGAGGCCGCTGATTAAATTAGCGGCGCGGACGGACCAAGCGGTGGTGGCGCTGTCGTTGTTGCAATAAATGACGGAGAGTTTGGCGGCCTTGGCGAGTTCGAGGGTTTCGGGGCGCATTTTATTGCCTCCCGTGATGATAACGAGGCGGACGCCGCGCTCGATGCAGCGGCGGTGAACGTCATCGCGATCGCCGACGACGATGATGCTTTGGCTATTGGGGATATTTTCGTTGGTCGCGAATTTACCGAAGGACTCGAGATCCATGGCGGCCACGCGCACGAAGAATTCGTTGACCGTATTTTCGTCGAAGATGCAGATGGCGGTACCTTGGACGGACTGCACGATGTCCTTAATGGTCGTCGTGACTTTGCGCATCGCTTCGGTGCGTTGCGGTTTAGGAATAAAATAATCGCCGAGGCTGAAGATGGAAACGTAGCCCTCGAGTCGGCCTTGTGCGTTGACGACGGGAAGGGCGCGGACGTCGTGTTCGTCGAGAATGGCGAGGGCGCGGGCACAGGTGTCGTTGACCGTAACCGTGAACGGGTTCGGCTGCATGATGTCCTCAACGCGGGGGGTGACATCGCCGACGAATTCGGGGAGTGATGCGCCGAAGCGATTTAAAATGGCGTCGATACGGGCGTTGGAATTTCCGCAACGTGCGGCTACGTAACCTTTTTGTCCGGACGCTTCTTTGAAGGCAGCGTAGGCGAGCGCAGAGCAGATGGAGTCGGCATCAGGGTTTTTGTGACCAATGATGTACGTGGGCGCGGCGGGACGAGCGTGTGGGGTGCCGGGAAGTGGAGGGGGGGTTGCCATTAGGGCGTTGGGATACCTATAAGTGGAGAGTGGGCAGGTTGGCAAGGGGACAACAGTTTAGGGGGCGAGTTGGCACGTTGGCACGGGGGCAAGGGGGATAAGTTTGGGGGGCACAAGTTTAGGGGGCGAGGGGTGATGTATTAAATGAAAGGGTATGACGCAGTCATGCCCTCTGAAGTTGTTCCCCTTGCCAACTTGCCAGCATGCCAGCGATACTCTCGTAGCCTTCGGCTACGACCATGTCCTCACTCTTTTCTCCTCTTAAAGTCGGTGCCCTAAATATTCCCCATCGGGTATTAATGGCGCCGTTGACCCGCACGCGTGCGGGTGAGGGTAATGTGCCGACGGATCTGAATGCCGAGTATTACGGCCAGCGTGCGTCGGCCGGAATACTTATTTCGGAAGCCACCACCGTTTCACCTCGTGGTCATGGTTATCCTAATACTCCTGGAATTTATACCGACGCTCAAGTAGCGGGTTGGAAAAAGGTCACGAAGGCTGTGCATGATAAGGGCGGAAGGATTTTCTTACAGCTCTGGCATGTCGGTCGTGTCTCCCATCCCGCCTACCAGCCCAATGGTGAGCTCCCGATTGCGCCTTCGGCGATTAAGCCCAAGGGGCAGGTTTGGACGGGTAAGGAAATGGCAGACTATGTTGTGCCTCGTGCGGTCGCAGTTGAGGAAATCCCTGGTATTGTTGCAGAATATGTGCGTGGGGCACGTTTGGCAAAGGAGGCCGGATTTGATGGCGTGGAAATTCACGGCGCCAACGGATATTTGCTCGATCAATTTTTACGCGACGGCTCGAACACGCGTACGGATAGTTATGGTGGCTCGGTGGAGAATCGCGCTCGCTTGTTGCTCGAAGTGACGGGTGCGGTGATTTCGATTTTTGGTGCGGACCGGGTGGGCGTTCGTCTCTCACCGGGCGGTGTGTTTAACGACATGCACGATTCAAACCCGCTGCGCACTTTCAGTTATGTTCTGGGCGAACTCTCCAAACTCGAAATCGCCTATGCGCACGTCACTCGCGTCACCGCGCAAGACATTGCACACGGTGCGAAGGATGGCGTAGGACCGAAGGAGCTACGTAAATATTTTAAGGGCGTCATGATTACGGCGGGTGGTTTTGATCGTCCGCAAGCCGAACAGGCGATTAATGAAGGCTGGGCGGACGCGATTGCGTTCGGCGTACCTTTCTTAGCGAACCCTGATCTGCCGGCCCGTTTGCAGAATAATTTACCGCTGAATACGCCGGATGAATCGACCTTTTATGCGTCGGGCCCGAAGGGGTATACGGATTATCCAACTGCTCGCTGAGCGAGCGGTTGGTGTAAAAGTGCAAAGGTGCAAAGCGCGACCAGAGGTCGCTGTGTAAAAGTGCAAAGGTAAAAAAGTTCAAACAAGACAGATGAGGCGACTTTGGCGGCGCAATGTATCTTCCGCTTCACGTTTGCACTTTTGCATAGAGGCGAAGCCTCGATTTTCACCTTTGCACTGTATTAAATCATGTGACCTGCGTCACAAGATTTAATACTAATGATGCCCTTCAGCCTGCTTCTCGGCTTCGGCTTTTTTCTTGTCCCACTTGTAGTGTGAGTCGGGCAAGGTGCCGCCGAGTTCGTAAAGTCGCTTTTTATTATTCACCATCGATTCGCGCGAGGTGCCGGTCATCGAGTATTGGCCTTGGAGCCAGATGGCTTCTTCGGGGCAAACTTCTTGGCAGAGGCCGCAATAGATGCAGCGCAGCATATTGATTTCGAATTCCTTTGGTGCTTTTTCAACGTGCGTGTTGTCGGCGGTTTCTAAAATTTCGCCGGGCGTGATGCGAATCGCTTTCGGTGGGCAGACGAATTCACAGAGCTGACAGGACACGCATTTCTCACGGCCGTTGGGATCGTAAACCAGCGTTGGGACGCCGCGGTAACCTGCTGGAATGGTGGGGCGCTCGTCGGGGTATTGCAGGGTGACGGGCGGACGAACCATGTTTTGCCAGGTGACATGCAATCCCGCGATGATTTGTGGGATGTAAGTCTTCTCTAAGAAAGAGAGGGGGCGACGTTTGATAACTTTGATGGCCATGTTGGTTTAGCCTTTGATGGCGTAGAAGATGAAGTAAGCGATGAGGTTAGCTACGGCAACCGGGAGGAGTACTCTCCAGCCGATGCGCATGACTTGGTCGTAGCGGAAACGTGGAACGGTCCAGCGCACCCAAACGAAGAAGAAGAGGAACAGGAACAGTTTAAAGAAGAAGGAGCCGAGTCCGAGTAGCGTGGCGACGATGCCGGTGCCAACGGTAGGAACCCACGGAAGAATGTGCCAGCCGCCGAGGAACATCAGAATGAAGAGCGAAGAGCCGATGACCATGTGGCTGTATTCGGCGACGAAGAAGAGGCCGAATTTAAAGGCGCCGTATTCGGTGTGGAAGCCGCCGACGAGGTCGGTTTCGGATTCAGGCATGTCGAACGGGTGACGATTGGCTTCTGCGAAAATGCAGATCAGGAAAATAATCGCGGCGACGGGATGGTAGAGAATATTCCAGGCGCCGGTTTGGGCGTTCACCATGGAGACTAGGCTGAGCGCATTGTCTTGATCGGGTGAAGCAGTGGCGAGAAACACGGTGAGTACTGAGACACCCAAGGCGAGTTCGTAGGAGATGAGTTGGGCGGAGCCGCGGACGGCGCCGAGGAAAGGATACTTTGAGTTGGCGGACCAACCAGCGAGCGCGATGCCGTAGACTCCGAGTGAGCTGATCGCGAACATGAAGAGCACGCCGACATCGGCACCGGGGCAGAGCGTGATGATTTGTCCGCCTGGGAGTTGGCCGAAGGGCAACATCACCAATGAAATCAGGGCTGGAGCGATGGCAACGCAGGGGGCGAGTACGTAGAAGAATTTACGGACGTGGCCGGGCATGGGCTCTTCTTTAAAGAGGAATTTTAAGCCGTCGGCGGCGGGTTGAATGAAGCCGCCTTTCATTAAAAAATTTCCCACGAAAGGAATCCAGGCCACGACGGGGTGGCTGGTGCGGTTGGGTCCGATGCGTCCTTGAATCCACGCGGACGCTTTGCGTTCGAGGAGAACGGAGTAAGCGGCGATCGACATCAGGATGATGATGACGATGAGACCGCGCGCCATGGCGTAGTACCAGGCGGTCGAGAGAACGAGATCGTTAAGAATTTGTTCCATGGTGATTAGGCCGTGGCGACAGGCGCGAATTTGAGGAGACGCGTTTCAGGGAAATTAATTTTAGACCAGGCAGCGCCGTCGAGGGCGAGGCCTTCGGCGGGGATGCGTCCGCTGCTTAGGCCGCTGAGTGCAGGGCAGGCGGCAGAAATATTTTTCCAGAGCGCTGAAGTATCGATGCCAGCGAGACGACCCAGGGTGAGAACGTCGGGCAACGTGCCCGCAGGTCCAGGGATGGCTTGGACGAACGATTGCAGACGGAATTGGCAATTGATGAAGGTGCCGCTGCGTTCGAAGACGGTGAGTGCGGGGATGATGACTTCGGAGGCTAGGGTCGTCGCGTTGGCGTGAGGTGCGAGGCTGACGACGCGTACTTTTGCCAATGTTCCTGAGGGGATACCGAGGGTGGTGACATCTTCGCGACAGATGAGGACGGACTTGATTTTGCCAGCTTCGATGTCGGCGGCGAGTGACTTGAGATCGGCATCGGCAGCACGATTGGTGAGGCCGGTGACGAGGGCACCACGGAAGTTTGGGGTACGGTCTTCGGAAATAAGCATGCCGTCATTGGCACCGCGGTGAGCGGGCACGTAGGTGGTGGCCTTGTTTGCTTGGGCGATTTGCGCGACGAGGAATTGCTCTTCGACGGAAAGGTGTCCGGAGCCAACGATGGCGAGTGAACCAGCTGCAATGATTTCGCGGGCGGCGGTGACGGCGGCTTCGAGTGTGACGGGTTTGCCTTTGATGCTCGAGCTCGTGATGCGTTTAGCGTCTTCGACTTGTTTGTAGAGTTCGCGACCCGAGTCGGGCATCCAGGTGTCATTCACGGCGTCGTTTTGACGAGGCGTGATACGGTAGATTTTTCCTTCGCGGGACCAGACGGTCGTGTTCACCCCCGTACTTGACTCGGTGCAAATGGAGTCGGTCTTTTTTAAGAACCAGACGCGCATTTTGAAGCGGAAGTCGGTGCTCGTGAGTGCGCCCACGGGGCAGATATCGACCGTGTTGAGCGAGTAATTATTATTTAATTCCTGACCAGGGAAGCAGGTGAGTGTGTTGTAGGAACCTCGATTAACAAAGCCCAGAACGGGGTCTTTCGCGATGTCGTTACAAAAGCGTACGCAGCGCGAGCAAAGGATACAGCGCTCGTCGTCGAGCGTGACGCGGGGTCCGAGGCGAGTCTTCTTGGGCTTCGCATTTTTCTCGTCGACGTAGCGTGAGTAACCGCGGCCGTACTCGGCGGAAAATTCTTGGAGCTTACATTCGCCGGCCTGATCGCAGATGGGGCAATCGAGCGGGTGATTGAGTAAGAGCATTTCGGTGACACCTTCGCGGCAGGCTTTGACGCCGGGGGAGTCGAGTCGAACGTGGAGGCCGGGCGAAACGTTGGTCGCACAGGCGATGGCGGGTTTGGGCTGCCAACCGATTTTCGGTTTACCGTTTTCGAGAACGGGCTCGTTGGTCGCGCGATCGCGCATTGGTGAGCCGAGTTCCACGAGGCACATGCGGCAATTGCCGGCGACGGGGAGCTTGGGGTGGTAGCAGTAGTGAGGGACCTCTTTGCCGATTTTGGCGAGGGCATCGACGAGGTTAGCGCCGGCTGGAACTTGGTGTTCGACGCCATCGACATTGATGGTGACTAGGGAAGGTTTGTTGTCCGTGACCATGGGTCGAAAAAGATGCCTGCAACGTAGGGCACC
>CANBWJ010000078.1 GCA_947373115.1 Opitutia bacterium | reverse complement strand
GCGACCTTGGCTTGGCGCATTATCGATATCACAGGCGCTAATGTCGCCGTGGCATCGGGATCGACGAAAGATTTTAGCCTAGGTGAGCAAATTTTGCCCGAAACGGAACAGTCTTCGAACTTGGCCGACAGCCTTGCGGCTAAGGCCGGACTCGAAATCGCCGACGCCCTCAAGAATTTCACCGCGAAGGCGCCGAATGAACTCGCGGTACCAATTGAAATCATCGCCGACGAACTCAGCTTCCCGAGCATCGTGGTCGACAAAGATTACATCGTAAAGCGCTCTAAGGAAAACCTCCAGGTTAAGCTGAGCGGATTCACGGTTATCGTGGATGGTATTGTCGTGGGCACGACGGATGATGGTGTGCCCGTAAATCTGCCGCTCGGGTTGCACGATGTTTCGCTGGAGCGAAATGGCTTTGCCGCCTGGAAACAGCGCGTGAAAGTTTCGCAAGGTCTCTCGTTGCGCCCCGTGATTCGCCCCGACGCTCAAAGCCTGGCAACTTGGCGCGAACAGATTCAGTTCTTAGAGAATCTCTCCGCGGGCGCAAAGCTGACGGACGCGCAGGTGGAATTGATCAAGGGCCGCGCCGAAGAATTGCGTAATAGCGGTTACCGCGTCGACATTAAGATTGATGCCAAGGAGCTGCCCGAGACGATGATTTACCCGCGTCGTTAATTTCTGTGCTGTCGTCCCGCCTCAAAACATACATCCAACGGTCGGCCTCATTGCTCATGGCGATGGTGCTGACTGGGTGTGTTTCGAATTACACGGAGTCGGCTCGGACGTTTCAGTCTTCGTATGGTGCGGGCAATTATGCGAATTCTTTAATCGAGGCAGAGGCGTTAATGACACACGCCTCGGCGGAGGATGAAGTGGTTCTGAAATTACAATTGGCCAGCGTGCAGCGAGAGGCCGGCAAAATTAAAGAGAGCATAGCCACCTTTGAAGCCGTCGAAGATTTATTCGGTCACTACGATGCCACTCCCGAAATTTCTTTGAGCGGAGAGGGCATTGCCGCGTTCAGCAATCCGTACGCGTTTCCCTATCGAGGTCGGGCTTATGATCGTATTATGGCGACGACGTATCGAGCACTGAATTACTTAGAAGTCGGCGACCAAGAGAAGGCGCGCATCGCTTTGAATCGGGCGCTGTTCCGGCAGGAAGACGCAAAGCGTATGGTGGCAGAGAAGGAGCGCATTGCGCGTGAGGAAATGCGCAACGCCGAGGCTAAGGATTGGAATGTCGCACAGGCCACGCGAAGTGCAGAAGTGACCTCGGCGATGTCGGAAGGTGCAGCAGATTTTGTGGGGCTGCCGATTTACCAGGATTACATGAATCCGCTGTCGGTGTGGTTGCACGGCGTTTTCTTTTTACACACCGCACAAGGAATTGAAGATGTTGAGAAGGCGCGAAAGTCTTTAGAGCGTGCTCAGGCGCTGGCTCCGCAGAACCCCTCAATTCAAGAGGACGCAGTTTGGGCGGCGAAGTCGGGCTCTCGTCCAGCAGTGGACGGCAAGTGCATCGTCTATGTCGTCCACGAGACTGGGACATCCCCGTCTTGGGGTGAATTTAAATTTAATCTCCCTTTAATTATTTTTGATAACAATGCACCGATTATGACGGTGGCGTTCCCGAAAATTTCACCCGTTCCTAATCGCGATAATTTGTCTATTCGCTGTCAGGCTGGTAACTTTAATCCAGCACCGCTCGCGAGTATGGATGCGATTGTGGCGCGTGAATTTAATGACGAACTGCCCGGCGTGCGCACGCGTGCGGTGGCTTCGGCGGCGTTAAAAGGCATCGCCGCATACGTGGCCAACAAGGCCGCTGAGGAGAATAACCGCCGCAATAACTCGCAAGGCGCGGGGCTCTTATATCTAGCCACTATAATTGCGACCAACACTTATACTATACACTCGGCGCAGGCCGATCTGAGAAACTGGGCCACTTTGCCCAAGAATATCAGTATGGTGAAGTTGATCGTTCCAATTTCGGAGCAAATTTATCTGCAAAATGACCTCGCCCGACCCCCGGTCTCATTTACTATCCCCAACGCAAAGTCATTAATCCTTTATTGCAAGACCCCTGCTAAAGGCGGCCCCCTTTCCCTCCACAAAATTATTCTTAACCCATGAAAAAGTTACTCATCGCAGCAGCAGTATTATCCCTCGCCGGTTGTTCTTCCTCGCGACCCGCGAGCTACATCGAAGCCAAGGACGGCAGTGGCATCGTCAGCCTAGACAAGGTGAACGTTCAAGATTTCGCATCCGCTGCCGACGGCATGCTGCGCTCGCTCTATGACTCGCCCGCCTTCGCTGGTGCGAAGCGTTCCGACGGTTCGCCCATCTTGATGGTCGGTCGCGTGACCAATGACACTGGAAGCAATTTCGATACCAGTCAGCTCGTGAAGAAGATGACGGTTTCGTTAACACGCAGCGGCAAGGTGCGTGTGGCCAAAGCCGCAGGCTTTGGTGGGGCCGAAGATCAAGCCGCCGCCGAGGCTCGTGCGAGCCAAGCACTCGTCACCGGCGAATCGGCTAAGCCCTTGCTCCCTGATTACACGCTCTCAGGAAAAATTTTAGAAAACCGCGCCTCGGCTGAGGGCGTCCAACAGGCCTCTTATATTTTCCAACTCTCGCTGACCGAAGTGAAGACTGGCTTAGCTGTTTGGGAAGAAGAGAAGACCATCACCAAGCAAGGCTCCAAGAGCTCGGTTGGTTTTTAATCCGAGCCCTTCGCTGATTTTCACGTCCGCTATCAAGCAACAAACTATTGGCTATAGCGAGATGTTGAATATAAATTTAAAGAGACAGATCAGTACACTCACGCTGGCCCTCTTGCTTGCTGGCTGTGTCACAAGCACATCAACTCGCATGAACTATTTGTCCGTTGGGATGACTAAGACGGAAGTTTTGCAGGTAATGGGCGACCCTGATAGTGTCGCTGCAAGAGACGGCGCCGAGTACTTGTCTTATACACTTCGGACAGTCAGAAAAAATATTTGTTACCAAAGTTTTTACTTCGTGAAGTTTAAAAACGGGAAAGTTGATTCATACGGACGAATGGGGGATTTTGATTCAGCCAAAGACCCAACATCTAGTCTGAACATAAATAACTAAGGACGGTCCGGCACTTTGCTGGCGATAAATCATGTTTAAGGCCTTAGAGGGTGGCAGCTCCAAGATTGCCCACTTTCCGCTTGCCCACTCGGCAATGCACGCCTTCTTCAAGTGTCCTGGAATGGAGGGGTGGCAGAGTGGTCGATTGCGTCTGATTCGAAATCAGATGTACCGCAAGGTACCGGGGGTTCGAATCCCTTCCCCTCCGCCAGGTAACTAATTTAGGGGGCACGTTGGCATGGGGAAATAAAACAGAAGGGATGAGAACCCTTGGGTTAGGCATGCTTGCATGCCTAGTTTCTTTATAATTTTGGTTTGTAATTGTAAAAGAAAACAAATCGCAATCTGACTTTCAGTATTTAGGAATAAATTCACCAACCAACTATGAAAAAAATATCATTATTACTTCTCGGATCAATCTTGCTCGGAGGCTGTGCGACAATCATCAGCGGAACCTCGCAAGCAGTTAGCATCGATAGCAACATCTCGGGTGCGACTGTTTCTGTCGAGGGCTCCCAGGTTGGCGTTACGCCATTTAGCGGAAAAATTCCTCGTAAGCGCGAGTCAGTCGCTGTCATTAGCAAGCCTGGGTATGGCACTCAGTCGCTTACCTTGACGACTTCATATAACCCAGTGGCAATTTTGAGTATTTTTTGGGATTATTCGACAACGGATTGCTTAACTGGTGCGTGCTGGGAATACGCTCCAAACAACTACTATGTTAATCTCCGTACCGCATCGACGTCCGATTCTAATTTCCGAAAAGACTCCGAACTTAAGGCATTCGCTATGACGTATTTTAACTCGCTGCGCTCAGAGATTATTGTGGGCTCTGGAGAAAAGCTGGACGCGTTGCACAAGGCATACTTCGCCTCCATGAGCCGTGCCGACTTTATCAGCGAGGTTAAGTCGGTAAACATGGCGACCAATGGAAGCCCGGTCGCCTTTGGCGAGCTCCTTGCATCGAAGGTTTCACTGAACTAATTAAGCGAGGTGTTAAGAGCTCTCAGGATTATTCTGGTTTATATAATCCTGGCTGTAGAAGGCCGATCCGGAGAAACTCCGAATCGGCCTTCTTTATTTTCAAAGGTTTATGTGGTCTTTGCTGAAGAACACTCGCTGGAATTCGTCTCGGGTTTTGGTCATTGCTTCATTTGCCTTGCGCCTGAAGGAGCAACCACCGCCGCTGACTTGCTGTTGGCCCCATCTCTAAATTTTGGCGTAGATACATCTCCGTTAGGAAACGGTATTTTTATTGGCCGATATACCATTCAGCCGACATTCGAACTGGTTAGAAAAAACACTTTTTTTCAGCAACGCAGGCTCATTTTTTTTGAGCTTAATCTATCGACAGACAAAATTGCGGAGTTGCACGATTCGCTAGCGGGACGGATTAAGGGCAACTACGAATACGACTTTTATAGAAGAAATTGCGGCTACTATTTAGCCGACTGGCTTTACGGGGGGGTAGGTTCTTCGGAAAATGATTTGCCAGGTGCGGCCACCTATTTGACGCCGCGTTCAGCAGTTAATAAAATAATAAAAAAGTTTGGGGTTTCAGGGGGCTGGGTGATTAATTCGCCCGGACTATTAGCCGAAGAAAGACTGGCGGCTTTGCCGCCAAGCGAGCGACAATGGCTGAAGCCCCTTCACTCGGACCTTGAATCTATTCAGCTGTGCCAAGACATGCAGCTGAAGTTGCTCTATTTGCAGATGCTGGAGTCACACGCTAATCCCAAGACTTACCCTGAAATTAACGCTGAACATTTGCGACTAATTTCAACTGAGCCGGGTAAGTCCGTCCAGCAGAACTTAACTAGACTAGAAACGGTCGGCTTTAAAGACCCGTCAACACTCTGGCCTAATAATAATGAGGGGCCGTCTTTCGCTTGTAGGCTAGTGGCTAACCTGCGTAGCAATTCCTGTGGAATAGGATTAAGCTGGGAGAGTGGATTGAGAGATTTTCATACTGACCCTAAGCCGTCTTCATTATTACGGCAGGTCCATTTTTTATCTATCGAATCTGACATTTTTTCGGACCAGATTAAAACTACATGCAAGCTTTTTGAAATCGATACGATACGTGACGTTAATGATTTATTCGGTGTCGGTTCAAGTGGCGCATCAGTTCTATTTGAAGAAAGAATAAACTCACTTGGCGCCAGAGGCGTTTGCGCGAAGGCATGGAGTGGCCTAGGGGTAAATATAGACGGCCTTGGTTGGACATGTATCCGCTTACACCTAATCGCAGATGAAATAGGAAAAGGGGGGAGGTTTAGGGCGGTGCCGGAAATATTCTTTTACAGTCATACACGCTACCCATTTTCACTGTGCCTCTCGGCGCACTCCAAAAACGAATTTGGTTACAAGGCCCAGATGGCCTGTCCGCTTGGCGTCGATTCTAGTCAAAACTTCGTAATTGGGGTCGAACGTGCGCCCAGCGGCGACTCACGAGCTGAGGTAGGTTATTCCAAAAGGTATTAAAATAATTAGCGGCATTGCCGATCGCTTCAACGTGGCGGGTGAATTAATACGCTAGAATATGGACAGCCTCCAGTGTGATTGACCCCTGCTAAGTAGTGACACATATTGAGCACATCTCCTAGTACGCCTTAATCTTATGTCCCTGCCCAAACCTCCCTTCTTGGCTAAAATAGAAAATATTTTTGAAGGTATCATTTTCTCTAGCCGCTGGATTCAGGCTCCGATCTATGGCGCGCTCATGATTGCTGCGGCGGCTTACGCCTGGAAGAGCAT
>CANBWJ010000077.1 GCA_947373115.1 Opitutia bacterium | reverse complement strand
GAGGTTCTCTAATCGCCATGGCTAAAACAGATATCAAAAAGGGCGACGAAGTCGTCGTCATCGCGGGTGCCGAAAAAGGCAAACGCGGAGAAGTCTTGAATTACAATCGTGCGGACGAACGTCTAAGCGTGAAGGGTCTCAATTTGGTGAAGCGTCACTTAAAGCGCACCCAAGAAGGCACCGGTGGCATCACCGAAAAAGAGGCCTTCATGCACCGCTCCAACGTCATGCTCTCCTCCTTGTGGGACGCACGTCGTGCTAAGAAGCCTGCGGCTAAAAAAGCCAAGGCTGCTAAATAATTAAGCCACGAAACCACCCGAGAATTTATACGAAGATGTCTAAGCCTTATTTGAAACAAGTTTACCTCGAGAAGGTCGTGCCTGAGCTCATTAAGAGCCGTGGATATAAAAATATCCACCAAGTGCCTAACCTCTCCAAGATCGTGCTTAATTCCGCCTTTAAAGCGGAAGCAGACAAAGGCCACATGGCTGAAGTCGTAAAAGAAATCACGAAACTTTCTGGCCAAAAGCCCGTCATTACCCGTGCCACCAAGAGCGTTGCGAACTTCAAGGTTCGTCAAGGCATGCCCCTGGGTTGCATGGTAACCCTACGTGGTCCACGGATGTGGGAATTCTTCCTGCGCCTCACGGCGGTGGCGTTGCCGATGATTCGCGACTTCCGCGGTACCTCTAACCGTCTCGACGGTCGTGGTAACTACTCGTTGGGCATTTCCGACCACACTATCTTCCCTGAAACTCAAGCCGACGGTTCCCAGCGCGCCAACATTGGTATGGACGTTGTCATCGTCACCACCGCGGTGAACGACGACGAAGGTCGCGAACTCCTCCGCTTACTTGGTATGCCATTCCGTCGCTCTTCCGCTGCGACTGAAGCTGCTGCCGCCGCTCCCAAAGCCTAACCCTTAATTTACTACACGTATGGCTAAGCAGTCTGTCATCCAACGCTCCCTCAAGCGCGAACGTCTCGTCGCGAAGCACGCCACCTTGCGTGCTGACTTGAAGAAGATCCTCTCCAACCCTAAGACCACAGAAGAAGAGTTCTACGCCGCTCAGCGCAAGCTGACCAAGCTGCCACGCAACTCCTCCAAGGTGCGTCTCAAGAACCGTTGTTCGATCTCGGGCCGTCCTCGTGCGTTCATTCGCAAGTTCGGTCTCTCCCGTATCACCTTCCGCGAATTGGCCCTCGGTGGTCAAATCCCCGGCGTCACCAAAGCTTCCTGGTAAACTCCGAACTTACGACTATGTCCGCTTCTAACGATACCATCGGAGATTTCCTTACCTCCATCCGCAACGGCTCCAAGGCTCAACGCGCCACGATTTCAATTCAGTGGTCTCAGCTCCGTGAAGGCGTGGCCCGTATCCTGACTGAGTCGGGTTACCTGTCCGGCTTCCGCAAAGTTGAACGCGATGAAAAGCCCGTGCTCGAGCTCACCTTGAAATACGTTTCCGGTGTTCCCGCCATCACGAGCATTGAGCGCGTCTCGACCCCTGGTCGCCGCGTTTACGCTGGATACTCCACCGTGCCCAAGGTCATTGGCGGTATGGGTGTTTCCATTCTCACCACTTCCCGTGGCGTGATGACTGACTCCGAAGCCCGCCGTCAAAAAGTCGGTGGCGAACTCCTCGCCAAGGTTTGGTAATCCACCTCCAATAATCTAATTATAAAGTCATGAGCCGCATTGGCAAACAACCCGTCACCGTTCCCGCCAGCGTTAAAGTCGCTGTGAACGGACAGACCATTTCTGTCGAAGGTCCGAAAGGAAAACTTTCGTACTCTTTCCCCGCACAAGTCGGCGTCACCGTCGATAAGTCGGTCGTCCAAGTCGCTGATCTTTCCGAGAAGAAAGATCAAAGCGCACTTTTCGGCACCACCCGTGCGATCATTCGCAACATGGTGGAAGGCGTTGAAAAAGGCTACTCCAAGACCCTCCTTATCGAAGGCGTTGGTTTCAAGGCTTTGCTCAAAGGCAATATGCTCGACCTCGCTTTGGGTTACTCGCACCCGATTCACTACACCATTCCTGCGGGAGTGAAAGTGGAAGTCACCGACGGCACCAAGCTCGTCATCAGCGGACCCGATCGCCACATGGTGGGTCAAGTCGCTGCCTCCATCAAACTCTACAAACCTGTTGAACCTTACAAAGGTAAGGGCGTTCGCATTGAAGGCGAATACGTCCGCCGTAAGGAAGGTAAGAAGACTGCTTAATCCAAAATTTGTTTAACCTATGAAAGTTTCCAAAAAGAATTTGTTAGCCCAGAAGCGTCGCTGGCGCATCCGCAAGACCGTTCGCGGTACGGCGGCTCGCCCACGCGTTGCCCTCAAGCTCACGCACTTGCACCTCTACGCACAAGCCATCGACGACGATCGTGGTTTGACGCTCGTTGCGTGTGCCACGACTTCCAAAGACTTGCGCGCCAAGAAGCTCCGTCCCTCCGTGGCCGGTGCCGCTGTCTTCGGTGCTGCGTTTGGCGAAAAAGCCAAAGCCGCTGGTCTCACCACCGTGGTCTTCGACCGCGCCGGCCGCCGTTACCACGGTGCCGTCAAAGCCTTTGCTGATGCCGCCCGTAAGGCAGGCCTCCTATTCTAAACTTACATGAGCGAAGATACCAATAAAGCACCCGCAGCCCCCGCTGCATCTGCAGCCCCTGCTTCCGGACAAGGTTCGGATCGCCGTGGTCCGGGTGGCAACAATCGCCGTGGTCCGGGTGGACCTGGTCAACGTCCTCCTCGTCGCGATAACCGCAACGATGCCCCTGCTTCGGAGTACAACGATAAAGTCGTACACATCAACCGATGCTCGAAGGTCGTTAAAGGTGGTCGTCGTTTTAATTTTGCAGCGTTGGTCGTTGCCGGTGACGGCAAAGGTCGCGTGGGCGTTGGTTACGGCAAAGCTAAAGAAGTTCCCGATGCGATTCGCAAGGGTACCGATCGTGCACACCGTGCCCTCACGCATGTTCACCTCCGCAACAACACCATTCCTCATGAAGTCATTGGTCGTGCGGACGGCGGCGTCGTGATGCTTCGTCCCGCTTCTCCTGGTACCGGTTTGATTGCGGGTGGCGGCGTTCGCGCTGTCCTCGAAGTCGTCGGCCTCAAAGACGTCCTTTCCAAGTCCATGGGCTCCAACAATCCGCAAGCGATTGTGAAGGCGACCTTGGATGGTCTCTCGCAATTACGCACCCTCGAACAAATTAAGTCTCTTCGCGCTTAAGCGAAACCCACACCAATGAAATTACACTCTCTCCCAGAAATCAAGGGTTCCACTCACCGTCACAAGATCCTCGGCCGCGGCCGTGGTACTGGACACGGTAAGACATCGGGTCGTGGCCACAAAGGTATGAAGGCTCGCTCCGGTGGCGGTCACCGTCCCGGCTTCGAAGGTGGTCAAATGCCTCTCTACCGTCGTCTCCCTCACCGTGGTTTCAAGAATGTGAACCGCATCGAGTACGCCGTCATTAACTTGCGCGACCTCGAAGACTTGAAGGGTAAAACTTTTGGTCTCACTGAACTCA
This sequence comes from Opitutia bacterium, assembly GCA_947373115.1. Taxonomy (GTDB): domain Bacteria; phylum Verrucomicrobiota; class Verrucomicrobiia; order Opitutales; family UBA953; genus UBA953. Next base: position 2,611 of record CANBWJ010000077.1, on the reverse strand, counting down.
AAGCTGAAGGCGTGTTGCGTACCAACGCTCCACTCTTGAAGGTTTTGGGTACGGGCGAAATCACTCGTGCCGTCACGGTTTCTGCTCACCGCTTCTCTGAAGCTGCGAAAAAGAAAATCGAAGCTGCCGGTGGTAAAGTGATCGTGCTCGCGACCAGCGTAGCCGAATAACCCCAACCAAGCCTCCGCGATGTTTTCGGCCTTCGCCAATTGCTGGAGGATTCCCGAACTCAGGGCCCGTTTAATCACAACGGTCGCCTTGATTTTCGTTGCCCGTATTGGCGCCAATATTCCTCTGCCGGGTATCGACCCGAAGGACATCATGGATTACTATCACTCGATGGCTGATCAGGCTTCGGGTGGGGTAGTGGCCATGTACAATATGTTTACCGGTGGTGCGATGTTGAAGGGCGCAATTTTTTCGTTGGGCATTATGCCCTACATCAGTGCCTCGATTATCATGCAGTTGATGTCGGCCGTGGTTCCATCGATTGCACGTTTACAACAAGAAGGTGAAACCGGCCGCCAAAAAGTCGCCCAGTATTCGCGTTACCTCACCATCATCATCGCGATTGTGCAGTCGGCGCTGCTCCTCGGTGCTTTTTGTAATCCCGCCAAAGTAGGTCAGGCCTTAGGCTTGGGCAATTTCACGGGCACCATCGTGGTCATGGAAAGCAAAACCCTTTTCGTGTTCTTGGGTGTGTGTCTCCTGACTGCGGGCTCCATTGTGATGCTCTGGATTGGCGAGCAAATCACGCAGCGCGGTATTGGTAACGGTACCTCAATTTTAATTACGGTTGGCATCATGGCCGATATTCCAGGTGCCCTCACTTCGTTCTACGGTATGACTTTCGGTGGCAAGATTGGTGCCGCCGCTGCGAATTCGCACGGCTTGGAAAAGGCTTTTGGAATGTTGGTTTTATTCGTGTTGGTGACCGCCGCAATGGTAGCCATCAATCAAGCGGTACGTAAAATTCCGATTCAGTATGCGCAACGCATGGTAGGTCGGAAGATGTACGGCGCCCAATCGAACTACCTTCCTTTGAAGGTGAATTACGCCGGTGTGATGCCAGTTATTTTTGCCGGTGCCATCTTGAGCTTCCCGCCGATGTTGCTTAATCCACTGAGCACGCTCTCGCCCCAGCTTGAGTTCCTACGCTCATGGGGTGACATTTTCCAAGGCCGTGGTTGGTTTCACTATATCTCGTATGCGGTGCTGATCTTCGGTTTCAGTTACTTCTGGATTTCGATCATGTTCCGCCCGGTGCAAATTGCGGACGACTTGAAAAAGAATAACGGTTACGTTCTCGGCGTTCGCCCCGGAGAACACACCGCTCAGTTCCTCGACTTCGTGATGACTCGCCTCACAATCGCGGGCTCACTCTTCCTGCTCATCATCGCCTTGATGCCTGATTTACTGACGTTGCAACTGAACTTCCCGATGCGCTTGGCTTCGTTCTTAGGCGGCACTGGCGGTTTGATTACGGTGGGTGTCATGCTTGATACCATGCGCCAAATCGAAACGTATTTATTGCAGCGCAACTATGAGGGCTTCTTAAAGAAGGGCCGCATTGGTAGTTTGCCCCTTCCTTCGCAGGGTCCACGTCCAGGCTCCGAAAATGCCGCGCTGGGTTCGATGGAGAAAACTTGTTTGGTCCTCTTTGTACTCGGGGTGGCGGCATGGGTCGTCAATCACTGGAATCTGTTCGCCCTGTAAGTTTTGTCTGAATGATTGACCTTAAGTCTACGGATGAAGTGAGTCGCATGCGTGCCGCGTGTGTGGCAGCAGCGAGGGTCTTGCAGGACCTCTCGAGTTTAGTGGTGCCGGGAATTTCTACGGCTGGTCTGGATGCCGCCGCGCGCGGCTTGATGTTGCGACACGGTTGCGAAAGCGCCTGCCACGGCTATGTGGTCGGCCGTCTTACGTATCCAGGTTATGTATGCATTTCCCTTAACGACGAAGTCGTGCACGGCATTGGTTTGCCCGATCGTATAGTGCGCGATGGCGACTTAGTCTCCTTAGATGTAGTCGTGAGTCGCGACGGTTTTATCGGCGACAACGCCCGGACCATCATGGTTGGCAAGGTTTCACCCGAAGCTAAGGCCCTGTGTCTGGACACCGAAAAAGCCCTTCTGGCAGGTATCGCCGCCGTGAAGCCCGGAAACAGGGTAGGGGACATCTCGGCGGCCATCCAGGCTGCCCTGGCCCCAGGCGGCTATGGCATTGTGCGGGACTTCGTTGGCCATGGCGTCGGCCGTAAAATGCACGAAGAGCCCCAAATCCCAAATTTTGGTCGGGCTGGTACTGGACCTAAGTTATTGCCAGGTATGGCTTTAGCGATTGAACCCATGGTTAATTTAGGCACGCACAAGATCGTTATGGCGGCCGACGGATGGACTGCCCGGACTGCCGACGGCAAGGTTTCGGCCCATTTTGAACACACCGTTTTGGTCACCGAAACAGGGGCTGAGATTTTAACCCTATCTTAGTTGTCTTTTTTGCTTTCCAATCTCCCCAGAACCCTCAAGTTCCGACCTCTTTCCCACCTTCCAAACAGCACGGACACCATGCCTCGAATCCTCGGCGTAGATATACCCAATAACAAAAAAGT
>CANBWJ010000076.1 GCA_947373115.1 Opitutia bacterium | reverse complement strand
TTGGGGCATTCCTCGTAAGCGCGCCAGCGCGAGAGGAAGACGCGGACATGCATTTTATAGGTGCTCGATTCAAGCCACTTGAAGAAACCGCGGATGCCGTACCATTTGGATTCCCACTCGCCCGACACGTAGGTGGGATCGCCATCTTCTAAGAATTTACGATGGGCCGCACTCAGTTTATTCCAGGGCTGGTCCATCGGAATATTTTTCTTACGACAGATGCGGGCGAGGTCTTTTTGACTTTCACCGTAGACGGTGCCTTGGAAGGGGGCGATGGCACCTTCGGCTAAAGTGAGTTTCGGGTCGGGGATAATTTTTTTCCAATCCAGGCCGATGACGCGACCGAAGCCGCGGCAATCAGGGCAGGCGCCGATCGGTGAATTGAAGGAAAAGAGTGCCGGTGTGGCGTGGCGGTATTTCCGTCCGCTCACGGGCGACTCCAGGCTCTCGCTGAAACGCTCCAGTTCCGTTCCATTTTCATCTAGCAGCCGCAACCTGCCGCCACCGAGTCGGAAGGCGGTTAAAGCTGCTTCGTGAAAACGTGAGGAGCCAGCGCGGTTGATTTCTAAGCGATCTTGAATGATCAGAATCTCATTGGTTTTTTCTGAAACACTGTCTTCACCTAAGCGAATGCGTTGTTGATCGACGAAGGCGCGGGTAAAGCCAGCGCGAGAAAACTCTTCTGTGATGGTCGCCCACTTCAGGTTGTCGGGCTTTTGAACGGCGAAGGCGATGACGACGGATTGGCCGGAGTGTTTTTTAAGGCAAATTTCCCAGGCCGCCTCGGGGCCTTGTGGAACGATGGGTTTGCCGCTGGCGGGATCGATGAGCTGGGCGCGGTGAGCGAACCAAACTTTGAACCAGTCGCAGAGCTCGGTCATCGTGCCCACGGTGGAGCGAGAGGTCCGAACGGCGTTGCCTTGTTTGATTGCGACGGAGGGACGGACGTTTTCCGCGGAAGTTAGGGCGGGGGCGGGAAGTAATTCTAAAAACTGTCGGACGTAGGGGCTGAAGGTCTCGACGTAGCGGCGTTGCCCTTCGGCGTGCAAGGTGTCGAAGACTAAGGAAGACTTTCCGGCGCCACTGAGTCCGGTGACGACGACTAATTTGCCCACCGGGATATCGATATCGAAACTCTTGAGGTTATTTTGGCGGACTCCGCGGAGTCGAATAGCGTCAGGGCGAGCGGTCTTCATCGAAACCGCTCAACGGACAGGAAAAATCTTAATTAGCAAACCCTCAACGTGGTCTGACCGTGATTATTTCAGAGGGTGTGGCGATGGCGTCCACGCCGATATCGTGTGATTCGCTGGGAATGGCTGGTACGACCTGAAAATCATAGCCATAGCCGAGGCGGAAGCCCTTGGATTGAGCACTGGCCAAGAGGCGATCGTAGAATCCAGCGCCATGGCCGAGGCGATTCCCTTCGCGGTCGAAGCCAATGCCGGGAACTAAGAATAAATCCACGGCCGTGGGCTCAACCGTCGGAAGTGTGGCGGCGGGCTCGGGGATGCCGAGATTTGAAAGCACGAGACTGGCGGGGTTGGCCACGTGGTGTAGCGTGCAGCGCTGATTTTTGTCAGCGACTCGAGGCAGCACGATTTTTTTGCCAGCACGTAGGGCCGACTCAAGAAGTCCGCTGGTGGCTAGTTCGCTTTTAAACGAAGCATAGAGGCAGACGGTTTGAGCCCGCTTCCATTCGGGCATTTGTAGGATGAGCCCTAACGCCTTGTCGGCCGCCAGCTTTCGCTCGGCTACAGGCAAAGCGTCACGCTGAGCTTTTAATTTTTCCCGCAGGATGATTTTAACGTCTTGCGGGTGCATGACTTTAAAAAAGTCGATTCAACGTTAGAGTCAATAAGACGACCGGCAGGTAGAGAATCGAAGCGAGAAAGAATGGCTTTGCTGCGAGTGCACGCTTTTGTGGGTTCGCAAAATTTAAACCTAATTTCAGAAAACCTAAACCGGCGAGGAATGAGACCCAGACGAACGGACTCGTCCAATTGTGGAAAAATTTAAAAGCGATAAGCCCCGCCACGATGAGCATGGGGATAAGGAAGGCGGTCGACCAAAGGGCGGCACTTTTTCCTGAAGGGTCTTCGACGGTGGCGACCTTGAAGCCGCCACGGGCGTAGTCTTCGCGGCACATCACGGCGAGCGCCATGAAGTGCGGGACTTGCCAGAAAAATAAAAGTGCGAAAAGCAACCAGCCCATTTCGTCGATCTGGCCGTTAAGTTTCGCGGCGGTGCCGATGATGGGCGGAAGTGCGCCAGGGAGTGAGCCCACGAGGGTGCACCAGGCGGTGCGTTTCTTGAGGGGGGTGTATAATAATAAATAAGAGACGGCGGTGGCAGCGGTGAGTAATCCAGCCAGCGGATTCGCGCCGTACCAGACCAGTCCGACGCCTAAGATTAAGAGGAACGCGCCAAAGATTAAGGCATGAATGGGACGAATGAGTTCGGCCGGGATGGGGCGATTACGTGTGCGCTCCATGCGGGCGTCCGCTTCGCTCTCGGCCCACATGTTGAGGGCACCACAAGCGCCAGCAGCCAAAGCGGTGCCGATGGCTAAGGAGACTAAAACTTTCGCATCCGTATGTGCTTCTGGACTGCTGCAAAAATAACCGGCTAAGGCGGTGAGTACCGAAAGAAAAGAAAGGCGCGGCTTGGTAAGCTCCCAGTAGGCAGCGGGAAGGGATCCGGCTTTAACGCTCATAGAGTGGTGGTGGCGACTTTCGGCACAGGTTAAAGGTAAATCGGTTGCAATTTAAGTTTCGCTAAGTCGGCCCGCTCGGCGATGGGCGAGGGCGACTTGGACGCAGAGCGTGGAAAACAGGGCGGCGCCAACGACGAGATGAACGGTGCGCACGTGTGGATTGAGGGGCAATTGAATGCTTAAAACGCCGAGGCTGATTTGGGCGAGTAGGAGTGAGCTCAGGATTAATCCGCGGCGTAGGGGACGGGTGCCGCTCCAGGCAAAAATTAAGATAAAGAGTCCAGCAACCAATGCGCCGCTGCGGTGGAGTAAATTAACCAACCAGCCTATGCCATCGCCTTCGGGTAAGAAAATTTTTTCGGAGAAGCCAGTGGACACCCAGGAAGTCAGATGATTCTGACGCATGACGGCGCCGATTAAGATTACGAGAAAGACGAGGCCGACTGCGAAGAGGCCGCGACGGCGTTCGGCTAGGGGGGCGGAGGCGGTTGAAGTTTGCCAGATGCGAGTGTGTGCGAGTGTGATGATCGCCAGTAGGCCGATCGTGAGTTGAGCGTTCACGGCGTGGGCCACGGCGAAGCTCACCGCTTTTAAATTTCCGTCGCCACCAATATTAAGTTTGTCGAGCAAGACGCGCAGTCCGCCGAGGCCACCTTGTAGAAGTACTAAGCCGAAGAGTAAGTAAGAACCGAGCCGAACGAGTGGTCGTGATTCTCGTAGACGATGCGTGACGGCGATGGCGATGATGAGTAGTCCGAGTCCGGTGGCGGCGAGGCGGTGTGAGTGTTCGGCGAATTTATCAATCTCGGTTAACCAGCCTGGTGGATTGATCGAGCCATTGGAAAGGGGCCAATCGAGAAAGGCCATGCCCGCTCGAATGCTCGTGGTGAAGCCGCCTGCTTGCAGCACGAGCACCGCCCAGGCTAAAGCGATGAAGCAGAGCCAACGTAAACGCGGATGAGGGTGAGAAGAGGGCGTCATGCAGTGGGCTTCATCAGAACCGACTCTCGGGTGGGGGCAAATCACTTTCACCGAAAACCGCGGGCAATAGTAATTGCAATGGCACCTATCAGGCTGGCGTGGCAACTTTGGCGAAGGCGCGAATTTTTCCGACTAAGTTGGTTAGGCCGTTGCGACGATTGGGCGAGAGGTGTTGCGTGATGCCTACGGTCGCTAAAAAATCCGCATCAGTAGCGGCAACTTCTGCGGGCGAGGCACCGGTGTAAAACTCACAGACCAACGAAGCGATCCCTTTGGTGATGAGTGAGTCGGCGTCGCAACGAAAATGGCAAACGCCGTTTTCAATGGTGGGCACCAACCAAAGATTCGAGGTGCAACCTTCGATGAGAAAGGCATCGAGTTTTAATTCAGCGGGCAGGCTGGGTGCGTGTTTGGCCCGATCGATCACATACTGGAAACGTTCGTGGTGATCCGCAAAGGGTTCGAGCTCGGCGATTAAACGATCGCGTTGGGCGATGAGGCTCATCGTTGATTATCGTCCAGCGAGGGCTTGTTGATCGAGGTCGGGTCGAGCCAATGGTGCCATGGCTTTTTCGAGTTGCGCGCCTTGCTCCTTGGAAAGTTTCGCTTCAGAGCGCAACCATGCGAGTGCCTCGTGCCAGATGAGTGGCGAGGGGCGACGCATCGTTAACAATTCGCTGAGTTCATCGGCGACGGATTTGCGAGTGCCGTAGGCCTCGGTCTGACCGGCGAGAATGCGAGCGCCGATGTATTCGGCGCGAAGTTGCGAATAGTTAGGAAACAATCTTACGCCGGCTTCGAGGATGCGTACGGCCGCGTCGGTGGCTCGTGCATCTTTTAATTTTCGTCCCACGGAGCGATAGGCTTCAGGGCCGAGATTGTTGGCTTTCATGAGCTCTTGCAGGTAGCGGTCGCCCACCAAGCGATCGTTTTTGGCGGCGGTGTCATCTTTTTTCACGCGGGCGTGGTAGGCAATCCCGACGAGTGCTCGCACCACGGGAAGGTTGGAATTAAAGAGGGTGCGATCGGCTGCGTTGAGTTGTTCAAACATGGCGATCACTTGTTCGGGTCGCTTCGCATTGAGCAATGCTTCCAGGTGTAAAGCGACGAACGTGGCGCGATCGAAGCCGCGGTTCGCGGCCGCATCGGCTAAACTCGCAGTTAAACCATCGAAGCCTCGTTCGGCCGCAAAGTTGGCGAGGGCCAGCATGGCGGAAGAATTATCTGCGAAGCGTTCGGCGATGAGTTGCAGCTCTTTATTATAATCGTCTTGCAGCTGTAAACGATTGAGCAACTGCAAGCGGATCAAGTGTGGGAACGGCGCTTTTTCGTCGAGTGCAATACGCTCATTTGTTACCGTTAGAGCCACGCGCGGTTTGCCGAGTAATAATTGGAAGCGCGCTTGCTGAGAATAGAGGGCGTCTTTGGTGGCGCCGGAGAAATCGGAAGTGCGGGACTCCAGGAGTGCGACCGCTTCGGCGGTTTTGCCGCCATCGAAAAGGGCGCGAGCCTTTAAGAGCAGTCCGTTCGCCTGCGTATCCAGTGCGTTGATATTAATTATGTTCACGCACTCGGGGTAGCGCCCGACCCAGTAGAGCGAAGTTGCGGCGGCGAGGGCGACGGTTTGTTTCGTGTTAGAAGGAAGGTCTTTGCTCGCTTGCAGAATTTTGAGGCTTTGCTCGATCACCTCTTTGTCGCGTTCCTTAAGTTGAAGCAGCTGGAAGTAGCGTTCGAGGTAATCGCGGGCCAGGGGGTCGCCGACGTTTAAGAATTGCAGCCCATTAAAAAGGGTTGATATCGCATCATCTGTACGGTTGTAGTTGGAGTGTAAAATGTTGGCTAATAACAACTTAGACTTATTGTTTCCTGGGCTAATCCGCGATGAGGTTAGGGCCAACTGCATGGATTCTTGGATTTTATTGGCCTTTTGGGCCTCCATGGCCTGCTTTAAGAAGTATTCACCGACGGCGGCTAAGTGATTTTCCTTTAGAACCCCCGCTTTTTCGGGCTGATCCTCGATTTTGGCGAGGGCTGTCCGGACTGCTTGGCGCAAGAATTCATCCTGGATGAGGTCGGATTTAATATAAGTTTGGCGGGCGTAGCTGAGGGTCGCCTCGGTGCCCTTGGTGAGGGGGAGCCCGGCTAATAAAACGATTTCAGCGTCGACCGATTCCTTGCTGGAATTATCTGCTTTTAGGGTTGTTTTACCGCTATTTTGGGTCGGCGCCTGGACGGTTTGGGTGGTGGCTTTGGCTGTCGGTGTGGTATCGTCTGCCGATGCTAAAGCGGGGCTGAGAAGGGCGGCGGACACTAAGAAAAAAGGACGGAGCATACGGGGTCGGCATCCTTGCCCGTGATTGCGCAATTGTCCCGCCAAAAAGCAGAGTGGGGCGGGCCCTGAAATTGGGATAAGTAAAGAAATCTTAAAATCCCCGCACTTTCCGCTTGCAGGAGGGTCCTTGAGCCCTATGCCCAAACCCTCTTTTCCCTATTTCCTTAGGTCCATGCCTACCATCAACCAGCTCGTCCGTAAACCTCGCCTTCAACCCAAGG
>CANBWJ010000075.1 GCA_947373115.1 Opitutia bacterium | reverse complement strand
GCCGAAGTGAAGATGGTCGCACCGCAAGCCGATCCCCACGCTCACTGATAACGACGCCCGACTACCATGAACGAACGCAACGAAAGCATCCACGGTGTCGCCTGCACTTTCCGCAGTCCTTCCGACGTCTTTCACGCTGCTGAAAAAGTGCGTGATGCCGGCTGGAAGAGCTGGGATGTTCACACACCTTTCCCCATTCACGGCATGGATCAAGCCATGGGCTTGCCCCGCTCCAAGGTGCCACGCTTAACCCTGCTGGGTGGCGTCACGGGTTTTATCACGGGCTGCTTGCTGACGTGGTTCATGAATTCGTACGACTATCCGCTCATTGTGGGCGGTAAGCCGTTCTGGAGTCCCATCTTTCCGTTCCCGGTAATGTACGAGTGCACCATTCTCTTCGCAGCGTTTGGTACGTTCTTCGGTCAGTTCATTTTGAACCGTCTGCCGCATCACCATCACCCCTTGTTTGATCTCCCGCAGTTTGCACGCACTTCGGACGACACCTTCATGATCGTCCTCGAGGCTCGTGACAAAAACTTCCACTTGGATGAATCCCGCAACTTCCTGCTGTCGCTCGGCGGTCAGGAAATCACCGTCATTCGCGAGTAATTAAACATGCGTCGTTACCTTACATTTCTTGCTGTCGCCGTTGTGGCCTTGCTGGGTTTCCTTGGCTTCCAAGGTAAGACCTCCAAGCAAACGCCGGTCTATGTCTTTGACGACATGGACTACCAGGCGCGTTACAAAGCCCAAGGTGAGAATACTTTCTTTGCCGATGGCCGCGATGCACGTCCGCCCGTGGCAGGATCCGTCCCACGTGGCACGGGTTTAGAGCCCACCAAAGTGTTTTCCGCCGAGTACCGTCGGGCCGAATCGATTAACCCAACCTTCGTCACCGGCAAAGATGAGCGCGGTAATTTCCTCGCTGATTTCCCGGTGAAGTCATTAACGATGCTGCCCTCGGGTGAATTAAAGCCCTTTGTCATCGACAGCAAGTTGCTTGAGCTCGGTCGCACCAAGTACCAAATCTACTGTGCCGTCTGTCACGGACAGGCTGCGGATGGTAACGGTATCCTCAAGGCACGTTCGGCCATCGAAGGCGACGTGGCGATTAACACGATCGCGAACTTACAGAGCCCGATGTACCGCACGTATCCTCAAGGCCAGATTTTCGATGTTATTACCAATGGTAAGAATACGATGATGCCTTACGGTGATAAGCTTTCACCGGAAGAGCGTTGGGCCGTTGTGGCCTACGTTCGTGCGCTGCAACTTTCACAATCTTGCCCACCTGAACTCGTCCCCGCTTCAGTGAAAGCGACCGTCAAGTAAACCCACATGAGCACACCTTCTGTTAAAATTTCTTCTCGCTGGCCAACTTTCGTTGTCGCTGGCCTCGTGGCCATTGCCGCCGTTTGGCTGTTGGCAATTAACGGTGCCGCTGAGCATAATCATCGCCCGGTCTTGTCGGTACTGCTGGGTTCGATGTTCTGGGTTTCAGTTTTAATTGGTATGCTGATGCTCACGATGATCACCCGCATTTTTGATGCGGGTTGGGCTCCCGTGATTCGTCGTTCTTGGGAATTTATGATTGGTGCACTGCCAATCGTTTTATTACTCAGCATTGTACCTTTGGCCTTCATTCCGTCATTCCGTCACTTGCTTTGGGAATGGACCGACGCGACACACCTGTTGCCGAGCGGACACGAAGTAGGGCATGACCCGATTTTACAGGCGAAGAGCTGGTTCTTGAATCCAACCTTCTTCCTGATTCGCATCACCCTCTACGTCGTCTTCTTTGGTGTCATTACCTGGGCACTGCGTCGCTTCTCGTTCCAACAAGACAAAGTACGTGATGCCAATCTCACGCACCGCTTACACGCCATCTCGGCGGTGGGTATTCCTGCCAGCGCGGTGATGCTTACGATGTTGGCCTTCGATTGCCTCATGGCCCTTTCGTACCACTGGTTCTCGACCATGTACGGGGTGTGGTTCTTCGCCCTCTCGATTCGCTTGGCCTTGGCGACCACGGTAATTTTGACCTACCGACTCTCCAATGGCGGCTGGTTGGACGGAATCTTAAATCAAGCGCACCGTCACGTGCTCGGTTGCTTGATGTTAGCCTTCACCGTTTTCTGGGCCTACATCAGCTTCTCCCAGTACTTCCTGATTTATACGGCGAATATTCCCGAAGAAACTTTTTGGTACAACATTCGTGAGTTCAATCCGATTACCGGACTGAAGAGCGACTGGTGGGGCGTCTCGATGTACCTGATTTTCGGGTTCTTCTTCCTGCCATTCCTTTCGTTATTGTTCTACCGTTCCAAGATTATCGCTGGTCGCCTGCTGACCATCGCTGGCATCATTTTCGTCGGCGGCATTTTCGACCTTTGGTTCAATGCCGTACCTCGACAAATCAATGAAGCATCGGCTCCCGAAGGTTTTGTGGTTTCGCCCTTCTTGAGCGGTTACCTCGCCCTCGATTTACTCGCTATCTTTGGCTTCGGTGCCTTGGTGATTGGTTTGTTCCTTCGTAGTTCTACGAAGGCCGAGACCATTCCTGTTCACGACCCACGTATTCTCGAGTCCATCAACTATCATGAGTGATTCCAATAATTCGCGCCCCGTTATTTCTGGGCAAGTTGCCTCCTGGTTAGGTGTCATTGCTTTTCTCGCCGTGGCGATTGCCGTGATTACCTATGCCTACCTCGCTTTTCGTTCGACGGATGGCGTCGATGCGGATCGACGACTCGCTCAAAAAGCCCTGCGTGCTGACTTAGAGTCGAAGGCTAAAGGAAAGTTAGCGGACAGCGGACGCAACACCGATGGCACTTATCATATTCCGATTGAAGCAGCCATCTCCCTGATTGCCGCTAAGCCCGAAGTTCTCGTCCAACTCCGTCAGTCGAATGTGGGCCCTGGTGCAACCGCACCCGCTCCTGTTTTTACTAACGGTACCAAATAATTTCACCCATGAGTCAGGATTATTCTTCACGCGGTTCGGTTTCTCGCATCGATGCCAGCATCAGTGTTCCCGTTCGCACTTTCATTTTTTCGTCACTCCTCTGGTTGCTCGTGGCTTCGGTCTTGAGCCTCATTGTAGCACTCAAGTTACAGGTGCCTTCGTTCCTGGGTGAGTGCCCATGGTTTACTTATGGTCGCATTGAGACCTTGCAGCGCAATGCCTTCATCTATGGCTGGGCGTCCAATGCCTTGTTTGCTTTGAATCTCTGGATTATGTCCTCGCTCGCTCGCTTTGAATTGAAGTCGAGCTGGCTACCCGTGTTGGGTGGTATCGTTTGGAATTTAACTTTAACGTATGGACTGATTCAGGTTTTGCTCGGTCAGCTCAACGGTTTTGCGCTGTTGGAAATGCCGAAGGAAGTCGCGCCTGCCATGGTTGTCGCCTTCTTGTTTGCGGCCCTTTGGCCCGCGGTTGCCTTTGCCCGTCGACCCACCGGTAATGTTTTTGTTTCCCAGTGGTACATCATCGGTGCGACCTTTGTTTTTCCAGTGATTACCGTGGTGGCTCAGTTGATGCTGCTCTGGTGTCCGACCCTCGGCGTGATGCAGGCTTTGGTGCACAGCTGGTTCTACCAGAATTTAATCTTACTTTGGCTGGGTGGTTCTGCCTTGTCGGCCGTTTACTACTTCGTTGCCAAAGAATCAGGTCGTACCATCTCGGCTTATTATTTAGCGACGGTCGGGTTTTGGACGCTCTTCCTCTTTGCGAGTTGGACGGGTCCAGCGACTTTGCTTGGCGGACCGATTCCAGTGTGGCTTCAATCGGTGGGTGTGGTTGCTGCTCTGTTGATGCTGGTGCCTACCGTGATTACGGCCGTTAACATCTTCGGCACCTTGGCACCGCGCAACGGTATCGCTCAAGCATGGAATAATACGACGCTCCGTTTCGTTTTGGTGGGTGCAATCAGTTTCACGCTGTCCGCGTTGCTTAACATTGTGTTCTCCACGCGTTCGCTGAATGCTTTGGTGCGTTTCACACCGTTTGGTCAGGCCCAAGAGCACCTTGCGATTTACTCTTTCGTTTCGATGGTAATCTTCGGTGCCGCTTATTACATTCTGCCACGTCTCACTGGATCCTTCTGGCCATCGGCTAAACTCGTACATTTACACTTTTGGTCCTGTGCCGCTGGTTCGCTCTTGTTTGTGGTCGCGGGTTTAACGCAAGGTTGGGCAGCCCACGGTCGCACGGATTTCGCAGTCTCCGCGCTGCCAGGACTTTTAGCCGCATCCTTGTTATTAGTTGGGCACTTCGCCTTTGCATTGAATGCCCTAGGCATGTTAGCCGCTGATAAAGCCCCCTCTAATCGTCGTTCCTACTAAACGAGACGCTCATGAAAAACCTTAATTTGATTCTCGCTGGCGTCTTTTTCACCCTAGCTGCTTCGTTCGGTGGGCTCTTGCTCAGCGGCCAAGTCCAACTCGGTCAGTTGCACCGTGCCCCAGCAGAAGAGGGAGGTCCACTTTTCCCCGCCAAGGAGCCAGGTTTGGCCATTCAGGGTCGGGAAGTTTATCTCAGCCTAGGTTGTGTCACTTGTCACACGCAGCAGGTTCGTCCTGCGGGGCAGGGTAACGACATTGCGCGCGGTTGGGCGAGCCGTCCATCCGTGGCACGTGATTACGTGCTGCAGTCACAAGTCCTGCTTGGTAATCGTCGACTCGGTCCCGATCTCGTTAATTACGGTGCACGAGTTAAGTCCGACGATGAAGTGCATACACATTTACGAACGTCCATGCCCGGCAGCGTTATGCCAGCTTACGGTTTCCTTTACACCCAGTCTAAAGACGGCTCGTTCCGCCCGACGGAGGACGCAGTTGCCCTCGTGGCCTATCTCAAATCCCTTAAAATTGATTACAGCTCGCCTGAAGCGAAGCTGAAACAGTAATCCCATGAACGATTCTCATTCATCAAACAATCACTCGCAGCGTCCGTCTCACGAAGACTCCTCGGACAGTCGTTTGGTCGAGGCACACTCGCAGTTGGCGAAGAACAAGGAAGAGCCCAGCGAAGGTTTTTCCTCGTTGCCCATTGTAATCGTCTTTCTGTTTTGCGGTTTTGGTTTCTGGGCAGGCGTTTACCTGACGCGTAATGCGGGGGGGTTCTCGGCTAACACATTTGACCTCGATGCACCGCGCTTGGTGGCTGATAGCGGACCCAAGGTATTTGAGGCGGATCTCGCCAAGGGTGAAAAGCTTTTCATTCAACAGTGTGCCGCTTGTCACCAGGCCAATGGTTTGGGCGTCCCAGGTGCCTTTCCTCCTTTAGCGGGTTCACCTTGGCCGCTCGGTAATGATGAGCGTATCATCAAAATCGTGCTCGCAGGCTTAGCCGGCGAAATCGAAGTCAAAGGCGCTAAGTATGTGGGCAATATGCCGAACATCGGTGCCGGACTTAATGACGCCCAAGTGGCTAACATTGTTTCCTACGTTCGTTCGGCTTGGGGTAATAACGCCGAGGCAGTGACGGATGTTAAGGTTAAGGATATCCGTAAGGCCATTGGTGGTCGCGGTCAGTACAGCCCGAAGGAAATCCTCGACGCTCATCCGTTGGAGACGAAGTAATTTAACTTCCTAACCAAACAAAAGACCCGAGGCGCACCTCGGGTCTTTTGTTTGGTAGTCTGGTTAAGACTTATGCGTGCTTCTTGATGAAGGCAGCGATGTCACCTTTAGGGCGGGCGCCAACCATCTTATCGACCACTTGACCATTCTTGAAGAGGAAGAGGGCGGGAATCGAGGTCACGCCAAGTTGAGTGGCGAGGGTGCGATTAGAGTCCACGTCGACCTTGCAGATTTTGGCACTGGCACCCAGTTCGGTGGCCAGTTGATCGAGAACGGGGCCGAGCTGCTTGCAGGGGCCACACCAGGTCGCCCAGAAGTCCACGAGGACGGGGACAGTCGATGACTTAATCGTCGAATCGAAATTGGTGGTGTCGAGGTTGGTGATGAGGTCGGAGGCCATATAAATTTATCCTTTAGTTTTTTGGAAGAGATCCAGGTAAAGTAAAACAAAAGCGGTTAAGGAAGCGAGCAGGGCGAGCACATCGATTCCCGCTTCAGCTGTTGAAACGCGGTCAGAAGAATCACTGCTCAGGATGGGGGCAACGTGCGGAGCCGAAGGGGCCATAGTGGCGCGTGGAATGGTAACGTTGCCAGCAGGGGGGACCAGTGCAGCGGGTGGAGGGGGAGTAAATGCAGGAGCGGACTGAGAAACCTTCGGAGACGGAGCAGGTGGCGTGGGGAGACTTCCGCCGGGAGGAGGTGGGGGTGGAGGAGGTGGGGGGACTGCACTCATCGATGAGTAATAAATGAAGTCTCGGAATCTAGGTGAGTCAATCCGTCTGTACCGATTTTAGTCCCTACTCAGGCTGGCCGTGTTTACGCAATAGGTCGGCAACCTCTCGTGGGTCGGCGCC
>CANBWJ010000074.1 GCA_947373115.1 Opitutia bacterium | reverse complement strand
GATGGACGCGATGTCGGTGAGGAAATTGCCAGGGACAATAGCAGGAAGGATGCTGAGGCTGACGAAACTTGGGCCGCGAATGCGCAGGCGATAAGGCACGCCGCCGCCATTGGAGACGATGTAGAAACCAAGGGAGCCTTTGGGATTTTCGGCTTCAAAGTAAACTTCACCGGCTGGAATTTGGGGACCCTCGGTGACGAGCATGAAGTTTTGAATCAACTCTTCCATCTTCGTCATCACTTTTGCTTTGGGAGGTAGGAAAATCTTCTTCGCGTCTTCGGCATACCATGCGCCACCGGGCATCGTCTTGATGACTTGGCGGAGGATGCGAACGGATTGGCGAACCTCTTCCATGCGGACGAGGTAGCGGTCGAAGCAGTCGCCGGTGGTGCCAACGGGAATATCAAATTCGTATTTCTCGTAGCCCGAGTAGGGTTTGTCTTTACGAAGGTCGAAGGGAACGCCGGAAGCACGGAGGTTGGGTCCGGTGAGACCGTAGGCGAGGGCGAGCTCTTTGGAAATCGGGGCGACGCCTTCGGTGCGTTCAAGGAAGATGCCGTTGCGGGTGAGCAGGCGATCCACTTCGTCGATGGTTTTGAGCACGCCATCGCAGAAAGTTTCCACGCGTTGCAGCCAGCCTTCGGGAAGGTCGCGCGTGAGGCCGCCGATACGAGTGTAGCTCGTGGTGAAGCGAGCGCCGGTCAGTTCTTCAAAGAGGGTGTAAAGTTTTTCGCGTTCGTTGAACGTGTACATGAACACCGTCCAAGCGCCTGTATCCATGGCGTAGACGCCAATGCCGAGGAGGTGAGAGGAGATGCGTGCCATTTCGCAGCAAGCCACGCGAATCGCTTCGCAGCGCTCGGGCATTTTTAATCCCGCGAGGCGTTCAACGGCGATAGCGTAGGCGACGTTGTTGGCGAGGGGTGCGAGGTAATCCAAACGATCCGTGTAGGGCACGAATTGATTGTAGGTCATGTTCTCCGCGATTTTTTCGTCACCGCGGTGGAGGTAGCCGATGACGGGGTCGCACTTGATTACTTTATCGCCGTCGAGTTCGAGGCTCAGCCGGAGTACGCCGTGGGTGGCGGGGTGAGACGGACCCATATTCAGGGTCATGTTCTCGCCGCGGAGTTCTTCGGAGCGGGCGGCGATATCGCCGAGGGAAATTTCTTTCGTGGTTTTCACGTCAATTAAGCTTTAGGTTTTTCCTCGTTCCAAGATTGGTCGAGGGCTTGGGGTTCGGCACTGGACATGTGACCGCCGTGGGAGACGAAGGGTCCGCCCATCATGGGAGCGGGTTCAACATTTTGTCCGGTGACTGCAGCGACGTCGGCGGCGGGAAGGGGAACTTCGATGCCGGCGAGTGGGAATTCTTTGCGCAGAGGGTGGTAGGGGTAGCTTTCCCACATCAAGATGCGGCGAGGATCGGGGTGACCCGTAAATTTTATACCAAACATATCGTACGCTTCGCGTTCGTGCCAGTTGGCGCCAGGGTGAACCGAGGTGACGCTGGGCACCGCGTCGTTATCGCATGCCGCGTGGAGACGAACGTATTCTTTGTTGGTGGTGCTCAGCAGGTGAAGCACCACGCCGAAGCGTGGGGAGCGATAGGGCCAATCGACGCCACAGAGGTCGGCCAGCAAATCGAAACCTTGGGTGTCGCGGAGGTAGCGGACGATTTCGGTGAGTTCATCGTTGGCCACGGCGAACGTGGGCATGTCGATGGACTTCAGGGATTGCGTGCGTGGAAATTTCAGCGTGAGCGCGGCGGCGTCCATGGGAGCAATTAGCTGACGATTTTAGTTTCGACGGTGCGACCGCGGAACGTGCGTTTGAGGGAGCCGCCTTCGTTGCGAATTTTTTCTTGGAGCAGCATCATGCCGTCGAGCAGGGCTTCGGGGCGGGGTGGGCAGCCAGAAATATAAATGTCTACCGGCACGATGTTATCGACGCCTTGGAGGGTAGCGTAGGAGCGGTACATGCCACCGGTCGAAGCACAGGCGCCCATGGCAACGACCCATTTGGGTTCGGCCATTTGGTCGTAAATGCGGCGGACGACTTCAGCCATTTTATAAGTGACGGTGCCCGAGACGATCATGCAGTCGGCTTGGCGAGGGGAGAAGCGCATCACTTCCATGCCGAAGCGGGAAATGTCGAAACGCGAACCGCCAGCGGCCATGAGTTCGATGGCGCAGCAGGCGAGACCCATCGGCATGGGCCAGACCGAGTGGCTACGCACCCAGTTGACCACGGCATCGGCGCGGGTCACGATGACCTCGCCCTCAATCTTACTGTTATAGCTGAAATCGGATTGCACCATGGTTGAAGCCGCAAGTTAGAAGCGACCCCCGTGGGCGCAAGTGAGAAGGGAGAAAAATGACTTTTTGGGTTAATTTATTCATTTTTCTGGTGAGGCGATGGGTTGCGGTTGCCAGTTGCCGAAACTCCAGCAATTTCAGGGCCTCCCGTATGCTCCGTCGAACCGCGACAACGCTTTTGCTTCTGTTGGTCGCGGGCCAGGCAGTTTGGGCGGGGGAGTTATCGGTGCCGTATTATAATGCGAAGCCTGGCTCGATGGAGAAGGCAAAGTCCCGTTACACTTCGGGGGATAAGAACGTGGTACCCGCAGTGAAAAAGCTCATCGCGGATGCCGAAAAGGCACTGAAGTTAAAGCCGCCCTCGGTGATGGATAAAACGAAGGTGCCGACGAGTGGTGACATGCATGACTATATCAGTCTCGCCCCGTATTTTTGGCCGGACCCCAGCAAGTCCGATGGCACGCCCTATATTCGGAAGGACGGACGTCATAATCCGGAGGCCGACGATGAAACCTCGAGTGACCATAATCGCATGGGCCAGATGGGGAAAGCTGTAGAAACCTTAGCACTAGCCTATTATTTTACGAAAGAAGATAAATATGCCGAGGGGGCGGTGAAGCTGGTGCGCGTTTGGTTTTTGGATCCGGAGACAAAAATGAATCCGCATTTAACTTATGCGCAGGCGATCATGGGCAAGAATGATGGTCGCGGTGAAGGTGTTTTAGAAGGTCGCTGTTTAGGTGATGTGATAGACGCGATGAGTTTATTGGGTCGCTCGCGGGCTTGGACGGAAGCCGACCAGAAGGCTTTTAAGGCCTGGATGTCGGCTTATTATGACTGGATGCTTAAAAGTCCCAACGGGAAGGACGAACGAGCGGCCAAGAATAATCACGGCTCGTGGTATGATGTCCAGGCGGTGCAGATTGCCCTTTGTTTAGGTAAGAAAGATGAAGCCAAGCGCATGTTGGAGTCGGCCTGGCGGGAGCGTTTTTTAGAGCAAATTAAGTCGGACGGCAGTATGCCGCTCGAGTTGGCGCGGACGAAGTCCTTCGATTATTCGGCGATGAATTTGGACGCTCTCACCACACTCGCTAATTTGGGTGAGCATGTGGGTGTGGATCTTTGGAAGAAAAACTTAAAAGAAGGGAAGTGCTTGCGTAAGGCTATCGACTTCATGGTGCCGTACATTGATAAGCCCGCCAAGAAGTGGCCCTATGAACAAATTAAGGAAGCCAGTTTTGCAGATAAATTACATATTTTAAGAATGGCGTCATTGGCGTACGATACCCCCATTTACGAAAACATACTTTCGAAGTACGACGAGCGCGCCACATCGCGCCTGCAGTTTTTGTTTATGAAGTAATTTACGCCCAGCCGATGAGAACGGCGAGGCGATAAAACAGGTAGCCAAGTGTAATTGTTATGGGAAGGGTGATGACCCAGGCCCAAACAATGCGACCAACCAAGCCCCATTTAACGGCATCGAAACGTTTCATGGTGCCGACGCCTAAAATGGAAGTAGAGATAACGTGCGTAGTGGAAAGTGGAATACCTGCAGCAGAAGCCCCGCTGATGGTAATGGCGGCGGCAGTTTCGGCAGCGAAGCCGTGGACGGGTTGCAGTTTTACCATCTTGTGTCCCATCGTGCGAATGATGCGCCAACCACCGGCGGCAGTGCCGAGAGCCATCGTAATGGCGCAAAGGGCGATAACCCAGTAGGGGGCATGTTCGACTTGGCCTTTGGCGTCTAAAGTTGGACGCATGAATTCGAGCCAGCTAGGCACGTTATCAAAAGCGTGAGAGCCGACGCCAACAATCAGGGCGAAGGTGATGATTCCAACCGTCTTTTGCGAATCGTTAGAGCCGTGGGAAAAGCCCATCATACCAGCGGACACGAGTTGCAGTTTGCCAAAAACTTTTTGGACGATGCTCGGACGACCGGCTAAGCGCACAATGAGTGCGGTGAGCAAGAACATGAAAATGATACCGAGCGTGAAACCGACAAAAGGAGAAATTACCATCGGCTTGATGAGTTTGGGCCAGAGGCCGACGGCTTTGCCCGAATGATCCACGCCGTCCCAGAGTAAGCGATTCCAGGTGAGATGGGATTGTCCAAGTACGCCACCACAGAGTCCGCCAATCAAAGCGTGTGAGGAGCTGGAAGGAATACCGAACCACCAGGTGATGAGGTTCCAGATGATGCCGCCGAGTAGACCGCAGGCGATGGCGAGTTGAGCGACCTGAAATCCCCCAGATAAATCAATGTAACCAGAGTAAATGGTTTTGGCTACGGCGGTGCCCCAGAAGGCGCCGATGAGGTTGGTCACTGCCGCCAACATGATAGCTTGGCGGGGAGTTAAAACGCGGGTGGAAACAACGGTCGCGATGGCATTAGCGGCGTCGTGGAAGCCATTGATGTATTCAAACACCAAGGCCACCAAGATGACCGTCACCATTAACAGAAAAGGATCCATAACCAGAGGTCAGGAAGGCTTAGGCGTATTTAAGAGCGATTTGGAAGACCACTTTGCCCGCATCACGACAATGATCGATGGCGCGCTCGAGGAGTTCGTAAATATCTTTGAGCACAACCACTTCTTTCGCATCAACGCTACCTTGATATAAATCGCGCAAGAGGCCGACCATTAGGCGATCCGCGTCGCCCTCAATGGTTTGGAGGGTTTCATAGTCATCTTGAATTTCTTCAACATTAGAAAGCTTGCGTAAGCGGGAGACCAGACGTGCGGTAACTTCCGTCGCTTGTTCTAGCATGCGGACTTGTTTATCGACAATGTCGGTCGAAAACTGAGAAGGGCAGATGGCTAAGCGTTCGCCGATTTTCTCGCAGGTCTTTGGAATCTTATATAGCGCGTTGGCGAGGGCTTCGATGTCCTCGCGCTCAAGAGGGGTTACAAAAGTCTGGCAGAGCTCTTGCGTGATGGAGAGGCCAATTCGTTTGTCATTGCGTCGTGCCACGACGAGTTCGGTGAAACAGGCTTCAAAGTTTCCTTTACCTACGGTCGCATAAAGCTTGGAGAGTGATTTCGCACTTTTTTGAGCTTCATCGGCACTGGCTTCCAAGAGCTCGTAGAACTTTTCATCTTTGCCCATGACCTTCTTAAGGAAGTTTTTCATAGTTTGGTGGTATGTCTTCAAAACAGGTTAGTAGGTCCTGGGGCAAGCCTCGTCCGTCACACACCTGTAACTTTCGTAACATCAGGTGGTTGGGCTGGTTCAGAGGGGTACGTTGGCATGGAGGCAAGGGGGTGTGAGGCAGTGCAAAGGTGCAAAAGTGCAAAGGTGGAAAAGCAATTAAAGGTTGGGTGTCGAGTGACGGGTGTCGGGAGAGTTTCGGGGACTAGGTTTCAGGATTTGTTTCCCGACTCCTGTTACCTGATGCCTGAGATAGGTACAGCGGACGCCGCGGAGCGACGTCCCTACCCAAGGTAAGAACGCCCCTGTACCTGTTACAGATTTGAGGCGGGGGTGGCATGGGATTGTCACATTCGTCACGTAATGTTTTTGCATGCAAGAATCGCCACGTTTACTGTCACCTAAGATTCAGTTCCGTACATTAATTTTGTCGGACCTACACTTGGGCACGAAGGATGCCAAAGCCCGCGAGTTGCTCGATGTCTTGCGCGGTGTGCGTTGTGAAAAGCTGATTCTCAATGGAGACATTATCGATTTGTGGTCGTTGCAGCGCAAAAATCACTGGGGCCCGGCACACACTGCCGTGGTGCGTCGTTTATTAAAGATGGCGGAGAAAGATGGCACGCGCGTGGTTTACCTGCGTGGTAATCACGACGATTTTATCCGTCGCTTAATCCCAATTAGTTTGGACCGCATTGAACTGGCCGAGGAGCACATTCACGAGGCGGCGGATGGCCGACGTTACCTTTGCATTCACGGAGATGCGTTTGATACCGTCATGGCCAAGATGCGCTGGCTCGCGGTGTTGGGCGACATCAGCTACCAAGTTTTACTGGATATTAATCGTTTTTACAACCGCTGGCGCGCCTGGCGCGGCAAAGAGTATTTTTCTTTGTCTCAAGCCATTAAGGGCAAAGTAAAGTCGGCCGTGAGTTTCATTTCACGTTTTGAAGAGCACATTCAAACGCTTGCCAGTCGTCGCGGTTGCGAAGG
>CANBWJ010000073.1 GCA_947373115.1 Opitutia bacterium | reverse complement strand
TCACCAAATTATTACGCTCCGAAAGATCATCCTTTAAATTATACAACGCCCTTTTGCCGTCTGTAAATTTAATCAACTTCCAATCGCCATCAAACAACGCGGTGTCGCTCACCGAAACCACAAAGGCATCACGCGGCTGCACCTTTCCCATTAACCACGCATTCAATTGACTCGTTCCATCGACCTTGCCCTTCGCAGGCATCGTCGCTCCCGCCGCCGCCACTAAGGTTGGATATAAATCCTGGACAGCAATAGGTTGTGCTAAACCGACACCCGCCGCCATCCGCCCCGGCCAACGCACCAACGCGGGCGTGTGAATTCCACCCTCATACACCGACCCCTTACCCGAATTCAGCGGCGTATTATCGCCCCCTTCTCGACCCGAAGCGCCATTGTCCGAGAAAAACACGACTAAAGTATTTTCCTTAATTTTTTCAGATTCCAGAACCTTGAGCACGCGACCAATTCCCTCGTCCATCGCCTCCACCACCGCCGCATAAAGCCCCAACTTCTCTCCCTTCGCTTTATGCTTCTGCACCAACTCCGCCGGCGCACTCAGCGGGTCGTGCGGGGCATTCAAACATAACTGAATATAAAATGGCTTCGTCTTATCGCGCGACTTCACCTGTCGTACCACATCGTCCGCCAAGAGATAAGTCGAATAGCCTTCCTCCTCCACGGCCTTCCCGTCCCGCTGCCAATCGGGCCGCCCATTCTTCGACGTGTGTTTATAATAATCCACCTCCGCCGAAATAAATCCGTAAAAGTGTTCAAAGCCATTGCCCTGCGGCACCGTTGCTTTCCCCAAATGCCATTTGCCCACGAGCGATGTATGATAACCAGCGGATTTTAACGTTCCCGCAATCGTCGATAGCCCTGCCGGAATCCCTGGGTCATTCCCATTCAACGCTGTTGTAATTCCAAATCGGCGTGGCATCTGACCCGTTAATAAAGCCGCACGTGTCGGACTGCAGACAGGGTAAACGTAAAACCGCTGCAGCTCCGTCGACTCCTTCGCCAGCTTATCCAAATTCGGCGTTGTCATAGCCTTATTATGATACCCCACCCCCGCCCACCCCAAATCATCCACCACAATCACCAAAATATTCGGCCGCACCTCCGCCGCTCGCACCGCTGAGCCCATCAGCAGCCCAAAAAATAATATTACAACGCACCGCATTTCCTAATTAACCCCTCAACTCACCCAAAGTTCAACCCCAAGGTAGGGGCACGACTGCGTTGTGCCCGTTCGCCACGCGATATACGAATCTCGCCCTACACCCTATTCTCACTGTCTCGGGTAGGGACGGCGCTCCGCGCCATCCGCTCTATCTTGATACAGGTTCCAGGCATCAGGTCTCTGGTATCGGGTATCGGGTAATATTACCTGACACCCGGCACCTGTCACCTGACACCTGGTTTTCCACAACTCTCCCGACACCCGTCACCCGAAACCCGACACCCATTTTCTCACCTTTCCACCTTTGCACAGTAGCTCCGCTACGTTTTGCACCTTTGCATTGTCTCTGGCCTTCCCGACACCCGTCACCTGACACCTGATACCCGACTCACCACAACACCGGCTGGGTAATCGCAATATTCCGGCGGACTTCTAAGTCCGTTGGATCGGTCGGCAACTTCTTCCAAAGTTCAATGTACTTGGGCTCATTGAATACCTGACCCGCGAATAATAAGGCAGGCTGACGAGAGGGCCAACCGTCCCACGCCATCACATCAGGCGCCTTAGGCCAGGTCGATTTATCAGCCAAGTAAGGATATAGCCAGGCCACTGCCTTTTTAATGCTACGCCCTTCAGGGCCTTCGTAGTTCCATAGATTGTCCTCCGGAGTCGATAAAACCTTACACAACGCCACCATATTATCTAATTGAAAAATTGAATACGCATAAGGTTTCGTACGCGCCGTTTCACGCGGGAAACTTCCATCTGGAGCCATCTGCACATTCACAAAGACATCCTTAAAACGCGTGCGACACTTCGCTAAGGTTTCCTTTTCACCATTAAAATCAGCAAAGACCGCGACCTGCAAGAAATACGCCACGGCGTGATTATTAAGCGACTCACCTTCATCAATACCGTTCTTGTGCGTCAGCATCCAGTGATTCAACTCCGCAAACCAAGCATGCAACGCCTTCGCCAATTCCGCATCAAATGCCTTCGATTTCTCCAATGCCTTAATGGCTACCGGAATCTCCACTAAGTGTAGCCCATCGATTACCCCCGTCTTTGATCCGGTTGTTCGACCGGGAATGGCCTGCGTGAACGCAAGGTGCGGATTCATCCGTGTCTTCGCATCAATAAAGAAAACCTTCAATAACTCCGATGCTTTAACGACATACTTGTCGTCACCCGTCACCTTGTAAGCCGCCGCTAACGCCGCGACCGCATCCTTTGTGTTCCGCATCGCCATGCGGTGCGCCACGAAATTATTCGGGTTCGTCTGCCCGTCGCGCTGCATGTACGGCACGCCATCAGGCTTGCTGGGGTCTGGCCACCAATAGTCCCCATTGGAGTAGAAATCATTCGGACCACCCGTTGTGTATTTGGCCACGTCCGATGTAATCGTTAACGGCACCTGCGACATCGCCGCGTCTGCTAACTTTAAAATACGCTCCTTATCATGCACCGCCACATCCACCATCGCCTCAGCGGCAACCTTCACTGGCAACATGACCAACGCCACGAGCGCCATGGTCGCGACCACTATGACTGAACTTAAGAGTTTAGTTAGGCTTTTCATGATAAGATTATTTCTTGGAGTTGTTAACGAAGAGGTACTGCGTCTCCAGACCCTCCGACGCTAAACTAAAGCAGGCCTTCGGACCCGTGAGCTGTGCACTGATAATCGCACGCCCATTGTACAATTGAACGGCACGTGCACCGGTTGAGGTGCCGAGATTGTCCAAGAGCTTAGCGTCCCCAGTATTACCAAAACGAATGAGCGTCGCGGCATCCAAACACGCCACGCCTGCGGCATCATAAATGCGTGCTTCCAATGTCACGACGCCATCCTTCTGGGCGATTTCCTTGAGCACCAACTTCGCCGGCGCACCCCAGACGGCGCTCTGGTAGCCAACTGTGATTTCATCCGAAATCTTTTCAACCACAGCGACGGCCTTCAATTGGTTCGCCCCCTCATTGAGTACGATATTCCAGCGCAAGCCCGCCGCCGGGTAGTCCTGACTGTTACGCTTCTTCACGCCAGCCGACTTGCCATTCACAAACAATTCAACCTGCGCACAGTTTGAATATACGCGAATTTCTTTAGCCTCGCCCGCCTTACCCCAGCGGGTCTGCCACTCGTGACCAAACAAGCGCACCATGGGTTTTTCCGACCAATAACTCTGGAAAATATAAAATGACTCCTTGGGCGTACCATCACGCTCAATCACGCCCTTCTGATTCATACGTGGCACCGGATTCTCGGGACGCAGCGGCGTCGCAAAGTCCTTAAAGATCCACTGTGCACTGCCGGTTAAATTCGGCATGGTTTCCTGCTCCTTCAAATGCCAGTCAAAGAGGTTTGCCATGTAACTCTCCGACCAATCGCCGTCCTTTGACATCCGCACCTTGCCACCACTGGACGCTTTATAGGCCTTACCCTTCTCCGCTGTGCCCTGACCGACATCAATCTTCGCAACCATCGACTCTGGATCCTCCGCAAAACGACGGGCATGACTATCACCGCCCCACTCGGCGTGGAAGAAGTGCTTAACTTTCTTAATCCAACTGTCCGTAGAGTCTTTATACTCCGTGTAACGACCGGAATACCAGCCCGCCCAGATGCTCGGCGAATAGACGTCGACAATGTCCTTACAGAAATCACAACGACGAATCGTGGTCACGCGCGATGGATCCAAATCATGGGATTGCTTGTTCAGCACCTTCATAAACGCCTTAATCGCTTCTTTGTCCTGCACTTCAAAATCGCCGGGCCAATCGTTCTCATTACCCAAACCCCACATGATAATGGAAGCGTGGTTCATGTGCTGATCAACCATCGCTTTTTGCATATCTAAACACTGCTGCTTGTAACGCTCACCGCCCAAACCGCCGCGACACCAAGGAATTTCCTCCCAAGCCAAAAGACCCAATTCATCACAAAGCTCTAAAACCAATGGCGCTTGTTGATAGTGACCGAGTCGAACGAAATTAGCCCCCATGTCCTTAATCATCTGCATGGTCTTGCGGACTTCTTCATCCGGCACCGCTGCCGCAACACCGGCGTGGTCTTCATGGTAGTGCGTGCCTTTTAATAGCAAACGCTCGCCGTTTAATTTAAACGGTCCGTTCGCCACCCACTCGGTCGAACGCACCCCGAAACGCTCATTCACAACCTGCTCGCCGTGCACTGACTTAATCACGGCCTTCAACTTATAAAGATTAGGAGTCTTAGGCGACCATAACATCGGCTGCTTGATATCAAACGCCGCAATTTCGACCGCACCATTCCAGGCCACTTGTTTATCCGTTTTGGTAAATACGATTTTTCCAGCGGCATCAGTGACTTCCAAGGCCAATTCGACTTCGTCCTTCAAGCCTGTTGGATTACCCAAACGCGCTCGAACTTTCACATTAGCCTGACCGTTCACCAACACGGGCAAAGCATGCACCCGCTCCAGCGACACCGCTGGGAGGTATTTTAAATACACGTGGCGATACAATCCGCCGTAACGGTTAAAGTCACTTAAATCCGAAGGCACACTCTCGGCCTCACGCGAATTATCACACTGCACGGCAATCGGCACTTCGCCGTTCGCACCCTTACGCGCCAACGCCTTCGCCGCTGCATCCGTGATGTCCACTGCCCACTGATCATAGCCACCCAAATGCTCGCCTACTTTTTGCGTGTATACAAACACCTGCGATTTCTGACCGGCACCATCAAAATGCAAAACCGTCCGACCATTCGGATACGGATTATTAATCTTCAACTTCGTGCGGTACCAACCCGGGCCTTGGTAATAACGAACATCGGGGTCGACCGAATCACGACCGTTAAAGCAATGAGGCAAAGTTACCGCGTTCCAGGTCACATTATCGGACGCCGCTTCGCCGCGCCAGACTTCCCAGGTGCTACCTAATGATCCTTGGTAATATTCCCAACCGGTCGAAAGACGTTGGCTGGTCGATTCAGCTGCCTGGGCGGAACCAAACAAAGCTACCACAACCATCATTGAGGCCTTGAGCATTGAGCGCATAGACCTCCCTAATTGACTGAAAATTTGAAAAAGTAAACCCCTGCGATTCAGGGGAAAAGTTGGCACGGATATAGGTGACATGGGGTAGTTAATTGAGAGGGGTACTGCTTAAACCCTCTTCTCTTAGATTTGTTCCCCTACGCCCTGCCTCGGGTAGGGATGGCGCTCCGCGTCATCCGCTGCATCTCCCCTTGCCAACGTGTCACCTTACCCACGTACCCCCTATGAATGAAACTACTTTTCTCCCCCAAAGGTCGTCTCCCGTAAATTAACCGCGTCGTCCCCGACATTTCCAGTAGTTGATGTGACCCCGCCGAAAGTAGTCGTACGCGTCGACACATTCTCCGACCCAATATTTCCATTTGTGGAGGTCACACCGCCAAAAGTCGAAGTCCGCGTACTCACCGATTGATCGCCAATCTTTCCACTCGTGGAGGTAATGCCGCCGAAGGTCGACGTTCGCGTGTCAATGCGCTGATTGCCAAGCGTGCCAGTGGTAGTCGTAATACCGCCAAAGGTACTCGTGCGAGTCTGAATGGGTTTACCGTCAACCGTACCAGTGGTCGTAGTGATTCCACCAAAGGTCGTTGTACGTGTGTCCACCTTCTTACCATCGATGGTGCCATTGACCGTCGTCGTGCCCGTTTTCTTATTAGCTGCTTGTTCGGGCGCGGCTAACAACACACCCGCCAAAAATACACCCATCATCCAACCTGCCCATTGTGTCTTCATGTATTAAAACTATCATCACAAAAACCCGACACAACCTGCAATCGATGCAAACTGGATTTTAACCAATTATGGTGTCATTTAACAAAAAAGGCCGTCAAATGACGGCCTTTTGTTTTACGCAACACGCTCGACGACGAGCGGTGGCATGTTGGGTCGCTTCGGCGCGAGACGATAAGCATCGCGGAAGTAAGGCAGCGCCTGATCCACTTTGGCTTCGTCATTATAGTGAATCATGATGAGAGGCTCACCTTGCTTCACCTGTGTGCCGACTTTGCGAATCTCTGTCACGCCGACCGATGGGTCCAACGTACCGTCCTTCTGCGTGGCGAGGATGCGTACACCTTGAGCAATCTTGCCGGCATCAATGGTATGAACGTAACCGCGCTTAGGCGCAGGGAGCTTGCGAATAAATTTGGCGTGAGGGAATTTCGAGGGATCGTCGATCCAATCGGTCTTACCGCCTTGAGCACGCACCATGGCTTTAAACTTCTCGAGTGCCGAGCCATCCTTGAGGTGCTTCTCAACAGTTTGTTTAGCAGAGAGCGTGGAGCCCGCAACGCCGGCAAGACGTACAACTTCCATGCCGAGTTTCAGCACGAGGTCTTGCAGGTCTTCAGGTCCTTCACCCTT
>CANBWJ010000072.1 GCA_947373115.1 Opitutia bacterium | reverse complement strand
GAAATTTAGAGAAAGTTAACTTTGTGGCCGAAGCCTGGGTGAAAGAGTTTGAACGACTGCACCCTGGGATGGCCGAAATTCGTGGGCCAGCACCGTGTCCCTTTGAGCGCGTGCAGGATCAGTACCGTGTGCACCTTTGGTATTTTGTTTCAGGCGTGAAATCGCTCCTTGCGGCTATTCTGCCGTTGCGTGCAAAGATATTACGCGACGAGGAAGTCATCGATACCATCGACGTCGACGCCCAGGACTGCGGGTAAAATCTCAAGGTGGTGGTCGCGACAGGACTTGAACCTGTGACTTCTACAATGTGAATGTAGCGCTCTAACCAACTGAGCTACGCGACCGAACCCTTGAAAGTTAAGGATTGGGTGTGCGGGTGATGCGGGCAAGCCTGATTTGGTTTTGCTTGGCTTGCGTTATTGCCGAATCCTTTAAAGGTTAAGGTAATGTCCGATGCCGCCACCATCACCTTGCGTCAAGCCGATGAGCGTCTCATCCGCTTAACGCCGCCCGCGGGTGTGAAGGTGAAGTCATTGGCCGTTCGCGAGGCCAACGGAAAATATTTACGTGCTGCGATTACGGGGGGCGGTTGCAATGGCTTGTCTTATAAACTCCGCTTCGTGGGCGAAGCGAAGTCGGGCGATATTTTAGTTTGTTCGGAGGGCGTGGAGGTACTGATTGATCCGAAGTCGGCCCTGTACCTTCGCGGCACCCAATTAGACTATTCCGACAAGATGATCGGGGGCGGTTTTAAATTTTCCAATCCCAACGCCAAGGCCAGCTGCTCGTGTGGGGAGAGTTTTTCTTTGTAGCGTAGCTACAAAGAGGGGGCGGGTAGGGGCGCGACTGCGTCGTGCCCGTTTCTCAATCAGCGTGGTAATTCGAGATTGGTGGTTTTATCGCCTATTTGGGTCAACGGGCGCGACGCAGTCGCGCCCCTACCTTATCATGCCTTCTTGCCAGCCTACCAACATGTCCCCTAATCATTCTCCGTGTTCACTCTGCTTAAAACTGATACGGCCACCGCGGCACGCCTAGGTGTCTTGAAGACGCCGCACGGTGAAGTGCGCACACCTGTGTTCATGCCGGTGGGTACGCAAGCCACGGTGAAGGGCCTTACGCCGCAGATGGTGGAGGATACAGGAGCGCAGATTTTATTAAGTAACACTTACCACCTTAACCTTCGTCCGGGTCGCGATATTGTCCGTCAGGCGGGCGGTCTGCATAAGTTTATGCATTGGGATAAGCCAATTTTAACCGACAGTGGAGGTTTCCAGGTTTTCTCGTTGGCGAAGTTCCGTCAGGTTACCGATGAGGGCATCCATTTTAAATCGCACCTCGATGGAAATCCGCTGTTCTTGGATGTGAAAGACTGTTTGGCGATTCAAGATGCCCTGGGGTCCGACATCGCCATGGTGCTGGATGAATGTCCGCCTTGGCCCTGCGAACGCGAGGCCTGTGAGGTGGCCGTGACGCGTACGATTCGCTGGGCGAAAGAGATGTTACAACTTGCCAAGGATAATGGCTTCCTCGCTTCCGGCCGTCACTTGTTCTGCATTAATCAAGGTTCGGTCTTTGAAGACTTGCGTGTGCGCTGTGCTGAGGAATTGGCCGGACTCGATTTCCCAGGCTTTGCAATTGGCGGCGTGAGCGTCGGCGAGCCTGAAGAAGAGATGATGCGTCAGGTGGGTATCGTTGCCCCTTTATTACCAAAGAATAAACCACGTTACGTCATGGGCGTCGGTACGCCTCCGCAATTATTGCGCATGGTGGCACTCGGGGCGGACATGTTTGATTGCACCATGCCCACGCGCATTGGCCGTCACGGTGGCGCGTTTACGCCCGATGGGCCCGTGAGCTTAAAGCATTTACGATATAAAGAAGACCACCGTCCGCTCGTGGAAGGATTAGATAATTATACCTGTAAGAATTTCTCGCGCGCATACCTCCGTCACTTACACCACGCGAGCGAATCGCTCGGCGGCACCTTGCTCGGCTTACACAATATTCACTTCCTGCAGGACCTTATGGATCAGGCGCGTGCACACATTGCGGCGGGCGACTTCGCCTCATGGTCAAAAGCTTGGTGCGAGCGTTACGAAGCCGGTGCCAAGGATGAGATTCCCGCAGGGGAGTGATTACCGACGATTGCCGTTAAACGTTAAGCGCATACCGCGGGACGCATCGTTGACTTTGCCGTTTTCGTACACGCTGACGCCGTTCACGAACGTTTGGTGAATGCTGTTTTTAAAAGTATGGCCTTCGAGGGGTGACCAGCCGCATTGGAAGAGAACGTTATGGGCTGAGACCGTGTAGGGCTTTTGGGGATCAACGACGACGAGGTCGGCGTAATAGCCCTCGCGAATGAAGCCGCGTTTTTCGACGCCGAATAAAATCGCCGGTGCATGGCAGGCGCGTTGAACCGCGGTTTCGAGAGTGAAGACTCCTTGCTGAACTAAATCTAAGAGTACGAGCAGTGAGTGTTGAACGAGGGGCAGGCCGGAAGGTGCTTTGAAGTAGGACTGTGCTTTTTCTTCGCGCGTGTGTGGGGCGTGGTCGGTCGCAATCACATCGATGGCACCACTGGCTACGGCGGCCCGAATCGCGGCGCGGTCTTCTTTGGTTTTAATGGCGGGGTTGCATTTAATCTGATGTCCGAGGGTGGCGTAGTCTTCTTCGGCAAACCAGAGGTGGTGTACGCAGGCTTCGGCGGTGATGCGTTTGCCGAGTAGAGGCGCATTACTGAACAGTCCGATTTCCTTGGCCGTGGTGATGTGTAGCACGTGCAGCCGTGCCCCGTGGCGACGGGCCAGTTCAATCGCGGTCGAAGAGGATTTGTAACAGGCCTCGACGGAGCGGATGCGGCCGTGTTCAGCGGCTGGTACGTCCTCGCCCCATTTCGCTTTAGCGGCGGCCTCCGCTAATTTAATCATCGGAGTGTCCTCGCAGTGTGTCGCAATCAGCGTCGGCGAATGTTGAAAAATGCCTTCGAGTACACCCGGACTGTCGACGAGCATATCGCCTGTCGAAGAGCCCATGAACACCTTTACTCCACAGACTTTTTCTGGGTTAACACGTTTGATGATCTCGAGATTAGTATTCGTGGCACCGAAGAAGAAAGAGTAATTGGCGACGGACGTGGCGGCGGCGCGTGCGTACTTTAATTCCAGTTCCTCAATTGTGGTGGCTGGCGGATTGGTGTTGGGCATCTCCATGAACGAGGTCACCCCGCCGGCGACGGCCGCGCGTGCTTCGCTCGCGATGGTGGCCTTATGGGTGAGGCCGGGTTCGCGGAAGTGCACTTGGTCGTCGATGAGACCCGGCAGCAGCAGTTTGCCTTTTAAATCGATTTCCCGATCAGCCTTTAGTCCAGCAGGCAACTCGCCGATGCGTTCGATGATGCAATCGCGAATAAGCACGTCGGCCTTGAATCGACGTCCCTCGTTGACGATTTCAGCGTTACGGAGGGCGAGCGTGGCCATGCCTTAAGATTCATCCATTGCGGCCAACCCGCAAACGGAAAAATTACATCGACGGCGTAATAACGTCCTGCAGGTCCGCCTTGGTGAGGCCTTCGGGCTTAATATTAACGGCTGAGATATTGAAGGACGTGCGTCGGTGGCTGAACTTGAGCTTAAAGTTGGTGATGAGCGAATTCTCGTTGGGGTAGAGTTCGTCTTTGCGGGCGATCATCGAGGTGACTAGTTCTTCGACTTGTTCTGGGGAAGAACCAGGCAGGGCACAGAGTTTGGCTTTAGCTTCCTTGATCTTGGTGGCGCCTTCGATGGAGGCGTTCCAGATGAGGATGGCTACATTCATGGCACCCTTGGCGGCGGTACGGTTATTTCCGGCTTGTTCCAGAATAGGCTGACAGAAGGTTGAGAACTTATCGGCGATGGTGAGCGCGCGTGGTGCTTTTTCTACGGCAGCGGGTTCGGGGGTAGAGAAGTCGCGTTCGATGGGGCGAGGTTTGCGATTGCCGAAGGCACCGCGGGTCTGACGACGGGAGTGGGATGAGGGCATGGCCGAAGGTCATTGAGCCAAGCCCATCCTGTGCCGTGAGCAAGCCCATTCCCATTGGCGTCCCTTGACAGTGGGGCTGAATATCGCCAGCCTGCGTGTAAATTCCTGACCCAACCGTGAAAGACTACAGCGAAGTAATCCGAGCCCACCGTAGAGAGCACTTAGCCCGACCCCATTCGCTGCCCCGCGGTGTCCACCGTTATTTCGAGAGCACGATGCTCCCGTTGCCGATTGAGAAGGTATTTGAATTCTTCTCGAAGGCAGAAAACTTGCAGGCAATTACGCCTCCCGAATTACAATTTAAGATTATCACACCTTTACCCATTGTGATGGGTCAGGGTACGTTAATTGATTATAAAATTAAACTCAGCGGCGTGCCGTTTGGTTGGCGCACACGCATCACGCATTGGGATCCGCCCTACGCGTTTGCCGATCAGCAATTAAAAGGTCCGTACGCGATTTGGTTCCATACGCACACCTTTGCCGATGAAGGTGGCCGCACGCGCATGGATGATGAAGTACTTTATAAGTTACCGCTCTGGCCGTTGGGCGAAGTCGCTTACCCTTTTGTGAAAGGCAAGGTCTCTGAGATTTTCCAGTATCGCCGCAAAGCGATTAAGAAATTACTCGGGGTTTAATTAATCGCCGCTGCGAGGTCGGACAGCGCGTAGATAAACGCATCGGCGCCGGCTTTCACTTTCGCACGTTCGGCGTAGCGACCGAAGCCGATAACACGGTCGGCGTCGCCTTTGACTTCTAAATCGCTGGCACCGTCGCCGACCATGATGACGCGGTCGGCTTGAAATTCCGCACGAAGTTTACGAGCAACGGCATTCTTCCCCTTAGTTTTAGAAGTGGGGCAGGATTCATCGTAGCCCGCGTAGCTGCCATCGGCGTGGAATTTTAAAACCACCGCTTCAACGCGGTCGATGCCGAGAATCCTGGCTAGGGGTTGTATGATTTGAGTGAAGCCGCCGCTCACGATGACAATCGTCCAGCCGGCTTGACGTAATTGTTTTAATGAGGCCACGGCCGTGGGTTCAATATGAGCGATATACTTTGCACCGATGGCTTCACACTCTGCCAAAGTAGGCTTAATCATATCGAGGCGCTTGGCGAAAATTGCCTCCATGGGTGTGCCGCCGTTCATGGCTGCATTGGTCATGTCTTCGACCGCCTTGAAAACTTCGGGTCCGCGTAAACGACCCAACTCATCGATGCCTTCGATTGCCGAAAGGGTCGAATCGCAGTCAAGAAGCAGAAGTTTGGTGGCCACGAGGCAATAGACACAGCCCGAGCCTGAAGGTCAAAAATAAAGGGTTATTACCTTTAGTTTTATTAACCCAATAGTTTACGCAGACTGGCTTCGTCTAAAATTTTTACACCGAGCTCTTGGGCCTTGGTGAGCTTCGAGCCCGCTTCTTCGCCGGCGACCACATAGTCGGTATTCTTGCTGACGCTACCCGAAACTTTTCCGCCGGCTTTTTCAATCAGATCGCGGGCCTCGTCACGTCCGAGCGAGGGGAGTGTGCCAGTTAATACGAAAGTTTTTCCGGCGACGGCCGCAACGGATTGCGTGGTCGTTTTTTCCACTAAGTTTAAACCCGCTTGGCGCATGATCTTCACCCAATCGCGGTGATTGGGGTCGCTGAAGAATGATGCAATCGATTTAGAAACCTCCACACCGACGCCACTGATAACGGATTCATAGCTCTCGCCGCCTTTTTTGCCGACTTTCGTAATCAATAGATCCTCGAGCTTGGCAGACTCGAGCGCGTCCATGGATTTAAAGTGACGAGCCAGGTCTTTTGCGGTTTGCATGCCGATGTTCGGAATGCCCAGGGCGTGAATAGCGCGCCAGAGCTCGCGTTGTTTGGCGGCGGCGACACCTGCCATCATGTTATCGACGGACTTCTCTTTAAAACCTTCGAGCATCGCCCATTCCGCGCGGGTGACTTTAAGGGCATCGACGGGAGCATCGACTAATTTGAGTGCGATGAGTTGTTCGGCAACGGCTTCACCGAGTCCATCGATATCCAGGCATTGTTTGCTAGCGAAATGAATCAGCCGACGAACCTTCATCTCGGTCGACGGTGTTTTTAATTTATAGGCCGCTTCATCGCCTTCGCGGGCAGCGTCGAGTCCGAGTTCCTTGAGTCGGCCCTCGAAATTAAATGGCTTCGCATCGGCGGGACGTTTTTCGAGTACCACACCCAAAATCTGTGGAATGATTTCACCTGCTTTTTGAATCCGCACGGTGTCGCCTTCGCGAATATCCTTACGCGAAATTTCATCGGCGTTGTGCAAGGTTGCACGTGCCACAGTGGAGCCGGCTAAGAGTACAGGTTCGAGTTCGGCGACAGGAGTGACGGTTCCGGTGCGGCCGACCTGCATACTGATGGCTTTTAAAACCGTCTCGGCTTGGTCGGGCGGAAATTTAAATGCCACCGCCCAATGCGGGAACTTACTCGTCGCCCCAGCGGCCTTTTGATCGCTGAGTTTATTGAGTTTTACGACCGCACCATCCGTGGGGAAGGGCAGTGAGCGACGGAGCGCATCGAGTTGTCCGATGGCCTTCCAGGCGGCATCGATACCTTTTTGCACGGGAATGTCATCGCGAACGGGGAAGCCCCAGGCGATCAACTTATCCTTAAAATCTTTGAGTGTCGCAAAAGTATCTGCAGGCACGCACGCACCCAG
>CANBWJ010000071.1 GCA_947373115.1 Opitutia bacterium | reverse complement strand
GATAGCTCAGTTGGTTAGAGCGCCTGCTTTACACGCAGGATGTCGTGGGTTCGAGTCCCTCTCCGTCCACCATTTTAACCCTCAACGCCATGTCGCAAACCAAGAAGAAGCATACGCTCTCCGCCCTCGTCGAAAACAAGTTCGGCGTCCTGGCTCGCGTGGCGGGCATGTTGTCGGGTCGCGGTTTCAATATCGAAACCCTGAATGTGGGTCCCACTCACAACCCCGCCTACTCGCGCATCACTGCGATCGTGGTGGCGGATGATGCGGCGCTGGATCGTTGCGTTAAAGCCCTCGATAAACTCATCAACGTTATCACCGTCCGCGATTTTTCGCGCGATGAAGTGGATCACGTGGCCCGCGAACTCATTCTCTGCAAAGTGAAGTGCAACAAAAAGACCCGCACCGAGATTCTTGAAATCGCTGGTCTCTTCCGCGCCAAGGTCGTCGATGTCGCCCAAGACTCACTCATCATTGAGTTCACCGGTACGGTCACCAAAATTTCTGCCTTCATCGATTTAATTACTCCCTTTGGCATTATCGATACCGCACGTACCGGTGCCGTTGCTTTGCCTCGCGGACCTAAGAAAAAAATCAAATAACTTTTCCTACCTACCATGCCTGCAAAAGTGTACACAGATAAGGATGCCGATCTCGGTTTCCTGAAGAACAAAACCCTCGCCGTTCTCGGCTTCGGCTCACAAGGCCACTCTCACGCGATGAACTTGCGTGACAGCGGACTCAACGTGATTGTCGGCCTTTACAAAGGCTCGAAGTCCGCTGAAGCAGCGAAGAAGAAGGGGTTTAAAGTCTACGAAACGGGCGAAGCCGTCCGTCGCGCAGACGTGATGCTCGTCGGCATTCCCGACATGAAGCAGGCCGACGTCTGGGAGAAGGACATCGCCCCTAACCTCGGTAAGGGCGGCAAGACTGTGCTCTTTATTCACGGCCTCTCGGTGCACTACAAATTAATCAAGCCCGGCAAGAACGTCGACATCGCCATGGTTGCTCCTAAGGGCCCAGGCCACGTTGTTCGTGCTCAGTACGTTGAAGGCAAAGGCGTTCCTGCCCTCATCGCCGTTCAACAAGACATCTCTGGCAAAGCCACTAAGACCGCACTCGCATGGGCGAAGGGCATCGGCTCAACCCGTGCAGGCGTCATCAAGACCACCTTTAAGGAAGAAACCGAAACCGATTTGTTCGGCGAACAAGCCGTGCTCTGCGGTGGTGCCTCCGAGCTCGTTAAGGTTGGCTTCGAAACCCTCGTCAAAGCTGGCTACCAGCCTGAGATGGCGTACTTCGAATGCTTACACGAATTGAAACTCATCGTCGACCTCATGGTCGAGTCCGGCATCTCCGGCATGCGCTTCTCGATCTCTGAAACCGCGAAATATGGCGACATCACCCGCGGTCCTCGCGTGATCAACAAATCCTCCCGCAAGGCGATGGAAGACATTCTCAAGGAAATCCAAAACGGCACTTTCACCAAGCAATGGGTGAAGGAGTACAAGGGTGGCCTGAAGAACTACAACAAGCTCCTCAAGAAGGGTGAAAATCACCCTATCGAGAAGACTGGTCAGCGCCTCCGTTCGCTCATGCCTTGGGTGCAAAAGCGCAACATCAAGGGTGCTCAAGCCGAGTACACCACGAAGTAATTCGTTACTTCGTTTCTTAAAAAAAGGCCGACACCCGTCGGCCTTTTTTATGCCTCTTTGTCACCGACTGAAGGGTTGCAGGGTAAGGGAAACTGCCTAGTCCTAACTGCACCCCATGAAAACATCATCTACCCCCGATCATGGTCACACGGATGGATTCTTGGCGCACCTCATGCGCGACCAACTTAAGCTCTCCATCGCTTGTGCACTCTTCTTCGTCACCGCCCTCGTGGCCTTGCCGCTATTGAATTACTTCCAACCGCAATTCATGGCGCAACGCGTGGCGGGCTTCACGCTCTCGTGGCTCATCCTCGGCGTGCTCTTCTTCCCGTTTGTTTGGGTCATTTCTTATATTTTTATTAAACGCTCGATCGCGCTTGAAGACGCGGAAGCCGCGGCTGCGAAGGACGGCCTTAAAAAATAAAACATGAACACCCTCATGAATCCCCTGCTCGCTACCATCACCAACGTTGATCCTTGGATTGCCATTTGCTCGCTAGCCACCGTCGTCATCACCGTTGGCATGGGCTTCTGGTCCGCCGGCAAATCGAAGAGCGCGGGCGACTTCTTTGTCGCTGGACGTTCTGTTTCGGTAGGCTGGAATGCTTCTGCGATTTCAGGTGAATACCTTTCCGCCGCCTCATTCATGGGTGTGGCAGGCATGGTCATGGCCACGGGCTACGACGCACTTTGGTACCCTGTTTGTTACGCCTGTGGGTATTTATTCCTACTGCTGTTTATCGCCGGACCACTTCGTCGCTTTGGTGCTTATACCATTCCTGATTTCGCCGAAGGCCGTTACGATTCTCCCCTCTTCCGCAAAATTGCCGTCTGCTTCGTACTCTTCATCGGCTTCTTCTACACGATGCCGCAGATGAAAGGCGCAGGTACGACCCTCGCTTATATTTTCCCCGGCCTGCCTTACTGGGTCGGCGTCGCCGTCGTCGGTGCCGTCATTACGCTCAACGTTTCGCTCGGCGGCATGAAGGGCATCACGCTCGTACAAGCCTTTCAGTATTGGTTAAAAGTTTTTGCGATCACCTTGCCGGTTTTCATCTTAGCCTCAATCGTCGGTCACTATCAGCAACACCTTGATGCCAATAAAACCGCCTTCGAAACTGTGGCGGCCAATTCGGCACAAGTGGAACGCAAGGCCTTACCTGCGAAAGCACCGAAGGACGAACAATGGATTGCGCCGTTTGGTAAGCTCACCACGAAGGCCGTCGATGCCTCCATTGCGGCTGCGCCCACGCCGGAAGCCAAGGCTACCCTCGAAGCCAGCAAGAAGCCTTACTCCTTACTCTACACTTATTCTTTAATCATCGCACTCGTTTGCGGCACCGCCGGTCTGCCACACATCTTGGTTCGTTTCTACACCAACCCCGATGGCGTGGCCGCAAAACGCACCACCATGTGGGTCATGATTCTCATCGGCGTATTCTACGTTTTCCCTCCCGTTTACGGGGTAATTGGACGTTCCCTCACACCTGAGCTGTACGACGCCGTCGGCGCCAAGGGCACGGATAAAGTCGTACTCGAATTGCCCACGCTACTTGCCGGAAAAGATCATCCCCTACTCGGCTCAATTCTTTCGGGTATCACCTGTGCCGGCGCCTTCGCTGCGTTCATGTCCACGTTCTCCGGACTACTCGTCTCGATGACGAGTGCACTCGCGCATGACGTTTACGGACGTATCTTGAAACCCAACTCCACTCCTGAACAACGCCTCAGTGCTTTCAAGTGGGCTGCTGTGATTATCGGTGCCGTTTCAATTGGACTCGGCATGCAGGTGGAAGCACTGGAAATTAATTTCATGGTGGGCCAAGCCTTTGCCATCGCCGCCGCAAGCTACTTTCCACTTCTCTTCATGAGCGTCTGGTGGCGTGGCATGACGATGAAGGGCGCCGCCACCGGAATGTTAGGGGGTGGCCTGACTGCGCTCGCTGCGATTACGCTGACCTCGATTTCTGATGTCGCCAATGCCGCCGCGAAGAAATTACCCGCCGCCGATGTCGCCGCCTATTGGGTCGACCATCCAATCGCCAAAAGCATCGCCAACTTTTGGGTCGCGCACCCGCTCGCCCGTATTCTCTGCGAGCAGCCTGCCATCTGGGCGGTACCGCTTTCGATTACGCTGATGATTGTGGTATCAAAAGCCACGGCCCGCAGCATTCCAGCCGATGTTCGCATGAAGATGCTCGTCCTCCACGCCCCCGAGGCCCTGGGACTGAAGCAGGAATACATCAAAGAGCACGAAGGCCTCGGCCACTGAGGCTAATAGCCTGCCCCAGGGCCAAAGATAATTGGCCCCTACCCCTCACTTGAAACTTGGAAGTCTCAAGGGGTCGGGCTTTGCTATCCACGTGAGCACAACGAACCGCGAAGAAGAAGCCCCCGGCTATCAATACGTTCAGGCCTTTGCCATACTCGTCTCGATCATTGCCTGCGTCTCGGCCGCAATCATGACCTATAAAGGTGGCAGCGTTTATCTCGGTATCGCCACGGATCCTTATGGACGCGACCTCGTGGTCGGAGCTTGGGTTGGAATCCCCACTGCTCTCGCCGGAACCATCAGTGCTTACCTGGGCGGCCAAGGTCGCAACTGGGACCTCCTTCGTTACGCTGCTGCATTGATGATGCTACTCAATTTACTCGTGCCGCTGGCCTGGATCATCATGGCCTTAATTAAGTGATGTCGAATCCACTCATCATCGTCACGCGCGGCAGCCCGCTCGCGTTACAACAAGCCCAGGACGCCGCCGCACAGTTAGCCGCGAAGTTAAATGTTCAGGCCGAAATTAAAATCCTCACCACCACTGGTGATAGACAGGCTGCATGGTCACTCGAAAAACAAGGCGGTAAAGGCCTCTTCACCGCTGAACTCGAACAAGCCCTTCTCCGCGGTGAAGCCGATGTCGCCATTCACAGCGCGAAAGATTTGCCTACCGAAATGCCAGCCGGCTTAGCCATCGCAACCTGCTTGGCCCGCCAAGATCCACGGGACGTTTTAGTGCGACGCACGGAATGCAAAATTCCAAAAACCATTGCCACCGGCAGCCCGCGTCGTCGCGCCCAAGGTAGTTTAATTTTCCCGCAAGTACAATGGACTGAATTACGCGGTAACGTTGATACGCGTCTTAAGAAAATCGCCCAAGGTAACGCGGAAGCTTCTTATTTAGCAGCCTCTGGACTCAATCGACTCGGGATAAAATCTTGGGACGGACTGAGTTTTGAGCCGGTTGCATTATCACAAATGGTGCCCGCTGCTGGCCAAGGTGCCGTGGCCATTCAATGCCGCTCGGCCGACATTCCACGCTTTCAAGCCGCTGGTTGCGCTTCCACGACTTTCTCGGTCTCCGTCGAACGCCTCTTCCTCTCCAAGCTCGGCGAAGGTTGTCACACCGCCTTCGCCTGCCACCACACAAACGGAAAAGTGCACCTCTTTCGTACGGACTTCGGACGAAAGGACTTTGCTTTCACCGCGACCGATTTGACCTCCGCCTCTTCTCAGGCTGATTTTATTCTCACCCAACTAAATTTACGTTAATATGTCCAAACTCCCTTTACGCGACCGCCACATCGTCCTCACCCGTCCCGAAGGCCGTGGAACCGACTGGAAAGAGCTACTCCTCGAAGCCGGTGCCTCGGTCGCCATTCTGCCACTCATCGAAATTTCTTTCGAACCCGACGCTATCATTCTCACTGAAGTGCTCGATGGCATGGGCGAGTACGATTGGCTCGTCTTCACCAGTCCCAATGGCGTCCGCGGATTCTTTGATCGCTTCTTTGAACGCTTCGCCGACATCCGTTCCGTGGGCGGTGTGAAAATTGCGTGCGTGGGACCTGCCACTGAAAAAGCGGTGCGTGCCTACCACCTCGAACCCGACGTAGTTAGCGACAAAGCGGATGCCGTTTCCTTAGGTCGTAAACTCATGGGTTCACACGACGTCGAGAATCAGAAAATTCTGATGGCGACGGGCAATCTCAGCGCACCCGAATTGGCCTCTATGTTACTCGACCAAGGCCTCGCCATCGTCGACGTGCTCAAAGTTTACGCGACTGAAGAAAAACCCGTCACCGAATCGCCCGAAGCCGCCGAGTTCCGCAATCGCGGTGCCGATGTCATTGTTTTCGCAAGCCCCTCAGCCGTTGAATCCTTCATGCACCAAGCGGCCTCCCTGCGTCCTGGCGCCGGTGCGCGTCAGCCTAAAGCAATTGCCATCGGACCCACCACCGCGGACGCGATGAAACGCACCGGTATCCCACTCGCAGCCGTAGCCACCGCCCCGACCGCCAAAGCCATTCGCGATGCCGTCATCGCCGCCCTGCAGGAATGATTGGGGATATCACAGTTAAAGTTTGTGGCATCATGCGCGTAGCCGATGCCGCGCTGGCAATCGACCAAGGCGCCGACTATATCGGTATTAATTGTTGGGCCGGCTCGCAGCGGTTTGTCGCGCCTGAGTTACGCCCAAATTTACTGCGCGAAATTCCTGAAGCGAAACGCATCGCGGTGACGGTTAATCCCACGCTCAGCGATGTCTTACAATTATTGGATGATGGTTTCGCCGCTGTGCAAATTCACTTCGATCCACTCACAAAGGCGTGCGACATCGCAGCCATCTCAGAAAAAGTGGGGCCCGACCGACTTTGGCTCGCACCAAAAGTAGCCGATGGTGAAGCCTGGCCACCCGAGATCCTTAAACTCGCGAATACTTTTCTACACGACGCGCACACCAAAGATGCCTTCGGTGGAACGGGTAAAGTTTCTGACTGGAAACGTTTTCAGTCCTTAAAAAAGGCCAACCCCTCCAAGAAATGGGTGCTAGCTGGGGGTCTAAGTCCCCTTAACGTGGTCGAGGCGGTTGCGGCGGGTGCCAATATTTTAGACCTTAATAGCGGGGTAGAAATCCTTCCCGGACTAAAGTCTGCTGAAAAACTGTCCGACGTAAGGGTCAAATTGCTCAATATTAGGCAATCGTAAGGAGGCTTTGCCGACTGACCAAGTTGGCACGGGCTGTGCATAAGTAGACTTGCTCAACCGAACACCTAAACTAACCTATAACACTACAACCATGAAGCTCGTCACCGCCATTATCAAACCCTTCAAACTCGAAGAAGTGAAGGATGCCCTCGCCGAAATCGGCATTGAGGGTATGACTG
>CANBWJ010000070.1 GCA_947373115.1 Opitutia bacterium | reverse complement strand
GCCGGAATTGCTTTGGTCTCGTTTGCCCGCCAGGGCTTGCCTGCGGGGTGGGAAGCTTATGTGGGCGCCAATGATAATTTATTAAACCCAGAGGGAGTTTGCCAAGCAGTTGTCGGCTGTCAGATAATCGAAGGCGTCGGACACGACCTTGCCGATTTCTTAAATGCCCCATCGTCGCTATGAGATTCAATGAATGCGCTAGGAGTTACGATGAGCACGCTGCGCCTCAGCGTCGCTTTGCGGAAGCATTAGCCGCCTTTGCGCCTTTCCACCGCGGGGCCAAGGTGACGGAGCTCGGTGCGGGTACGGGTTTTTTGACTACCGCTTTATTGGCTCAGGGGGTTCGGGTGCAGGCCACGGATGGTTCGGCTGAGATGGTTGCGGTGGGGAAAGAAAACGTGCCGCTAGCAGAATGGAAAGTGCATGATGCCTTTACCGAAATTCCAGCGACGCCGGCAATCGCCTCGACGGGCTTGTTGCATTGGGCGGCTGACCCAAGTGTGGTTTTACGTCATTGGCACGACGCCTTACCGAAAGGCGGACGTTTGCTTTTGGGTGTGCCCTGTGATCCCTGTCTTTATGAGTTGCGCGACTTGATGGGTGAGGGCCCGCTGCGGTGGCGTGATGAAGCGCAGTGGTTGAAATTATTGAGTCATGCGAAATTTGATGTGAAAGCCCATGGCGTTTTGGAGCTCGAAGAAACTTACCCATCGTCGCTCGATTTATTTCGTGCGTTGCATGGCAGTGGCGTCACGGGTGCGCCACGTATGAGTCCGGGTACCTTGCGTGCGCTGATCCGTGATTACGACGGACTGCATGCCAAGGGCGACGGAGTGGTCGCTACGTGGGCGTGGTTATTGGTCGATGCGGTCGCGCTTTAATTGAAATCGAATTCGGGGTGCGATTCGGGCGGCGGCTCTTCACCGGCTAAAATTCCACGTACAAACAATTCACGGTGTTCGGCACAGGGCCCCAGTCGACGCAGGGCTTCAACGTGTTCGGGCGTGCCGTAACCTTTGTGGGTGCCAAAGCCGTATTCCGGGTATTTGGCTTCCATCGCCAAGAGCAGTTTATCGCGTTCGACTTTGGCGACGATGGAGGCGAGGGCGATGGCCAGGCTTTTGCCGTCACCTTTTTTAATGGCTTCGTGGGTCCAGGCGAAGGGACGCAAGGGCAGTCCGTCGACGAGTACCAAGAAGTTCTTTTCATCGCTACGGCCGAACAGCTCGCCCTCGGTACCGGCGGCAGGGAAGAGCGGAGCGAGTGGGCCTTGAGCGAGTTGCATAACGCAGCGTCCCATGGCTAAACGTGTGGCGCCTAGAATATTGTGTGCGGAAATTTCGAGAACGGATGCTTGGGCCCAGACCGCGCGCAACTTTCCTTCGCTGTGCATCTGCATGATTTTCTCGTGTAGTTCGGCGCGTTTGGCGGGAGAAAGTTTTTTGGAATCATTCGCACCTGATAATTTTCGCACCCAGCCTGCTTCGCCGTAAAAGCCCGCGTCGAGTAAGACGGCGGCAGCGACGACGGGTCCGCAGAGTGAGCCACGTCCGGCTTCATCGATACCCGCAATCCCTGGGCGTCCGTGGCCCCTTTTGCGATCAAAGGAGACGAGTGACGCCATGCCTTACTCCGCTTTCTTGCGACCCTTGAATGGTTTCGGTGCGGGTGGCTCGAGCCCCCGTGCTTCGTAGGCCGTCTTGAAATGTAACTTTGCGAAGTTGACCAAGATCGCTGGGCCCAGTCGACCGACTAATTCAGTGGCAGCGGCTTTTGCTTCGGCGCCGGATCCCTTGGGAAGTTTGACGCCACCGTCTAGGGATAATCTTTCCAA
This sequence comes from Opitutia bacterium, assembly GCA_947373115.1. Classification (GTDB taxonomy): domain Bacteria; phylum Verrucomicrobiota; class Verrucomicrobiia; order Opitutales; family UBA953; genus UBA953. The sequence goes on along the minus strand of CANBWJ010000070.1, from coordinate 5,032 downwards.
TTCACGGACGAAGGTGGCGCGGGCAACAATGGAGGCGGCAGCGACGACGGGATCGGATTCAGCTTTCGTGCGCATGCGCAGGTCGAACGTAACGCCTTTGCGGGCGAGTTCTTTTTGTACGAGGGGCTCTTCGGAGAATTGATCGAGTAGACCCCAGGCGGGTTTCCGCCCGTGGGCTAGTTCATAGCCCTTCAGTGCCTCCTCGCAAGAGGTGGCATGCATCCAGCCGAGGAGGCGGTTTAAATTTTTTCCGAAACGGGAGTGAAGCTCGTTATACTTCGCCATGCGTGCGAAGGTTGTGCGCACAGAGACGCCGGGGGTTTCGCGGATGACGCGATCGAGTTCAGCGATTTTAGTATCGGTTAATTTTTTTGAATCCTTGATACCGAGTTCAATCCACGCACGGACCATGTCGCCCGTGGCGATGACGCAGGCGGAGACCACGGGGCCGAAGAGGTCGCCTTTGCCTGATTCATCGAGGCCGGCGTGTTCTTCGAACCATTCGGGATTTAATTCGGCATCGTAGCCCAGCACGGCTTGACCGGTGACGTCGGGCTCGAGGGTGAATTTTACAAACTCTTCGGTGCCTTTGCCCGAGATGACACATTTACCTGATTGGTAATGCACGATATTAACGCTCGGGCCTTTGAAGGCGAAGGCGGCGTGATCGACGACGGCAGAGACCCAGCCTTTTTCTTTAAGAATCTTATGAAGGGCGTCGGCTTGCAGCGCATCCAGCTTAACGGTGTGCATGGAGACCTTTTTAGGGGTTTCTTCGGAATCCGGTTTTGCCTTACGCTTCATTGCTGACAAGGTCTACCCGTCTCCGAATTTAAATCCAGCCCCATCCCATGAAACCTAACGACCAAAAGCTGATTTCGGCGGCTCCGGCCGTGCGTAAGGCCTTGTTGGGGTGGTTTATAAAGCACCAGCGTCCGATGCCTTGGCGGCAGAAAATTTCGGCTTATCGCACCGTGGTTTCTGAGCTGATGTGTCAGCAGACCCAAATTGCTACGGCAACACCGTATTTCGAGCGATGGGTGGCCCGTTGGCCCGATTTTAAGTCGCTCGCTGCGGCGTCTGAGGCCGACGTCATGAAGCTCTGGGCTGGTTTGGGTTATTATAGTCGGGCGCGTAATTTACATCGGCTGGCCAAAGAAGTCGCACGACTTCAAGAAATTCCGCGCACGGCGGAAGCTTGGCAAAACTTTCCAGGTGTCGGACCCTACACGGCTGCGGCGATTGCGAGCATTGCGTTCAATGAGCCAGTGGCGGTCGTGGATGGAAATGTGATTCGAGTGTTGGCGCGCTTGACTGGTCATCGCGGGCTATTGAAAAACGGAGTCACGGCGGCACGGTATTTTTCCCCGCTGGCCAATCGGTTAACCGCGGTGGAGTCGCCGGGAGATTTTAATCAGGCCATGATGGAGCTAGGCGCGACCGTTTGTCGGAAGGCGGCGCCCGATTGTGTGGCGTGTCCATTATCAAAGTGGTGTGTCGCCCGGGCTCAAAAGATAGCGGGGGAGATTCCGAAGTTTGAAATGAAGAAGCGGACGACGCAACAGGTGCAGCGGGCGCTCATTATGAAAGGCCGAAAAATTTTACTGCATCGTCAGGACGCGCAGGCCCGTCGATTGGCGGGCGTGGCGGAGATTCCCGATCTGTTGCATTTAAATATAAAAACTAAGATCGCCCCGGCACTCGTGCGCAGACGCACGATTGGGCAGGTGACCTACGAAGAGAATTTAATTGAGGTCGCGCTCACTCAAGTGACGCAGCAACTTTTGTTGCGTTCTGCGCAATGGGAGTGGGTGGCCATCGATCAGCTCGATGACGCCGCCGTGAGCGGCCCGCATCGTCGGTGGTTGGCGGAATGGCTTAATCTAAGCGATCAGCCAAAGCGCGGCAGACGGACTTAAGGACGGCGACGCGGGCGAAGCGCTTGTCGTTACCTGGCACCACGATCCAGGGGGCGTGCGGGGTGTCGGTGCGCACAATCATATCTTCCGCCGCTTTTTGATTATCGTCCCACTTCTTGCGATTGCGGTAATCTTCCTTTGTCATCTTGTGACGCTTGTGTGGAGATTTTTCGCGATCTTGGAAGCGACGCAATTGTTCGTCTTTGGAAATGTGAATCCAGAATTTAAGAACGATGGTGCCAGACTCGGCTAAGCAGGATTCGAAGTCGTTGATTTCACCGTAGGCGCGCGCCCATTCATCGGTGCGTGCGAAACCTTCTACGCGTTCGACGACGACGCGTCCGTACCAGGAGCGATCGAAGATGGCAACGTGGCCCGCGTGTGGGACCTTGGTCCAGAAGCGCCAGAGGTAGTGACGGGCTTTTTCTTCGGCGGTGGGGGCGGGCGTGGGGTGAACTTGGTAATGTGCCGCATCGAGTTTAGCGGCGAGGCGACGAATCACGCCGCCTTTACCGGCGGCGTCGACGCCTTCGAGGGCGATGACCGTGGCGAGTCCGCGCTTAGCGGCGATGCGGGTGAGGCGACCGAGACGGTTTTGTAATTTAGCGATTTGTTGGCTGTATTCTTTTTTCTCTAAAACCGGTTGGGCGGTCGGACTCTCGAGGAGGCCGCGGGTGCGATTGCTCGGTTTGCGTACCTTGGCGGGCTTGCGACGCAGCCCGACGGAGAGTTGCTGGAGGATACTACGTCCGGCCAAAAGATCCCGGTGTTTGCCGTCGGAACCATTGATTACTTTCCAGCTCATGCCTTTACCCGAGGCGAGGGGGCGGATGCTGCGGGCGAGTTTATGTCCAGCACTCTTGGTGAGAAGAAGGTCTTTACTATTCACAACCCAACCCTCGGCGTCGGTGTCTTCGGCGTTGCGCAGGCGTTTCCTTAAAGATTTCTCGGGAGTTTCGATCCAGATTTTAGCTAAAGTGGTGCCGTTAGCGGCGATGGTTTCTTCGAGTGAGCGTAGCGCCTTGAGCCGTGCGCGGAGGCCATCTCCTGCTAGTGTTTTATTGGTGGCAGCGAGTGCGGTGCGCGTGGTCCAGTCGCCGACGACTATGGTGAGATGGCCTTGGGCGGGTGCCTGTTGCCAGTAGGGCCAGAGGAAAGGCTTGGTTTCGATTTCGGCCAGGGCGGTGTCGGGCGAGCAAATGCGAACCGTGCGCGAGTCGAACCACTCGGTGAGTTGGTTGGCTAACTCTGAGCCACCCAGGCGGTCGTTGCCGCCAATCACAATCATCGCACTGGCACGACGAGCAACAATGCGACGTTGGAGGGCGAGCAGACGAAGGTGAAGGGCCGACTGGGCTTTTTCGATGAGGGTGCGAGAAGTCATCACTGATGGGTGCGACTATGTGTGCCCTTTTATTGAAAGGGAAGTTTGGACTCTGTTAAATCTGTGAGACGACTTTTAGCGTGCCTCTTCGACTGGCTCGACGGGTGGCAGTTTGCCTTGTCGGAGCGATTCCAGGGTCGCCTTGAGTTCATCCTTGAGGGTCAGATAATCCGCCAGGCCAACGGCCTTTTCTTGGAGTTCAATCGCTTCGGCTTGTTTCCCTTGCATGAAGCGCAGGCGGGCCAGGGTGTCTAATTTATCAGCGTGCTTACTGTCGGTTAGTTGCACGGCGGCGACGGCACATTTCTCGGCGAGGGCAAAGTTTACTTTACCTTCAAAGCGAGTGTCAGTCAGCAATTGCCAGGCCACTTCATTTTGCACTTCAGGGTTGGTGCTTTCTCCAGATGCACGTTCCTCGAGCACGGCGTAGAAGAGGGTGGGGTCGCCACGTCCGAGGGCGATATTGGCCTCGCCGACTTTTTTAATGTGCGCCCGGTTTTCGGGATCCATTTTTTGGAGTACGACAGGAAGTAGGGCCTCAGCTTTGTCCCAATTTTTATTCTTCATTGCCTCTAGCCATTCGGTAACGGGCTTAGCTGCGGCTGCTTGAGGCTTGGGCGGTTTTGTTTCTGTGAGCAAATCGCCCAAGAGGGTTTCATTTAATTCGGCGGGGTGTCCGGTCCAGACGAGGACACCGCTGCCATTGACGACGAATGCCACCGGGATGCTTTCGGTGTTAGAAGCATCTAGCCAGGATTTGATGAATTCTTTACCGCCGATGGCCACAGGGTAGGACATTTTCTTGCCCTGCTTCTGGACGAACTCGCGTACATTTTTTTCCGCCGCTTCACTTTTCTCGCCGTCCCAAACATTGACGCCGGTGATGATGATACCTTTGGGCCCGAGTTTTTGATGGAGGGCGTTGAGGTGTGGGATGGTGGCGACGCAGGGTCCGCACCAAGTCGCCCAACATTCGAAAACATAGAGTCGGCCCGCTTCAAATTTCCCAACCGCCTCGCCTTGGATTTGGATTTCGGGCCGAGTGGTGGGTGCGGTACTTCCGATTTCAAGCGTACTCGCTTGGCAACTGAAGCACAAAAGAAACCAAGCAAATAGGTTGCGAAGCATAAATTTAGACTATCGGGGCGGCGAACTTTTGGCGAATCGCTTCGACCACGGCGGGATCCGCCAAAGTGGAAACGTTGCCGAGTTCGCGACCTTCCGAAATATCGCGCAGCAGGCGTCGCATGATTTTTCCGGAGCGAGTCTTGGGCAGGTCGGGTACGAAGACGATGCGTTCGGGGCGGGCGAATTTACCAATCTTCGCATCCACCATATTATTCAGGGTCTTGGCGAGGTTGGCCTCGTTGACGGTTTTAGCGTGCGCGGTCTTTAGAATGACAAAAGCCATGAGCCCTTGGCCCTTGAGGTCGTGTTTGACGCCGATGACGGCGGATTCAGCGACCGCTTCGTTTTCAATGAAGACGGCTTCGAGCTCGGCGGTGCCGATGCGGTGACCAGAAACATTGACTACGTCATCCACTCGACCGGTAATCCAGAGGTAGCCATCTTTATCTTTGATCGCACCATCGCCGGGGAAATAATATTTTCCACCCCAGCGACTCCAGTAAGCCTCAATGTAACGTTTTTCGTCGCCGTAAATTCCTTGGGTGATGCCAGGCCAAGGTTTGCGAATGGCTAGAATGCCACTGTCGGTCTCTTCGCCGTT
>CANBWJ010000069.1 GCA_947373115.1 Opitutia bacterium | reverse complement strand
GACTGGGTCAATGGCCCCGCCGAACGCCTGATTGATATTCAACTCCACGGCTTATCGGGTCCTATTACCGTTTCAGGTAAGGAGTATAATTTCCCTGCACCGATGCCCGCGCAGGCTTATCAGACCGATGAACAAATCGCCGCGGTCTTAACTTATATTAGAAATAGTTTTGGTAACAACGCCTCCGTCGTGAAGCCCAAGCAGGTGAAGGAGCGGAGGAAGTAGGGCGGGCTGAGAGATACAGTGCAAAAGTGCAAATCGCGACGGTGTCGCTGTGCAAAAGTGCAAAAGTAAGGCGGGTGTCAGGTTACTGGTATCAGGTAACATTACCTGACACCTGATACCTGAAACTCTCCCGAGACCTGTCACCCGTCACCTGATCCCTGTATAAATAAAAAAGCCCCGGAAGGCCGGGGCTTTTTTTGGTATGACCTTCGCCTTACGCGATGGTGACTTCTTTGTTGAGGTAAACGTCCTGAATGGTGTGCAGGAGTTTAGCGCCTTCATTGATGTCGCGTTGGAAAGCCTTACGACCCGAGATGAGTCCTTGGCCACCGGCGCGCTTGTTGATGACGGCGGTCTTAACGGCTTCTGCGAAGTCGTTGTTGCCCGAAGGACCACCCGAGTTGATGAGGCCGATACGACCCATGTAGCAATTCGCCACTTGGTAGCGGGTGAGGTCGATGGGGTGATCGGAGCACAAGTCGGTGTACATGCGCTTGTCGATCTTACCGTAGGAAGATTCGGTTTGTTGGATAGCGAGGTAGCCACCGTTGTTCTCAGGAAGCTTCTGCTTGATGATGTCCGCACAGATGGTGACGCCGAGGTGGTTGGCTTGGCCGGTAAGGTCAGCTGACACGTGGTAGTCTTTGTCCTTCTTAAAGGCATTATTGCGGGTGTAGCACCAGAGTACCGTGGCCATACCTTGTTCGTGAGCCATTTGGAAGGCTTGCGAAACTTCGATGATTTGACGGTTGGTTTCGGGGGAGCCGAAGTAAATGGTCGCACCGACAGCAGCGCAGCCCATGTCGGCCGCTTGCTTGATGGTGCCGTACATCACTTGGTCACCGATGTTTGGGTAGGTGAGTAATTGATTATGGTTAATCTTAACCATGAAAGGAATCTTGTGAGCGTAGCGGCGAGAAACGCTGCTGAGCACGCCGAAGGTCGAACAAACCGCGTTACAGCCGCCTTCGATGGCGAGCTTCACGATGTTTTCACCGTCGAAGTAAATGGGGTTCTTGGCGAACGAAGCGCCAGCGGAGTGCTCGATGCCTTGGTCGACAGGAAGAATCGAAACGTAGCCGGTGTTAGCGAGGCGGCCGGAGCCGTAGAGGCGTTGGAGATTAGCGAGGACGCGGTTGCTGCGGTCCGAGGCGCTGAAAGCGTGTTCAACCCAATCGGCGCGAGGCAGGTGGATTTGTTCTTTCTTGATCTTCGGGCTGCTGAATCCGAGGAGGGATTCGGCATCGTTACCGAGAAGTTTTTGGATTTCGCTGTATTGGCTCATGTGTTGTGCGTGTAGAAAAATGGAGAGACTAACGTCCACCAAAAGGTGGATTCAAGGCGAGGGCATCAAGCCATAATTTAAAAACCCTCATAAAAGATATAATCAGGTCAGCCGACTGCCCACTTTCGGGCGATATCTGACTAAATTTGCCAGTCGGTACTGGAGGCGGAAGCGGGCGGAGGCAGGCCGGGGTGAGGGGCGGTGACAATGCGCAGGACGGCGTCGGAGCCACCCGCGAGTTGGCGAGCGCGTCGCACGGCCTGAGCGAGGGCAGCCGTGGGGTTGGCCTCGCTCCAAGGGATGAGGTTCTCCACGCCGACCGCTTTATCAAGTCCGGCATTCACAAAAATCTTCATCGTGTCGGCCTTTACTTCGCAAAGAATGAGGTGGCGGTCGCTCGATTTTAAAGTCTCCGCTAAATCGCGCAGGAGTAAGACGCCGTTGGCGTCCAGGTGATAGGCTTCGCGGAATTTAAGAACCAGGACTTTGAGATTGGGGTCTGAGGAAGCGCGACGGAGGTGTTCGTGGAAAGCTTGGGTGGCACCAAAGTGCAGGCTGCCTTCAACGTGAAGAATGGAGATGCCAGTAGTGGCTTGGCCTTTGGGACGTTCGCGGATTTCCCCGGTTTCAGAGAAATCGTATTCCACCACTTCGGGTTCGGAGGTTTGACGTAGGTAGAAGGCGATGGCGACAGCGGTACCGAAGAAGATCGCGACGTCGAGTGGCGCGAGCAATGCCGTGGTAAAGGTAGCCAGGAAAACAATGCGATCTTGGGTACCCGATTTTAAAATCAGTTTAATCGCGGAAAGATTCGCGAGTTCGATTTCCACTAAAATAACAAGGATGGCTAAGGTTGAGAGCGGAACGATGGCGACCCAGCCGCTGACAAGGTAAGCGGCGGCAAGAATGAATATGCCGCAGAAGAGCGAGGCGTAGGCGGTGCGGGCACCACTGGAAACATTGAGGGCGGAGCGACTGATGGAGCCTGACGCGGCCATGCCACCCGAGAAGGCGCACGTTAAATTAGCCATGCCCAGTCCGAAGACTTCTTGATGGAGGTCCGACGGACGGCCCGTTTTTAAGGCTGAGGCTCTGGCGTTGGCGGTGCCTTCGATGACGATGAGTACGGCAAGCGCGAGGGCCGGAGAGAATAACGTGGAGAGCGTGTGCAGTGAGAAATCGGGCAGGTGAAGTGCAGTGGATGAGCGTGCGGCTTCACCGACGTAATTGACGAGCGAGTGTGAGCTGCCTTGGGAGAGGGCGACATTTTGGGCGAGCATTGCGCCGAAGGTGGCGACGGCGACGGAGCCCAAGATTGCTTTACCGGTGCCGTAAGGTTTGCGCAGTAAGTAGTAGGTGACACCCGTGATGATGGCTAAACCGATTTCGGGATTAATCAGCATCTTGCCCATTTTGAATATTTGCCAAAGCACTTCGGGGAGGCTCTCACCGGCGTGGTCTCCGTTCATTCCGATGGCGAAGGGGAGTTGGAGGGCGATAACGCGTAGGGCGGCAGCGGCGATGTAGGCTGAGATGACGGTACGCGGAACGAAGTCAGCAAATCCGCTCAAGCGTAACCAGGAAGCGAGCAACAGGAAGATGCCCGTCATTAAGATGAGCGTCGGAAGAATCGCCACGCGTTGATCGGGGGATAGTGCCCCGAGGGCGGCGAAAGTTCCCAGTAGTAAGGCGGCCGATGCGTTTGTTGGTCCGGCCGATAAATTAGCGGAACCTGTAAAGATAGGAGCGACGAAGGCGGCGACTCCGCAACCCACGAGGCCGCACCAAACGGGCAGGCCTGCTTTCATGGCGAAGGCCATGGACATCGGAAAGGCGAGTAAGGCGACGTTTAAGCCAGCGATGATGTCGGCCTTAAAGGTCGGTCCGTCCATTTTACCAGCGACCGCCGCAATCGGAAAGAAGTGTGGACGGGGCAGGGCGGCGAGCTGCCGGCAGAAATTACGAAGCGTTGAAAAGAAGCTGAAGATTCCCTGTAGCACAGAATCTTTGATGACGACCTCGGTTAAGCATTCAACCGATTTTTCAGAAAATTAATCTACGCTTCCGAGTCGAGCTGATGGATGAGCGACTGTTGCAGCAGGCCGAAGCAAGAATAGCAGGCGAGGGCGTGTCGCTTTTCGGACGGCAGGCTTTCATCTTCGAGGTCCTCGGCGCCATCGAGTTGGGAGTCGGGAATGTCGGCAAAAACCAGGTCGCGCAGGGCGAAGCGAACGGCGGAGAGGGCGCGGAGGAAGGCCAGCGATTGAGCTTCGTTGCGAAGGACGATGATGGCGGGGTCGCCCTTGGCACTGGCGAAGGCGGTGGCCAGTAGACGTGCCTCTTCGCCCGCTTGGGCGCTGAGGGTTTCAGTCCAGAAGCTCGCCACCTCGGGGTCGGCGTCAGGAATCTTGGCACGGTTGACGGAAACGCGGGCGGCGGCAGGCGCGATAAGTCGAAGCAGGTCAGTCAGCACTTTGCGTGCTTCGGCGGTCATGGTGAGGCGGAGTTCAGCCATCTTTTTCGAGAATGGCATTCAAGTGCCACTGTTGTAATTCGAGGGCCATCATTTCGGCGGGCTCGCGATCGCCCGTCCAGACCATGGCGCGTCCCTCTTCATGTACCTGCAGCATTAATTTTTTGGCGACGGGTCGGGTGACGCGCAGCACTTTCACGAAGGCAAGTACCACGTAGTCGGTGTAATTAATCGGGTCGTTGAGAACGACGACGTTCCACTTGGGGCTGGGCTGAACGACTGACTCGGTTTTTATTTCCGGCTTAAGCTTGGGTTTGCCCATGAGGAATTAATCCACTGGAGCGTATAGTTTCTTGAAGGGTCTGCAAGCCGTGGATGAGTTGCTGAGTATTTTCTTTTGCGATTGGGCTGGACGCGTTGTGCTCAATCCTACTCGCGAGTTTGGCTAACTCTTGGCAGCCCATCAGGCTGAGCATGCCTTTGATGCCGTGGGCTTGGAGGATCAGCTCTGGAACGTTAGCTTGATTAGAGGCAGTGGCCAATTGTTCGATTAATTGATCGCTATGACGCAAAAAGGCACGACCTGCGATGCGGAGGTCTTCAATTTCATCTTCACTGGCTTGTTTGAGGAGGCTGACGAATTCGTGTTCGTCGGTTTCGGCGGCAGAAGGGCGCATGGCTTCATCGATTTTTTGGATTAAGTCGGAGCCCCGCATCGGCTTGGTTAGGTAATCGTCGAAGCCGGCGTTGCGACAGCGTTGAGCAACATTGTTTTCGGCCATGCCGGTGAGGGCGATGAGACGGGTGGCGCGGCGACGGGTGGTGATTTCTTCACTGCGGATGGAGGTCGCGAGTTCGATGCCATCGAGCAGAGGCATTTGGAGGTCGAGAATCGCGAGGTCGAATTCTTTGCTGCGCCAAAGCTCCAAGGCGGCGGAGCCATCGACGGTGGCGCTTACTTCGTGGCCAGCACGTTTTAAGCGACAGGCGGTGACTTCACGATTCACTTCATTGTCTTCGGCGATGAGAATGCGAAGGGTGCGTCGGGTTGGTATTTTAGCGGCACCCGTTGGACTGGTAATTTCAAAGGATCTTACGGCAGAAGAAAATTTCTGAGTGAGGTTGGTTAAGGTAACGGGTTTGGATAATTGATGGTAGCCTCGAAGTTCGAGTCCAGGTTCGGTGAGTAAGAGGACTTTTTCTTTAGGAATCGGCGGTAAGCGCGGTGACGTGTCGGCAGGTAGGTCAAGGATAACGCGCGTGAAAGGTTGATCGCTCAGGGCGGTTCCGGACCAAATGGTTTCGGCCTCGTGATTGCAGGCTGCGGTGACGGTTTCCGCTTTTAGAAAATTAAGGCAGGATGCAATCCAGTTTCGGCTGAGCGTATTGCCACCCGCAATTAATACTCTCTGTCCGCTTAAATCGGGTCGATCGTAAGGGGGTGGATTTTCGACAGTGTTGAAAACACAGGTTGCGATAAACTGACTCCCTTGATTGACGGTGCTCGTGACATGGACGTCGCCCAGCATTGCTTGGCAGAGTTTGCGGGTGATGGCGAGACCGAGGCCGGAGCCGCCATAGCGGCGGGTGGTCGAAGCCTCGGCTTGAGTGAACGGATCAAAAATATGTTCGAGGCGATCGGGCGGAATGCCCACTCCGGTGTCGGTGACGATGATTTCAGCGTGGACGGCGTGGGCGATGGGTCGGAGCTTTAATTCGCAAGTCACGTTGCCGCGAGCGGTGAACTTCGTGGCGTTATCGACCAGGTTATTGATGATACGGCGAAACTTAGTCGGGTCGCCTTGGACGCAATGTGGGGAGTCGGGATTGAGAGTAGCAATGAATTCAATGCCTTTCCGTTGGGCCATGGGGTGAAGTCGTTGGACGGTTTTTTCGAACTCGTGAATCGGATTGAATTGCAGTGACTCGAGAATCATCGCTCCGCTTTCCAGCCGGGAGAAATCGAGCACGTCTTTAATCAGTTTATCGAGTTCGACGGCACAGTGCAGAATTTTTTGAATGACTTCTTGGGGTGGGACTTCCGAGCCTTCTAAAGCGTTTTCACAGAGTCCTTGAATGGCGTTGATGGGATTGCGAATCTCGTGGGAGATGTTCGCGGCGAATTGGGCTTTTTCGGCCGTGAGGGCCTCCGCACGCTGTAGTGCGGTGCGAAGTTGGTTTTGCTCAACGATACTTTGAGACAGGCGTTGAGCTAGAGTGATCAGGCCGATGGGGTAGGGTAGGGGTTCATAGTGAGGATGCGGTGAAACCATGTTTTATTCCTTCCAATTAAGTCCCAAGGTGCGGTCATGGATAGATAAAACATACTGAGGATTATTACCTAGATGATTCTGGAATCGTATCGCCAAGTCACTCGGCTTGCTTATTATTAATCTTATGAAGTTTGAGCACCATCGCGAACCCGTGGCCTCGCGTTCGAAGTTCGTTCGACGTATGATTCGTTTCACTTTTTACTCCATGAGCTTTCTCTTTGTATCGCTCATGATGGGTGTCATGGGTTATCACTACATTTGTGACCTTGGTTGGGTGGATTCATTTTTAAATGCCTCGATGATTTTAACGGGCATGGGTCCAGTGTCACCGTTGCCGAGTCACGAAGCGAAAATCTTTGCTTCCGCGTACGCGATTTTCTGCGGCATCGCCTTTCTGACCATCTTCTCGATTCTCATTGCGCCTGTGCTGCACCGCATCTTGCACCGTCTACATTTGAAGACGGACAAGGGTGATTAATTGAAAAGGGTGCTCAGGAAGGGACTTGAACCCTTAAGCCCGTGAGGGCACTAGAACCTGAATCTAGCGTGTCTGCCATTCCACCACCTGAGCATCGGACTGAAGTTTTGAGCAAAGGCGGGCGGGTGGGGGTGTCAAGGTT
>CANBWJ010000068.1 GCA_947373115.1 Opitutia bacterium | reverse complement strand
ACTCGTTCCCTTCCCGAACACGAAAGTTAAGAATGCAGCCGCCGATGGTAGTGCACCCCCGCTGGTGTGCGAGAGTAGGTCATCGCCAGGTTCAACGAGCCCAGTTTCCGAAAGGACGCTGGGCTCGTCCATTTTATAGGCCATCCACGACGCCGCAACGCGACGTGGGTGGCCTAATGTTTTATATTTATTTAGCGGCGAGCTCGCCGAGCGTCAGTGCGGCTTCCTGTCCGCCGAGCAAACGCTTTTCAATCCGGCTGAGTTCTTGGGCGGCGGGATCGCTGTTTAAATCGGGTTCACCGACGTGACCATGGGAGCGCCCGTCGACGAGGTTCCACAATTCACCAACAGTCATTTTCTCCAGCGGTCGGGCGGGGCGGTGGCCTTCCGTGTAACGCTCAGCGGCCAAGAGACCGGCATCGCGCAGCATTTGTAGGCAGCCTTCGACTGCAGTGCTGGGAATTTTAGCGACTTCGGCGAGGTCTTGGGTACGTGGACCGGGCTCCCCGGCCTGGTAGCGTCGAAGCGTTTCAACGCTGCAAACAAAGGCTAAAGTGCGTCGTGCGCGGTGGCTGAGGTGCTCCCAGTCGCGGTGGCGTGCCAGGGCCCGGCGGTGTTGAAAGGCGTAGGCGATTTGTCCTCCGATTAAGAGGAAGAGCCAAGAGAGGTAGGTCCCAAACATGAAGATCACAATGATGCTGACCCCGCCGTAGAGCGCTTGGAGTTCGGTGACGTGGCTAACGTATAAGGCAGAGAGTAGGTGGTTGCAGACGATGAAGAGGGCGACGCAGAAACCGCCGACAAGGGCCGCACTCCAGCGAATGCGCACGTTGGGCATCATGCGATGAAAGAGCGTGAAGACGACAGTGAGCAGTGCGAGCGACAAGAGAAGCGGGCCGTTGCCCGCGAGGAAGAAAATAATTTTCTCACCACCGGGAAGCATGATGAGCCACTCGCCTAGCAGTGAGGTACCTTGGCCGACGGCGTGAGCGATTGCCGCCGCTGATAACATTGTGAGTGTGGCGGCGCCGACGAGGAAGAAGAGGATGAGGAATAATAAATAATTGGCAAAGCGATCCCGCCAGCTGCGACCGTGGCGCACGCCCCAGATGCCGTTGAGCGCATCTTCCACGCGACTGAGCATCAGCACGGCGAGGCCTATTACCAGGGTTAAACCGATGATGCCGGCTTTGCCATTCGCCGCATTTTCCAAAAGCTGATCCACCATTTTGTCGAGGTTCGCACTGATCTCGCCGAGCGTGTGTGGCTCGCTGTCGGCCGTGCTTGCGCGCAATGCATTCGCACTTTTCGCAGCGCTATTCATTTGGGGCGCGACCCATTCAATCGCGGAGACGACAGCCTTCTTCGCAATATTATCTTCGCGGTGCGCGGGGTTCGAAAGAATGTAGCCGGAGATGGTCAGTGCGAGTGCGACGAGTGGACCAATCGACATCAGCGTGTAATAAGTGAGCGCCGCGGATTGTTGCGGCAGACGATTTTCTTTTACGCCATGAAACGTTGTGATGATAACGCGCCAGATGGACTGCACCGATCCGCGCCAACCGCGTGCAGCTAAGGCTTCAGCACTCCAGCAATTTCTCAGTAGCGAAGAAAGGGTGGGGTGAGCGTTGTTCTTCTCGGGAGCGCCAGTGGACATGTGTTTTCGTAAGATAATTAAACAATTTGGGCAATACCGAGCGGACTTGTGCGTGAATACCGTGAGCAACACCAATAACTGACGTTTGCGGTGCACGATTTTATAGGCTTCTTATGGCTTCGCGCGAATCACCCAGTACACTTGTCAAAATTCTGTCAAAAACACCCATTGTGAATAAAGTTTTAGCCCCAAGTACCGAACTGATAGTGGTTTGCGAATAAACACTACATTTAGTGTTAAATAATAATTGCAGCCCCTACCCCTAGTATTATTTCTCATGCATACCACTCATCTAGCGGTCTCCATTGGCCACTAAATACCTCTTTTACTCCCTATTTTCCATGTCCGAAACCATCACGATTAAAGTCGGTCCCAAATCTTTCATTCTCGATAAAGCTAAAGCTGAGGAAGCGTTTAACAACAAGCGCGTCATCAACGGACGCGAGTCGATGTTCTTCAATATTCTCCCGCTGAAATATCAGTGGGCGTATGACCTCTACAAGACGATGAAGAACAACCACTGGGAGCCAGAGGATATCCCAATGGGCAAGGATTGCGAACAGTGGCGCGACTCCACCGGTGCCATCACCGAAATCGATCGCTGGATTGTGAAGATGGCGATTGGATATTTTTCTGCCGCTGAAGGCATCGTGGGTGACAACGTCATTCACGTTGTACGCGAAGTCGTCACTGCTCCCGAGCTCAAGCTCGTGTTGGGCCGTCACGCTCACGAAGAAAATATTCACGCTGACTCGTTGGTCTACATGATCTCTTCGCTCGGTATCAATCCACACGAATGCGAAGCGATGTTCGAAGATATTCCTACCATCGCGAAGAAGGCGGCTTTCGTCGTCAACAATTCCCGCGCCCTGCGTCGCAAGCTCGACCTCACGAAGCTCGAAGACAAGCAAGCCCTCGCTCACAATATTTTCCTGTTCGGCCAATGCATGGAAGGCACGCAATTCTACGGCCTCTTCGGCATGGTGCTTTCCCTGGCTCGCCAAAATAAATTCCCCGGCATCGGACAAATGTTCCGTTACACGCTGCGCGATGAATCGAACCACATCTCTCTTTTCCAGCAGCTCTTGCTCGAGCTCGTGAAAGAAAATCCTGACGTCTGGACTGAGGCCTTCCGCGAAGAGCTGCGCCAACTCATGGGTACGGCGGTTGCCCTCGAGAAAGATTTCATACGTGATTGCTTGCCGATTAACGCCCTGGGCCTCTCGTCCAAGGAATTTGAGCAATACATTGATTACATTGCTGATCGCCGCCTCCGTGGTTGCGGCCTCGAACCCTTGTTAAAGGTCACGCCTCCTAACCCTTTCCCTTGGCTCTCGGAAGTCATGGACCTCAAGAAAGAGCAAAACTTTTTCGAAGGTCGTGTCACCGAGTATCAAAAGTCGGCAGCGATGCCGACGGTCAAAGACGAAGACCTCTAATTTCCTGCGTGAAATTAAACGTTACCCCCTTCGACGTTTAATTGGCACGCATCCTGTTCTTACCCCTCATCCACTCCGCCCACTCTCCCCAATTGCTCCGGTCCACACCGGGGCGACCACTGACTTTCGTTCCTCACTTCCAACACCCACCCATTTTCCAACTCTGTATCACACATGAATCCTGAACTCCCCTTCTACCACGAAGACATCGCCCTCAAACAAGCCGTGCGCATGCCGGCCAGTGCCAAGCCCCGCTTTAATTGGCGCGAGACCTTGCCCTCGACGCCAGCTGGTGCTGCGGCCCCATCTGCCGATGCCGCAACTTTTGATACCGCCCGCATTGCTGACATCGTCGGCAATGCTTTGACGGATCTCTTGCTTTCCCGTCAGGTCAGTGAAATCTTCACCGAGCCCAACCGTAATTTGGTGACTGCCGTGGCCACCGAAGTTTCGCATGCCGTGAGCGTTACTTTGCAAAAGAACGGCGGGGTGATTTCCGAATCACAAATTATCCCTATCATTGAGGGAGCCTTAATTCGCAACAACCGTCATGACGTCGCAAAGAGCTTACTGTTCTCTTCGGGTAGTGACATGGGCTTTAACGCCCCCGTCGTGACGACGCGCTTGATGCGCCGCAACCACAGCGTGGTGGCCTGGAATCAGAGCAAAATCGATTTAGCCATCCGCAAGTCCTTCCTCTCGGCAAAGCTGGATTCCTCGCCCGCCGAACGCGTCGCGGCTTCTGTTTCCTTGCGCGTGGCAGAGAAAGCACTGCCCATGATTGGCATCGAAGAAGTCCAAGACATCGTCCAAGAGGAATTGATGCGCCACGGACATTATAAGGTGGCCGAAAATTATATTTTATATCGCAACCAACGTGCCCGGGCCCGTGAGTTAGAGGCCACCGCGCCCGTGGTGGTGGATGATCGCCAAGAGTCGATGATCCTGATCAAGAGTCTGGACGGTTCGACTTACCTCTGGAACGGGGAAGAGCTGCGCAAGCGCATTGCCTACGCGATGACGGGTCTGGAAATCGACATTTCCCTCGAAGACATTGAAGCGGAATTACGTCGCGGCATTTTCAATGAAGCAAGCGAAGCTGATCTGCGTAAGACGATTGAGTTGAACGCTAAGACCTTGGTCGAGCGTGATGCGGACTTCGCAAAATTCGCGGCTCGTATTTCCTTGAGCTACATTTACGAAGAAGTGCTCGGCTGGAGCATCGTGCGTGACGGCGTGGCCAAGTTGAAAGAATTCCATAGCGCCAAATTCGCCGAATACATTCAGCGCGGCATCGAAATCGGTCGTCTCTCTCCCGCGCTGGGCAAGTACAACCTCGCCAAATTGGCCGAGGCCCTTGACCCGTTGGCTGACATGGAGTTCGAGTTCCTCGGCATCCAAACCCTTTACGATCGTTACCTGATTATCGATAAGACTTCGAAGACGCACCGCCGTCTCGAGACTCCTCAATTCTTCTGGATGCGCGTCGCCATGGGCTTGTTCCTGCGCGAAGAGAAGAATCGCGAAGATTGGGTCATCCGTCTCCACGCGCTGTATAAGTCGCGCCGCTTCTGCAGCTCGACCCCGACGCTTTTCAATGCGGGTACGCTCCACAGTCAGCTCTCGTCCTGTTACCTCTACAAGGTGGATGACACCATCGAATCGATCATGATTCGCGGTATCGCCGAAAACGCCTTCCTCTCCAAGTGGGCGGGTGGTCTCGGTGGTTCCTGGACAGCGGTGCGCGGCACTGGTTCTCACATCAAGGGCACCAATGGCGAATCCCAAGGCGTGTTGCCTTTCTTAAAGTTGCACAACGATCAACTCGTGGCCGTTAACCAAGGTGGCAAGCGCCGCGGTTCGGGCTGTGCCTACCTCGAAGCTTGGCACAATGACTTCGAAGATTTCCTAGAGCTCCGTCGTAACACTGGTGACGACCGTCGTCGTACGCACGACATGAACACCGCGAACTGGATTCCTGACTTGTTCATGAAGCGCCTTAAGGCTCGCGGTGAGTGGACGCTCTTCATGTCGAACGAAGTTTCCGACCTGCATGAGACCTACGGTGCGGAGTTCGAAAAGCGTTACGTCGCTTACGAAGAAAAGGCCCGCCAAGGAAAGATTTTCGGCAAGACGATGCCAGCGCTCGAGCTCTGGAAGAAGATGCTCGGCATGATCTTCGAGACCGGCCACCCCTGGATGACTTTTAAGGATCCTTGCAACGTACGTTCGCCTCAAGACCACGTGGGCGTCATTCACTCTTCGAACCTTTGTACCGAGATCACCCTGAACACCAGCGCGGATGAAACCGCGGTCTGTAACTTAGGCTCGGTCGTTCTTGATTCGCACCTCAACGACAAGGGTGAGATCGACCACGCTCGCTTGGCTGAGACCGTACGCGTCGCGGTACGTGCGCTCGACAACGTCATCGATATCAACTTCTACCCAACTGAAGCCGCTAAGGTTTCGAACAACCGTCACCGTCCAATCGGTCTCGGTGTCATGGGTCTGCAAGACTGCCTCTACCGTCGCGACACCTCGTTCGCTTCAGAGGACGCGGTTGAATTCAACGATGAGATCATGGAAGCCGTGGCGTTCTACGCTTACGAAGCCTCCTCCGATCTCGCTGCCGAGCGTGGTGCATACAGTACTTATAAGGGCTCGAAGTGGGACCGCGGTCTGCTCCCACAGGACACCGTCGACCTCCTCGAAGCCGAGCGCGGCGAGGCCATTGAAGTGAAGCGTGGCGGTCGCATGAATTGGGAGCCCGTACGTGCCAAGATTGCAAAGCAAGGCATGCGCAATTCCAATGTACTCGCGATCGCTCCGACCGCCACGATTTCGAACATCGTCGGCAGCTCGCCTTGCATTGAGCCCACTTACAAGAACCTCTTCGTTAAGAGCAATCTCTCCGGTGACTTCATTGAATTGAATGGCTCCCTGGTGCGAGACCTTAAGAAACTCGGCCTCTGGAACAGCGCCATGGTTGATCAACTCAAGTACTTCGATGGCGAACTGAAGGAAATTCCCGAAATCCCACAGAAGCTGAAGGAGAAGTACATGACTGCCTTCGTGATTGATTACAAGTGGCTCATTGACGCTGCGGCCCGCCGCCAAAAGTGGATCGACCAAGCCCAGTCCTTAAACCTCTTCTTGCCTGCGGCAGATATTAAGGCGCTCTCGCACATGTATCAGTACGCCTGGCGCACCGGTCTGAAGACGACCTACTACCTCCGTACCTTGAGCGCTTCCAATATTGAAAAGGCTACGGTCGAAGTACGTAAGGCCGAGCCTGCACCAGAAGCGGAGAAGAAAGTTTACACCGAAGCTGAAAAGAATGCCTGCTCGATCGAAGCCATGATGAATGGTGGAACGTGCGAGGCGTGTCAGTAACGCCGAAAATGTAAGCAAAGAAAAAGGCGCCTAAGGGCGCCTTTTTTGTGCAAAAATTTAGGGGGCAAGTGGGCAGGTTGGCACGTGGGCAAAGGGGGTGGAGGCCGGTATCGGGTGCTAGGTATCAGGATCTCAGGCCCGAAACCTGAACGCCTGAAACCTGGTATCTGATGCCCGAAACTCTCCTGAGGCCCGGCACCTGGCACCTGATATCAGCGGACGCCGCGGAGCGACGTCCCTACCAAAGAATCGAGTGGGCGATTGGGCGCGGTGACACGTGGGCAAGGGAGCGACGTTCCTACCCAAGATACAAAAAAGCCCGACGGGTATCGGGCTTTTGTTTCTCTCGAAGTTTAACTTAGAGAGGGCGGTGGTCGGGGGCCGAAGAATTGTCGAAGAGATTGGCCTTCGCTTTGAGGCGAATGTTTTCTTCGAGTAAGGCTTCGTTGGACTTGGTAGCCTCGCGAGCGGTAGCAGAAACGGTTTCTAGTTCGGCTTCGAGTTTATTGGCTTTCTCGGTTTGAACTTGGAGTTCGGAGCCATCGCGAGCGCGAGCGAGGTCGGTGCTCAATTCAGCAATGCGGGCAGCGGATTCGGATTTGGCTTTTTCGAGCTCCGCAATCTTGGTTTT
>CANBWJ010000067.1 GCA_947373115.1 Opitutia bacterium | reverse complement strand
CAAATCTGGCGCGGCGGTTGCATCATCCGTGCTCGCTTCCTCCAAAAGATCACCGAGGCCTTCGGCAAGAAGCCCAAGCTCGCGAACCTCTTGTTGGATCCTTACTTCAAGAAGACCGTTCGTCAGGCCCAGAAGAACTGGCGCAAGGTAATCGCCCTCGCGGTGAAGCACGGCATTCCAGTGCCAACCCTCGGTTCGGCCCTTTCGTACTTCGACTCGTACCGCACCGAACGTCTGCCACAAAACCTCTTACAAGGTCAGCGCGACTTCTTTGGCGCACACACCTACGAGCGGACCGACAAGCCACGCGGCGAGTTCTTCCACATCGATTGGCCAGATCCTAAGCGCCCACAAATCAAAGCCTAACCGCTTTGGTTATGACGCAAAACCCCGGCACCCACCGGGGTTTTTCTTTTACCCCAAGGGGTCAGGCTGTTAGTGAACCAACGTGTTAGTAAACTTAAGTCTTTTAGCCAGTTTTACTAACAGCCCCCTCAACTAACAGCCTGACCCCTTTGACTCTATGCGAATCTCCAACGAACTAAAAATTGCCATCAAGCAAGGCATGCATGCGGCCTATGCCGAAGTGCGCTTCAAAGTTCCACGTCGCCCTGCCCGCTGGCCACAGTGCTTCGCCACGATTACTGGCTTCGCCACCACTGGTGAAAAGTGGTCAGATGCCAAAAACAAAAAAGCCGACGCGAAACTGAAAGCCTTTCTGCAAAACTCGGCGTTAAAGCCTTTCGTATCACGGGCTACTCCGCTAAAGACATTGAACACGCCGAGGATGGCTGGGGCGTCGCACTCTCCTTTGATGACGCCTGCGACATCGGACTGCTCTTCAAGCAGGACGCTATTTTCTATATTATAAATAATATAATCTATGTGAGTTACTGCGATATGCGGAGAAAGTTAATCAAGGTGGGGCCTTTTCTCTGTCGGGTGGATGCACCTAAGGTAAAGAAGTAGCGTTGCTTCGTGTCGGCCGCGCGCCAAAGTCGTGAAGCATAGATGCGCGCTTTCGTTTGCTCACTTTTTTTTATGGGGATGGCATTACATGCTGCCCCGCTAGAAAAAGCCGAGACGGCTATCAGTCAGGCTAAGGACGGCAGCCTAATTTATAGTGCCAATAAAAAGGGCGATAAAATATGCGACTTCTCTTATGCAGGCTATGCAGCGGGCCTAAAAAATCCGCCCAGCGATCTTAATTGCCTCGTCAGCGTTGCGCCCTTGGGCGGCAAAAAAGACGATACGGCACAAATCCAGGCGGCGATTGATAAAGCCAGTGCCGCCCCCGTAAATAACAACGGTTTTCGCGGCATGGTAAAATTAACCAAAGGGGTGTTCACCGTTAATGGGACCTTGATTATAAAAGCGAGTGGCGTGGTCTTAAAGGGTGATAGTGCCATACTTAATTGCCGAGGCGGTGAAATGCGCACGGTTTTAAAGTTAGGAGGTTCGGGGAAAATTATTTCCTCAAAAAAGCATTTTCCCGTCACCGATACATATATACCCGTGGGGTCCAGAACCATTCACGTGAGCGACAGTAAGGGGCTTTCTGTCGGCATGCGCGTATTTATCAGCCGCGATGTCACCGCTCAATGGATTGCCAGCCTGGGAATGGATAAACTTGTGCGTGATAATAATCCACTCGTTTGGGTGAAAAATGGGTCGACGCTCGATATTGAAAGGAAGATCGCAAAAATCGCGAACGACACCGTGACGCTAGACATTCCGCTGTGCGATTCGATTGACGCACGCTCATTCGATAAAATTCAGCTGACACCCATACTAGAAACTAACCGCTTAAATAATATCGGCGTGGAAGGAATTAATTTTGTAACTAACGCCGCCAAGACCGAAATTACCGCACCGTCTATGTCCTGCATTGAGCTGCTCGCGGTTGAAGATGCCTGGGTACGTAATTGTGTTTTAAACGATTTCATGTCGGCGATTGAATGCAGTTCCAATACCCGTCGCGTCACACTCCAAGATAATCGCATCATTCGTAATTCGGTTATTCCAGGAAGTGCTAAGCCATTTGATATTGTAATCTCCGGCTCACAAATCCTGGTTCGCGATGGATCCTCGCTGAGTAAAACGGTGGTCTTCGCCGTTGCCACCGTTAGTGCCAATGCCACGTTTGGCCCTAACGCTATTGTCGGCTACAAACTTGAAAACGATAATGCCCGCATTGAGCCACACATGCGCTGGGGTGCGACTGGACTACTGATACAAAATATCATCGGCACCGGAGCCGTCAGGGTCGTAAATAGAGAAACTTTCGGCACGGGTCACGGGTGGACGGGGGCAAATTGTGTCGTGTGGAATTGCGAGTGCCCAGTGACCGTTGAAAACCCCCCAGGCTACCAAAATTTTGCTTTTGGCGGGAAGCGCCCATCAGGCAACGGCACCATCATGCCCGCCCAACCATTTGACCTCTACGAGACACAATTAGCCCAGCGCAGAAAGTTGAGTCCTTCTGACTAGGCAACGCGTGTCGCGTGAGAGTTTAATAGGCTAGGTCTAAGACCGTTGCATAAGGATTGGGCGAGTCCTTCGGCAGGCCCGAGATTGTCATGCCCTTCTCATTCTGCCTCACTGTCAACGGGAGCCCTGCATTGCCTAACATCGTGACCTTCGAGATTTTCTGTGCGTAAGCAGGAATCGAAATCGTGCCGTCACGGGGCCAAGTGAAAATCGTAATATAAAGGTGGCCGGGCTTAGTCGTCGCACGCCACGCCCAATCCGAATTAAATACCTTGCGACCCTTCTTATCGAGTTCGGTGGGGCTGAATTCACCCGCTTCAGCACCAAAAGGCGTTGGGCCCGTTTCGTAGATGGCTTCGCCATTCACCTTCATCCAATCTCCGATTTGAGCTAAGCGCACTTCGGTTTCGTAAGGAACTGCGCCGTAGCCATCGGGGCCAATATTTAAAAGGTAGTTTCCTCCCTTGCTCGCGATATCCACGAGGTTGCGAATGAGCGTGGTGGTAGACTTCCAATTGGCATCGGCGGTTTTGAAACCCCAGGTGTCATTGAGCGTCATGCAAGTTTCCCAGTCACGACCAGGGAAGCCGTTGCCTGGAATGTATTGCTCGGGCGTTTCGGTGTCGCCCTTCACACCCACGTACAATCGATTATTCTGAATTAATCCGGGGCGCAACTTCTGGACCAGTGCATCCATTTTTAGTGCGAGGTCCTTGTCTAAATCACCTGGGGTGTCCCACCAAAACACTGCAGGAACATCAAGTCCGTAATTAGTCAGCAGTTCCGCAATATGTGGTAACACCGTTTGATCAACGTACTTAGCGGTATCATAATCCTGAGCCTTGTCCCACTTGGGATTCTTAATCTTCCCGTGGTCGTTGAAGAAAACGCCGCCATGGTTCCAGTCCTGAGCCTGCGAGTAATAGAAGCCCAACTTGATGCCCTGCTTGCGACATTCTTCCGCCAACAACTTCAAGGGATCCTTGCCGTACGGTGTGCCTTTCACGATGTTCCAATCGTTCGCCTTGGAATCAAACATCGCAAAGCCGTCGTGGTGCTTGGCAGTGATGACGATGTACTTCATGCCCGCGTTTTTCGCCATCGTCACAATCTTCTCGGCGCTGAAATCAACAGGGTTAAAATCTTTTGCGAGCGGTTGATAATCCTTTAGAGGGATTTTTGCCCAGAACATAATCCACTCTCCGTAGCCACTAACTTGTTTGCCTTGGTAGTAGCCTGCGAGTGACGAATAGAGACCCCAGTGGATAAACATGCCGAAGCGAGCTTTGCGCCACCAATCCATCCGGGCGTCGTGTGCCGCCTTAGTTTCGCCGGGCACAGATGAGTCAGGGAAGTTTGGGTCCTTAGGCACTCCGACCGTTTTTTCTTCGGCAAGCACCGAGAGGTTTAAACTAAGCAACGCAGCGACGAGGAGGAATACTTTGGGTAATTTCATAAACTGGGGGTGAAAAGATTTTTCATCGCCCCCAGCCGGTTGCAACCATTTGAAATAAATGACGGACTTTGAAATTACGGCGTTGCCGTTCTACCCCATCCGCCGCCCGTTGCAGCCGCGAGTCGGACCGTGGCCTGACAAAGTTCAAATTCTAAATCCGCATGGGTGCGACGCGCCAGGTACTGATCGCGAATAGCGATGACGACTTCGCGATCGTCGGCGACACCTGCAGAGAAGCGAGTTTGGGCATTTTCTAGGCGTCGCGTAACAGCGTCGAGAACTCGTTCGGCTAATGTAACTTCGGCTTCCAGTTCATTAATATCCCAAAGCGTTACCTCTACTTCGCGAAACGCATTGAAGACGGCCTTACGCCATTCCGCTCCAGCTAAATCGATTCGTGCGCGGGCGACTTCTAATTGGGCTTCCCGGCGATCCCCATCAAAAATGGGAAGGTCTACGACGGGCATCAACGACCAAAAACCCGATGCGCCTCGACCGATGCGGGAAGCGGGGTCGGCCTGCCAGCCAACATCACCCGTCAACATTATCGATGGATAGAAATCGGTGCGGGCCGAGCCCTCGCGTGCCATCGCCGCATCGAGCTTCACGGAGGCAGCGGCGAGGTCGGGCCGACTTAATAAAAGTTGGGATGAAATCCCGGCGCTGAACGAGGGGCGATTCGTTTTGATTTTAAGTTCCGTGAAATCCGTAGCAGGAAGTTTTTCACTTTGAGGCGCCCCGATTAAAGCCCGAAGGGCCGATTCGTATGCCACCATGCGGCGATCAGCGTTGAACTCCTCTAGCTTCGCCTGTGCAGCCGCTAACTGAGCAGACGAAAGTGGATCCGTTGAAAGCAGTCCTGCCATCACAGCCTTTTCCGTGATCTCCGCCTCGCGGTAACGTGCCTTAAATTCATTAGCGAGGCACTGGATGTCCACGCGGGCGGCTTGCACCGCAAACCAGAGTCGAGCGACTTCGGCAACTAACGAAACTTTGGCATTCTCCACACTGTAACCGGCGGCTACCGCCTCGGCGAGGGCGGCATCGGAGTTCAGGGCGTTACGATTCCATAAATCTAATTCCCACTTTAACTGACCGCCGACCGTCAACGTATCAAAGCGACGTGGCATGCCTGGAAAATTTCTGCCCGATTCAGCGGACGTACGATTCGACTGGAAAGACGCCTGGGCGTTCACGCTGGGTAAGAGCGCGGCATTCACCGCCTGTACGGCCGCTCGAGCTTCGCGCCAATGCGCCTGGGCAATCGCAAGGTCAGGATTCGCCTTCAGCGCTCGCTCAATCAAGGCGTCGAGGGCGGGGTCCTTAAATGCTTTCCACCATTGTTCGCCCGCAACTTTTGTTGCAGGGTTTGCCAACGAAAATTCGCTAACGGGAACCTGTCCGTCGGGACGCACAGCCGCTTCATGGGCACAGCCCACTAAGAACAGGGCCGCGATAAAGAATTTTTTATTTAACCGCTTCATTCGGTGCCGAATTTTTAGAGGTATCGATATAAACATCCATCTGCTGACCGACAAAGATTGTGCGGTCGGCCGGGCGGTCGAACTGGTAAATGACTTGGAGTACGCGCGTGTCGACGCGCTCAACACTCGCACCGGTGAGTGAGACCTTAGGAATGACGAAGGGTTCAATCCGCACAAACTTCAAAGGAATCGCGCGCCCTTCTGCACCCACGCGCGAGCTTTCACCCTTAAGGTAACCCTTGGCTGGCAGGCCATCGCGCATGCGCGGCGCCAACTGTTCATCGACATCGCAGCGAATCTGCAAGCGGGTAATGTCGCCTAAAATGACGGGCGCTTTCATGCCGGCGGCCACATATTCGCCAATGCGAACGTTGACCTGCAATACGGTGGCGTCGATCGGTGAGCGAATCACCGTCCGATCAATCATAACATTCAGTTGCTCGGCTTGAGCTTTCGCCAGAGCCAACTTAGACTGCGCGGCCTTGGCGGCCATTTGATAAACAATTAAATCCGAAGCACTCACCGCGCCGCTGTCCTTGATTCCCGTCCAGCGTTTCGCTTGATCATCTGCCCTTTCCGCTTCGGATTCGGCTGTACGCACGGCGGCGAGTTGCACTGCGAGTTGAGCTTTAAGCTCGCGGTCATCTAAAGTTATCAATGGGTCGCCGGCTTTTACTTTATCCCAAACCTTTGCATGCACCGCGAGAACAGTCCCTGAATTCGGCACCCCCACTAAAGTGTTTTCGGACGCCGCCTCGACCAAGCCAGCGGCAGAAATTAATCCATCCTTGTCGCGAATGGCGGGCTCATACGGCGGGGGCGTGATGGGCTTTTCGGAAGAGGTCCCGCGGGTGAGTTGCCAGGCGGCGATGGAACCAGCCAATGCAAGCGCGATGAGAATATAACGTTTTTTGAACATAAAGTTTATCCGTGATGTTGGTTTTCAAGTGTGGAGGGGTCATCCACCACCCGGGAGATGCGGCCATCTTCCATCTCGGCGATGCGATCCGCAAAACGGAAAATTCGGAAGTCGTGCGTTACGACCACGACGCAGCGATCGGGCGAACGCGAAAGCTCTCTGACCATTTCCATGATTTGCGCCCCCGTGTCTTTATCGAGCGCCGAGGTGGGTTCATCGCAAATCAACAGTGGCGGCTCATGCACCAGCGCGCGCGCAATCGCAACCCGTTGCTGTTGACCGCCTGAAAGCGCATTGGGCTTGCCGTCTTCCCTGCCCTTTAAGCCAACTTTTTCCAAAAGGATAATTGAGCGACGGCGGGCTTCGGCGTGTCCGATGCCTTGAATCAACAAAGGCACCATGACGTTTTCGACCACGGATAGGGTTGGAATTAAATTGAACGATTGAAAAACAAAACCGAGGTGCTTCCGGCGGAAGGCCGTGAGCTGCTCTTGGTTCATCTTATCTAAGCGTTGACCAAAGACCTCGACCGTCCCTGCGTCGGGCGTGAGCGTGCCCGCAATCACGGACAGCAAAGTGGTTTTACCGCAACCCGACGGGCCCACCAACATTATCAGCTCGCCTCGGCGCGCAG
The DNA here is from genome assembly GCA_947373115.1 of Opitutia bacterium. GTDB lineage: Bacteria > Verrucomicrobiota > Verrucomicrobiia > Opitutales > UBA953 > UBA953. The sequence goes on along the minus strand of CANBWJ010000067.1, from coordinate 335 downwards.
TGAATTCCGTTTGCTGCAAGGCAATCACCTTCGTTTCTCCCGCACCAAAAGAAATGTCCACCCCGTGGGTGGTGACCGCGATGTCGTGGGTGGTGCTCATCCGCGGAAGACGGTCGCGGCGTCTACTCGCGACACTTTAATGATTCCGATGATGGCAGAAACAATACTGATGCCCATCGTGAGCATCAACGTCGCCAAAAGAATTTGCGGGAACATGACAAATGGTGGCATCCCTTTTTCGATCATGATTCGGCCGATGGCTTGGGCCATACCCGCACCCAGACCAAAGCCAATTAAACCTGCCGTCATGGCTTGGATGATCAGCATTCCTGCCA
>CANBWJ010000066.1 GCA_947373115.1 Opitutia bacterium | reverse complement strand
GCGCAAAAAGTAGGTTTTACTAGGGCACAAGCCCCTTCGGGCATTGTGGAGAAATTCGGCAACCAAAGTTCAGCCTCCATTCCGTGTGCTATAATCGATGCCTTAGGCGAAGTACTCACCGAGAAATCGCTTAAACTGGTAGGCTGCGGTTTTGGTGTAGGTCTCTCGTGGGCTGCCTTTGCGGGCGAAGTAGGGCCGTTGACGGTGGCACCTGTCCGTCCATACCCTCATTCCGCATGACTGATTTAATAACTCAGCGTTTAAATGCACTACAAGCGGATGTCGATGTCTTGGCTGGCGCCACTCTCGATACGCCGCTGACTTCTTTGGCCCAGTGGGATTCATTGGCCGTCCTCTTGGTGATTACTCATTTCGAACATGTTTATCATATTATGATAACCGGAGCGCAGGTGAGGGCTTGTTCTACGCCCCGCGATCTAATTAAACTCATCCCTGTCGCCTAATGAAAAAACTTTATATCGTTGGTGCTGGAGGCTTCGGCCGCGAATTAGCTGCCTGGATTAATGATCTGCCGTCTCATGCTAGAGACTGGGAGCGGCAAGGGTTCTTGGACGATAATGTCGATGCCCTAAAACCGTTTGGTAATTTTGCCGAAGTGTCACCCCTGGTACCCCACAGAGTTTCCGATCAAAATATTTACCTTTGTGGCATCGGTTCGCCGGCCATCAAAAAGAAGGTGGTTGAGCCCTTGCTCGCGCAAGGTGCCGCATTTATAAGTTTTGTACACCCTCGCGCCACTATTGGCGATCGCGTGAAACTGGGACGAGGAGTGGTGATTTGTCCCGAGTGCGTGCTGTCCTGTGATATCGCGTTAGGCGATTTCACCATGGTTAATTTACGCTCCACGATTGGGCATGACGCCAAAGTAGGACCATGGTCGACCATCAGTGCGCAGTGCGATTTAACTGGCGGCGTTGAGTTGGGTGCAGAAGTTTTTCTTGGCAGTCGAGTCAGCATTATCCCGGGCAAAAAAATTGGTGATGGTGCCATCATCGGAGCAGGATCGACGGTAATGACCAACGTTCCTCCTCATGTCACGGCGGTAGGAAACCCCGCTCGAATTTTATAATATTTATGCGCAAACTCCTCATTATTCTTGGTGCCGTTTTGTTCACGGGCCTTGTCGCTTTAGTCATTACGGTTGAGTTTTTCTCTACCACGCCACGCCGCTTCACTAGCAAGTTGGATGATGCTTTGCCGCCCAGTATTGCGGGTTGGGTGAGGAGCGAAATTCCGCTCACCAAATCTTCCGCAGAGCTGGCAAACGTACGCGGTATTCTAAATTTTAATCAAGCCATCCAGGTGTTGTACACCAAAGGAAATCAGCAGATCCTTGTTTTCATTGCCTACTGGGAGCCCGGACAGGTTTCAGTGGCAGACGCGGGGACGCATAATCCCGATTCCTGTTGGGTGAATTCGGGTTGTACGCGAACAGAGCGTGCTTACGGCGTTGAATCAGCCGTGGGAGGAAGAGCCTTGAAGCCTTTTGAATATGGGCAGTACGTCATGCCCCGCGGCGGCAAGCAGAACGTAATTTTTTGGCACCTTGTGAATGCTGAGCCGAATCGCTATCAGGAACAGAAAATTGGTTGGCGCGATGGTCTCGTTGGTCGCATCGAGCGCATGCCTTTAGTTTTAAAAGATTTCCAGAAATATGGCCTGAACCAAAAAAGCGAGCAGATGTTTATTCGCGTCTCTTCTTTTTATCCAATTAAGGATTTATTAAAAGACCCCGCCAACGAGCCCCTTTTCGCTGCCTTCGAAAAACTCGGAATTTTCCAAGGCGACGAATGGAAGTGATTATGCAAAGTGCAAATGTGGAAAGGTGCAAATAGCGACGAAGTCGCTGTGCAAAAGTTACCTAAGACTAGATATGCGCCGAAATTTTGCTGATTTATAAACCTTCGTTCACCCCCATATTTTCTGCCTGTACTTAATTTGCACCTTTGCACCATTTCACTTTTGCACTGAATCTTACATAACTTGTCATGCCTCGCATCTACTTATCTGCACCTGATATCGGCCAAGCCGAGTTGAACCACGTTCTCGAGGCTTTCTCGACCAACTGGATTGCGCCCGTGGGGCCGCACATCGAAGCATTTGAAAAAGAATTTGCGACTGCGGTGGGCTCGCCACACGCCGTTGCCCTTTCATCGGGCACCGCTGCCTTGCACTTGGCCCTTCGACTCGCTGGCGTTGGACCAGGCGATGAAGTGCTTTGCTCGTCTCTCACCTTTGTAGCCTCCGCGGCCCCGATTACTTACCTTGGAGCGAAACCGGTCTTTATCGATTCTGAAGCACAGAGCTGGAATATGGATCCAGCTATTGTCGCTGAGGTGATTGAACGTAAAGCTAAAGCGGGCAAAGCGCCCAAGGCATTGGTACTTGTTCACCTCTACGGTCAATCAGCAGATATTAATCCGATTAAAGCCACCTGCGATAAATACGGCGTGAAGCTTATTGAAGATGCGGCTGAGGCCTTGGGCGCGACCTATCATGATAAGGTACCAGGGTCCGTTGGCCTTGCCGGCATTCACTCATTTAATGGTAACAAGATTATTACTACCTCGGGTGGCGGTATGCTTGTGACGGCCGATGCGGAGATGGCACGTCAGGCCCGTTTCTTGGCCACCCAGGCCCGCGATGCCGCTCCACATTACCAACACTCCACCATCGGTTATAATTACCGCCTCAGTAATGTTTGTGCCGGCATTGGTCGTGGTCAGTTGAGTCAATTAAAGCAGAAGGTGGCCCGCCGCCGTGCACACTTTGACGCTTATGCAGCAGCCTTCAAAAACATCCCCGGAATCACGATGCAGCCTGAAGCACCTTGGGGCAAGTCGACGCGCTGGCTAACCTGTCTACTGGTTGACCCTAAACAGGCAAAACTCACGCGCGAGGATCTGAGACTGGGGCTCGAAAAATTGGACATCGAAAGTCGTCCCATCTGGAAGCCTTTGCACCTGCAACCTATTTTCGCAGAAGCAGAATACTTTGGCAGGGGAGTCTGCGATAAGCTTTTTGAGACGGGCCTCTGTTTGCCGTCTGGCTCTGGTATGCCTGACGCCGAGCGCACTCAAGTCATCGAGGGAATGCTGAAAATGTTTTCACGCTAAAAACATATTTCTTCTCTCAAGATTAAACCGCCGTACCGGCGGTTTTTTTGTGCCCGTATTGGGTGGTCAAGTGGACAGGTGGACAAGTGGACAAGTGGTTAAGGGGAATTTACTTCCCGATACCTGATACCTGAAATTCTCCTGACACCCGAGACCTGTCACCCGACACCCGATGTAACTTCCCCTTGTCACCGTGTCCCTTGCCAACCTGCCCCCTAACTTCCCATAAACTCTTCCATCGTCGCAGCCTTCGCTGAATTAATTCCACGACGACGGAAAACCACAAAGAAAGTCTGCACCACAATTTTTAAATCGAGCCAGAGACTTTGGTTTTCAACGTACCAAACATCCAAGGCAAATTTCTCATCCCAACTTAGGGCGTTACGTCCATTCACTTGTGCCCAGCCCGTAACTCCTGGCTTAACCTCCATGCGTCGTGCTTGGAATGTATTATAACGAGGCAAGTAGCGCATGAGCAGTGGCCGTGGGCCAACGACGCTCATGTCGCCAAGTAGCACATTCCACATTTCGGGAAACTCATCGAGCGTGGTAGAGCGTAGCAGCTTACCAAAGCGTGTGAGCCGAACCTCGTCGGATAATAATTCGCCCTTGGCGTCGCGCGCGTCTGTCATGGTGCGAAATTTAACCATGCGGAAGGGCTTACCGTCTTGGCCTGGGCGATCTTGGATAAAGAAGATTGGGGACCCGAGTTTAAGTCTCACTAGAATTGCCACCACGAGCAAAAGTGGGGCAAAAAAGATTAACCATCCCAAGGAGAAGCAGATATCAAAAATTCTTTTAATCATGGAAGGTCGCGTGGATTAAGTCGGCTGGCTTTGAGGGAAGTAAGGTTAATATTATCCTTAAACACGATTTCAAACTCAACTTCGGTTGCATCTTTAGGCACCATCATGATGACCGAGTTTGATTGTTTGCTGTATTGTACCGAGCGTCGCAGGTTTTTTGCCCCACCCAGAAAATTTAAGCTGAGTTGGACGGCGTCGGAGGATTCGCCTAGCTGTACGCTCAGTTTTACAATCTCCCCGGGCTGGATGGAGGTTTTATACCGCAGCGTTCCCGCATCACGGCGAACGCTTAAAATACCTTCATGGTAGTCAATCTCACTGAATTGATTGCCCGCGAGCGCCACTTGCCAGTCGCGGTTAAAGGCCTCGAAACTTTCTGGCGCGCTTATTACTTTTACCTCCTGATTGTGATGGTTCCAGTAGTCAATCAGCTGGCTTAACCCAGCGGAGTCGTTTTTGACGACGGTTACGGTTGCCGCCCTAAGGTTTTGATTTTGAGAAATTAAATCTAGCCACGTTGCTCGAGGGTCGCTCGGTATAAACTCAAGCCAGGCCACGGGCTGACTGACGAGCCCCCAGGCGGAATTATAGGTTTCTTGGGCGGCTTTGTACTTCCGTTCGAGTTTCGTTAAATTTTGTAGCGCTAAGAGTGCGTCTTCGGGTGTTTGCGGTGTGCATTGTCGCGCACGAACAACTTCCCGGAAGGCTAAGACTAATCCCCAAGTTTGGCGAAATTGATCGAGCCGCCAGCGTTGGTTTGTGATGCGAGTGGAGGAGGTAGATTCAGCCAAGGCGCCCCCTGCTTTTGCAACGGATTCTGAAATAAGCACGACTTCGTTATCATTTAAAACCCAAGTTCCATTCTCATCGAGAAAATGACGAATCCACTGATTGGGCCCACCCGTGATGGCGTCGCGGGTCCATGCACCTTCAATCACGCGGTACGCGCTGCGCATCGATTCGGCCCCTGGACCGTAGGCGGCCACGAACCACTTCGTTAGCAGGCCTTCGGGGTCGGCACTTGGGTCGATTAACAACTTAGCACCGAGCCATACCTTGGGTGCATCAAAAGCCCAGAGCGGGCCGACCTCCGCTGTCCAGGCTGACACTCCAATGTCACTCGCGGTTTTAATGGCAAGCGACTGGGCAGTGAAGTTGATACGTGGAACACATTGACTATTGCCGTGCCAATAATCGTAGACACCGAGGCGCTGGACGCCGGACTTTTTCCAGGCGATGAGGTTGTCGGTATCCGCCATTGCGAATTCACGATTAGCATAGGCGATGCGGTCGGCGCAAACGAAAGGAAAAATGTCAGGGTGGGCGACGATAGTCGGTGCGCGTTGAGTATGCAAATACGCCAGAGTCCCGATCGCGTGTGGGGCGCCGTCAGCGGGTCGCCATTTTTCTTGGGCCACTCGATTCAGAAATTTTATTAAGTAGTCCGTGCGCACGGGGCGTTCGCGGTACCAGCCTTCGCTGACCGAGGAGCGATCGAAGTCGGTGGTATCATTTACTCCCAGTGGCGCCGAGAACTCGGCTGGGTACTTTTGTAGAAAGTGTAACGCATATGCTGCCCCAATTTTGGCGGCGTTGGGGTGAGCGAGATTAGGGTTAGGGTCGCGATCCTGCTTCGATGGAAGCACTGGGCCGTTGCCGAGGTTGGCGAGTAAGGATGAATCGGCCTGCCAGTCTTCTTTGGAAAGTATTTCGTAAAATGTATGAGCGAATTTGGGCGACTGTCCGTAACCGACGAGCTGACACCATTCTTGGGAGATGCCGCTGCGAAAGTCCCCCATGTTGCGCCAGGCGAATTTTGGCCTAAAAATATCAGGCGGCGGCAAGGGTACCTCTTTGAGCGTGGCCCAGTCGGCACCTTTGATATCAGGAAAGGCGAAAGTGATGCCTAGGTGCTGTTCGCAAAAGCGACCCACGGCAATACGCGTGGCAGTCGGATTATTACCCAGTAGGAAAACCCTGCCTGCAATGGTGGTGCGAACGGCGGTGTCTCCCTCGCCTGCAGGAGGGGTGACTTTAGCCGATAGCGTTGCCTGCGTGCGGCCAACGAAAACTCCCACTTCGGGAGTTTTTTTATTGGGCGACTCCTCGATGACTTCGGGTCGCTGTCCGGTCACAATCTCACACCAAGTTGCGAGGGTCTGTCCAGCGTACCATTCGTCGACTTCGGCGTTTTGCGGAATAACAATGGGGCCCTGCCAGCGATTATTTTCAAAAAGCTTAACCTCCGCCTGTGCGGCGAGGCAGTAAGCCAGCGCTAAAAATATCCCAAGCAAACGCTTCATATCATTATTGAGCCCTACTTTGCCCAAAAGAGCAATCACCCCATACCAAAGCCAAGGGGTCAGGCTGTTAGTGCCTACCCCTATTAGTAAATCCGTGCCTTTTTACCGATTTTACTAACAGCACATTCAACTAACAGCCTGACCCCTTGCGGTGGGGCCTAATCACTAGGGGCTTAACGTATTCGATAGAAATGTACGTCCACCAATAGTTTTTCAATGGCACGAAAACGTCGATACCATTCCAGCAACGGGGCTTACCATGTCTATAACCGAGCTGAACTAGGGCTGCCAATTCTCGGGACAGACAACGCCAAGCAGATTTTTTTAGATATTACTGTTGAGGTCGCCAAAACCTTTAGCTGGCAGCTCCATGCTTTCGCGATTATGTCGAACCACTTTCACTTTGTTGTGACAACCCCGCACGGAAACTTATCGGAAGGGATGCATCGACTGCAGTCGAGTTTCGCGAATAAACACAAAATTTATCGCGACTCGCCTGGACATGTATTTCAATCGCGTTATCGCTCGCACCATTATCCACCTGGACTCAAAGCGGCAGCAAAAGTGGACTACGTTCATCTTAATCCGGTGCGAGCCGGGATTGTTACGCTAGAGCAGCTAAAGTCTTACCCTTGGACCAGTTATCGAAAGCTCTGGGTCGCAGAATCTCGTGAGCCATTAACAATCGGCTTAGCCTTGGAGTCCTTTCATGGGATTAAAGATGATCGAGTGGGGTGGAATTTATACGAAGAAAGCCTCAGGCTTTTATTGGTCTCAGATAATCGCATTTTAACGGATGCAGAACTTTTCGGGCTCGTTAAACAACGTCGCAGGGGAGCGTTATCAGATGTTCGCCCCATTGCCCAATTGACGGGGAAAAGTGCAGAAGTTTTTAAAGAAGAGATGCTTCAACGATGGAACAAAAAACTCGACGAAATCCTTTTTGAGATAGGAAAATCTAGCGCTGATGTGAGCTGCGAAGCAAAGAGCGCAGCATGGAAAATCAAACTCGCAAATAGGCTGATTAAAGAAGCAGGAGCTCCTTCTGCCTGGGTGGCCAGTAAGTTAGCAATGGGCTCGGGCTCCAATGTACGCCGCCTAATATCCGAATCATAACGTATAACAAAGGGGTCAGGCTGTTAGTGCCTGCCCCCGTTAGTAAATCCGTGCCTTTTTATCGATTTTACTAACAGCA
>CANBWJ010000065.1 GCA_947373115.1 Opitutia bacterium | reverse complement strand
GTGCCTTCGATAGCAGCACCCACCGCAGACAAAGCCGTGAAGGGCGGGCATAAAACCACATTAACCGAGGACTCAATACCCACCGCCGCCGCGAGGGCTTTGACGAGTTCGACGCCTTCGGTGGCGGTCTTGTTCATTTTCCAATTACCAGCAATGAGGGGAGTACGTTTAGACATATATTAAAAATAGTGAGTTTAAAAAATACTTAGGCCGACAACGCTGCGACGCCCGGCAAGACCTTGCCTTCCAGGTATTCGAGCGAAGCACCACCACCGGTGGAGCAATGCGTGACCTTGGTATCGACGCCAAACTTCTTGGCGGCCGTCGCGGTATCGCCACCACCAACAATGGTGATCGCACCGCGTTCAGTCGCTTTAGCCACCGCTGCGGCCATCGCCTTGGAGCCCACGGCAAATTTTTCGAACTCGAAAACGCCACACGGGCCGTTCCAAATAATCGTACCCGCGCGGCCAATCGCCGCTTCATAAAGCTTAATGGATTCAGGGCCGCCGTCCATGCCTTCCCATCCTGCAGGAATACCGCCCGCCATGGTGGCGAGTTGCGTATTCGCATCCGGTGAGAACTTGTCGCCACAAACGAAGTCGGTCGGCAAAGTAACCTTCACGCCACGTGCCTTGGCCTTCTCTAAAAGTTCAGCGACAATTTTCGCGCCTTCGGCATCGAAGAGTGAATTGCCGATTTCCATGCCGTCGCAAACCTTGCGGAACGTGAACGACATACCGCCACCAATGATAATTTCATCAGCTTTTTCGATGAGGTTACGAATCAGAGGAATCTTATCCGCAATCTTCGCACCGCCTAAAATTGCCAGCAATGGACGCTTCGGATTGTTCAAAACAATATCAAAGGCCTTGAGTTCGGCTTCGAGCAGGAAACCCGCGGCTTTACGGGGTAAATTCACACCCACCATCGAAGAGTGCGCACGGTGAGCAGTACCGAAAGCGTCGTTCACATAGACATCGCCCAAGCGTGAGAGCGAGGCACGGAATTCAGCGACCTTGGTGGGATCGGCCTTCATGCTGGTGCCATCTTCGAGCTTCACTTTACCTTCTTCTTCGATGTGGAAGCGGAGATTTTCGAGCAAGAGCACTTCGCCCGCCTTGAGCGACTTCGCCGCAGCTTCGGCTTCAGCACCAACGCAGTTGGCGACGAACTTTACGGGGCGACCTAAGAGCTTTTCCAACTCAGCGGCCACGGGACGGAGCGAGAATTTATCGACCACTTTACCGTCCGGGCGACCTAAGTGAGACATCAGCACTACCGAGGCACCGCCCTCGAGCAGGAAGCGGATCGTTGGCAACGCCGCGGCAATACGCTGGGTATTGGTGATGGCCCCAGTTTTCTTATCCTGAGGGACGTTAAAGTCGACACGCACCAGGGCGCGTTGACCAGTAAGGGAACCGAGGGAGCGGAGGGAGGGAGCAGGCATGGTCGTAAAGGTGCAGAGAAATGGGTTCTGTCGCGGTTGGGAAGGATAAAGCAAAAGGAATGCCAATTCGGGCCCAGGCCACCCTCTTTCATCGATATAAACAAAACAGGCGACCCTCTCGGATCGCCTGTTTTTAAGAATAAGCTCGAAATTAGAGCTTAGCGGTCACCTTGCCCAAGAGCTCAACGACGCGATTGGAGTAACCCCATTCGTTATCGTACCAGCTGATGAGTTTGAAGAAGTTCTTGTTCAACTCAATCGACGAACCTGCGTCGAAGATCGACGAGTGCTTGTCGTGAATGAAGTCGGATGAAACCACTTCGTCTTCGGTGTAAGCGAGAATTCCTTTGAGGTAGGTTTCCGAAGCCTTCTTCAGAGCGGCTTTGATTTCTACCAAGCTCGTGTCTTTCACGGTCTTCACGGTGAGGTCGACAACTGAGACGGTTGGAACCGGAACGCGGAGGGCCATGCCGGTGAGCTTACCTTTAACTTCAGGCAAGACCAACGCGACGGCGCGAGCGGCACCCGTGGACGAAGGAATAATGTTTTGAGCAGCCGTACGACCACCCTTCCAATCCTTCTTCGAAGGACCGTCGACCGTCTTTTGGGTCGCCGTGTAAGCGTGCACCGTAGTCATGAGGCCTTCAGCAACGCCGAAGCCTTCCTTAAGTAAAACGTGTACCAGAGGGGCTAAACAGTTGGTGGTGCAAGAAGCGTTCGAGATGATGTTGTGCTTTGTCGCTTCGTATTTGTCGTCATTCACACCGAGAACAACGGTGATGTCTTCGTCCTTCGCAGGAGCGGAAATGATAACTTTCTTCGCACCGGCATCAAGGTGACCCTTGGCCTTAGCGGCTTCCGTGAAAAGACCAGTGGACTCGATGACGACTTGAACGCCGAGGGCCTTCCAAGGTAATTCGGCAGGCGACTTAGCCGAAACGACTAAAATCTTTTTGCCGTTAACCACGAGAACATCGTCCTCGAGTTTATCAGGGGAGGATTTCTCCGAGGTCACCGTACCGTTGAAGCGACCCTGCGTGGAGTCGTACTTCAAGAGGTAAGCGAGATTGTCCGCAGGGACAATGTCACCCACTGCAACGACGTCAAAGGTCGTGCCGAGGTGGCCCTGTTCGACGAGGGCGCGGAAGACGAGACGGCCGATGCGGCCGAATCCGTTAATTGCTACTTTAGTGGCCATTGTATGTGTGTTCTGGAAAAGAGGATTAAGTACGGACGGAAAGGGATGAAAAAGGGTCTAGCTACCCCTTATGGCAAGCGAGAATACAATTTACCCCTTAACAACCCAAACGCCGCAGCCCAAAGGTTCTAATCTGAGCACACCTTGGTCGATTTTTGGCACCGGCCCCGGGGCAAGTTGGCAACTAGGGAATGGCGAAACGACCACCGGAGCCCAGGCTGCCCCAACTGGAACCTTCAATTCAACTGCTCGGCTGCTGGGATTGCAGGCCACCATGACCCTAGACGACCCCAGTGCGCCATCCGCATTCAACACCGCCACAAAGGCTTCTCCTCCCTCTTCTTGCGTCACCTTCATCCAACCCGCCGAGACCGTCTGCTTAGGTCGCATCACTGCACCGGCCGGAGAAAGTCGAAAGCGAATCAGATCCGCCACAAAATCGTGCTCGGCACGAAACCGCTCCAAGCGAATGGGATCCAATAAATTTAAATCCGCCCGGCGCCAAGTATTGGCAACACCGCGCTTAGTCATCAAAAAATCTTGGCCCGCCGAGAGCATCGGAATGCCCGCCGAGCAAAGTAAAATCACGTGCATCATGCGCGTGCGTAAGATGTCGGTCGCTCGCGGATCCAGGCCGTCGCACTTCGCACACTCCGTGATGCGATCCAACCACGCCATGTCATCGTGAGACTGAGCGTAGCGCAAACGCGCAGACGGTCGAAACGCACAAGCAGCCATTTGGTGCAGTAAATCTGAGGCTCGGGCGTTACCCCGTACGTACGCCGGCAAAAATTCTCGAAAGGCGTCATCCCAACTAGTCCACGTCGTGAAATCTAAATCACGAGCAATGTGACCGCGGAAGCTCCAAGGCTCGGCAATTAAAATTTTGTGGGGTGCATTCCAGCGAAACTCTTGTTCGATTTCATGCAACAGAGGCGTACCGAGTAACTCGGCGAGATCCAAGCGCACGCCATCGACGCCTAAGACGCTCGTCCAATGTGCAAGTGAAGCCAAAACCAAGCGGCGGAACATCGGCGCCTCCGCTCGTACGTCATTCCCGCAGCCACTCCAATTGGTCAGCATGCCCTGCGCATCGGTACGGTAATAATAACTCGCATCAATCGCCTCCAAACTATTGGGCCCGCCAAAATGGTTGAGCACCAAATCCATAATCACCGCCAAGCCTGCTTCGTGACAGGCCTTCACCAAATCGCGAAAATCCTCAACCGCACTTAAACCATTATCATCTTCCGCATAAGCCGTGGCGGGCGCAAAAGCGGTAATCGGCATGTAACCCCAGTGGTATTCTTCAGCCTCGCCTCGCTCATAATCCGTGCACGGTAAAAGTTCGATGGCGTTCACCCCCATGGAGCGCAAGTAGCCACCGTCTTCACGAATCCATTTAGCTAAGCCACGAAAACCAGGCTTCGCCCCTGCACCCGCTAGACCCAACAAATCTCGTACGTGCGCCTCAACGATAACCAGGTCCTCGACCGCGGGTGCTTTGAATCCATCATTGAGCGGTAAGAGTTCTTCGGGCGGGCAAACAATGGCGACCGGTGGCGCGGGATGAGAGTGCGACATCTTTTTTGCCCACGGGTCGCAGACAAATTTTCCGTCGACGTTCAAAAAGTATTGGCAGTTAGAGAGGTCGGCTTCAACCGTGCCCACCCAAGCGCCCTGCCCCTCGGGTTCTAATTCTAAATACTGCGGCTGCGAAATTCGCGCGCCTAGCGGCGCCACTACATAACCGACCGAAACCTTTATGGCCCGCGGTGCAAAAAGTCGAAAAGTTGTCACCCCCTCCACAACCGTGGCTCCAAAGGGCCCGGGCGGTTCTAAGACATCCAATGGGTCCGATGCCGTGACCTCGCAAAATTCCACTAAGTCCTCGCGCTCATAGAGTACCCGCGTGGGATGACCCACGGGGTCCGCATCCATCGCAGTAAAACGGAAGACGTGCTGATTCGTACGCTCCAAGCTCACGCAGAGATTTCGGTTACCAAAATCATCGCGCAAAATATTATCAGCATCGTGCGGGGGCTCCAACCACCGTCCATCGGTGCGACAGAACTTAAATGGCACCTGCGTCGTACCTTGCATGACTTCATCGAGTGGAATAATCGCCTCAAAGCCTTCAGCACCTAATAAGCAAACCGCATGTAAGGTCCACTTGGGTAAATTTCCCGCTGTGCCCCATTGATTAAACGGACCCATAACAACCAGGCTCTCATCCGTCGCCTCGGGACAAAGCGGCTTCCACAAAAAGAAATGCACAAAACCGTTTTCAATCCAACAACCCGATCGCGTGGCCCACGTCCGCGCATCGGCACGCTCTAAGTTCGTTAACTTCGCCGGCTCATTTAAAGCTAAAGTCGGTAATGCATCCTGACGCCAATCGTGGGTTAAGGCCACTAAACCCGTGGCCTTTGTCTCCCAACGTGCACTGGCTAACATTCGATACACTGAACAAGTGATGACCGAAGAGAAATCCAAGGCGAGCAAAAGCGGGCTTCACAAATCACCTAAGACCTCTCACATTGGGCACGTGGATATCAACGTTCTCGTCAGCGATTGGGAAGGACACCGACTTTTAGATTCCGGCGATGGCCTGAAGCTCGAAGAAATCGGTGGCGTGCGCATGGTGCGTAGCGAACCCAAGGCTTGGTGGAAACAATCCCTGCCTCGCAGTGAATGGGCCAAAGCCGTTGCCGTACACGAAGAAGGTGGTCGCGAAGGCCACTGGAAACTCAATGCCAACTGCCCACGCGATTGGGAAACGAAATTGGGGAAAATAAAACTCCAACTGCGCTTCATGGATAATTCTAAGCAGTTCGGAGTCTTTGCCGAACAATCGCCACACTGGAAATGGTTGTCTGAACAAAAATCAACGAGCGCCACTCGCCCACGCCTACTCAATCTCTTCGGCTACACCGGAGCAGCTTCTTTAGTCGCGGCTCAAGCCGGCTGGAGCGTCACGCATGTTGATGCCTCCAAACCCGCTGTCGCCTGGGGGCGCCGCAATCAAGAGGCTTCAGGCATGGCCCAAGAGCCCATTCGCTGGATTATCGAAGATGCTCCGACTTTCGTGAAACGTGAAATCAAGCGGGGCAATCAATACGAAGCCGTACTTATGGATCCGCCCGCCTTCGGTCGTGGCCCCACGGGCGAATTCTGGAAAGTCGAACGCGACCTCGCCCCCCTGCTCCGCTCCTGTCGCGAACTCCTTTCACCGCAGGCTCAGTTTATGATTCTGACGGTCTACACCATCGATGCCTCGTCCATCCTCTGCCACAACCTATTAGAAGAATGTACGGCAGGATTAGACGGCAAAATAGACATCGGTGAACTCGCCCTCAAACAAGAAGGTAATGGTCGCTTATTGCCACTTTCTCTCTGGGGTCGCTGGCAAGCCAATCGCAAGGGGTAATTCATCGGAAACTGGAACAATTTAGCCTATCATAAGGTTAAAAGGTTTCCACTAAGCCCATACTTGCTATACTATTAAACCTGTGAGTCTCGTTCCCGACCAAGCCACATTTAAAGAGTTAGCCCGCACGGCTGACGTTATCCCCGTGTGCCTGGATTTGATGGCAGATCTCGAAACACCCGTTTCGGTCTACGCCCGACTACGCGCTCAAGGTGCTAGCTTCCTTTTTGAATCCGTCACCGGCGGCGAACATATCGGCCGTTACAGTTTCTGTGGCTCTCATCCCGCACTCACCATCACCTGCTGGGAAGACCGCACCGAAATCGTCCAACGCGACGGTCGCAAAGAAACCATTTCCACTCCGAAAGACCCACTAGAGCTCGTTAAGAAACAAGTGGCAGGCCTACGCGTCGCCAAAGTCCCAGGGCTACCCCCATTCGTCGGCGGCATGGTTGGCATGGTCGGCTACGAATACATTCACCGCATCGAACCGTCGGTACCACTGGCCGCCAAAGACCCTGCCAGCACGCCACTCATCCATTTCATGTTGGTGGATCGTCTGGTTGCATTCGATAACGCGCGCCAAACCCTCCGCCTCATCGTCAACGCCCGTATTTCTTCGCCTGATAAAGCGGACGAAGCTTTCGCCGCTGCGAAAAAAGAATTGGAAGCCTTGCGTGCCGTCGTCACTGGCCCGCGTGCCGCTCAAGCCGCCGAACTCCCAACTTCCGCTGCATTAGCCACAGGCAAATCCAACGTTTCACAGCCTGCCTTCGAAGCCGCTATCAAGCGAACCCAAGAATACATTCGCGCCGGCGACTGCGTACAAGTCGTTCTGTCCCGTCGCACCGATGTGGATTTCAAAGGCGACCCGCTCGACCTCTATCGCGTACTCCGTCACGTCAATCCTTCGCCCTACATGTTCGTTATCGAAACGAAACTGGGCTTCGACGTCGTTGGTGCTTCACCCGAAGTAAATGTACGCCTCACGGGTCGTCGCTGCGAAATCCGACCCATCGCGGGCACTCGCCCACGTGGCACCGATGAAGCACACGATCGCCAACTCGAAGCGGAGTTACTGGCAGACCCCAAAGAGCGCTCCGAACACTTAATGTTGGTCGATCTCGCACGTAATGACCTCGGTCGCGTCTGCGTTCCAGGCTCGGTCACTGTACCCGATTACGCCATCGTTGAACGTTACTCGCACGTGATGCACATCGTCTCACAAGTGGAAGGTAGCCTCGCCCCTGAGCACGACGCCTTCGACTTATTCCGCGCGACCTTCCCCGCAGGCACCCTTTCCGGCGCACCCAAAATCCGCGCCATGCAAATCATCTCCGAACTCGAAGGCGAACGCCGCGGCATTTACGGTGGCGCCGTCGGCTACTTCGGTTTCGATGGTGCCCACGATTCCTGTATCGTGATTCGCACCGCCTCCCTCCGCAACGGTATCGCCAGCATGCAAGCGGGCGCTGGCGTCGTAGCTGATTCAGTTCCCTCTCTCGAATACGAAGAAACGGTCAATAAATCTAAAGGCGTCCTCCGCGCCCTCGGATTAGCCGCAGGACTAAAGTCCTAAAAAAATGCC
>CANBWJ010000064.1 GCA_947373115.1 Opitutia bacterium | reverse complement strand
CCGCAAGGTCAGGCTCACGCTCGAAGCCCGAAGTGCTTCGGCAGCCGTTCACTCCAACGAGGACGGCGATGACGCAGAGGTGCAGAAGCACGACGGCGGTAACGGTGATGATAGGACGCATGTGTGTATGTGGGTTTGGGTTGAGAAAATTAGGTGCGGTTGGAAAGTGCGGTAGCGGCACGCTCAAAAACGAGTCCGCGCTCAGCGTAACCCGCAAACATGTCGAAACTTGAAAATCCAGGACTGAGCAAAATCGCCATCGGTCCATGCGCATCGCGGGCCGCGGCGACGACGGCGTCTTGTAACGATTCAAAATAAAAGGCCGGTTTACCCAGCGCCTGAAAAGTTTTTAATAATTCAGGTCCCGTTTCGCCAATTAAGTAAGCCGCATCAATGCGCGGGGAAACTTGCTCCACGAAACGCTTCAGGTCGCCACCCTTCCATTTGCCGCCACCAATCCAGCGTACGGGAATCTGAAATTGAGCCAAGGCCGCATGCACCGCATGGAAATTCGTGCCCTTGGAGTCGTTCCAATACTCAATGCCACGCGCCTCCGCGACCTTACGTAAACGATGCGGTGCCGGACGGAAGAGTCGGGCCGATTCTTCTAAGATACGCAGGGCAATACCCTTAGATTGCCAATAACGCACCGCGACCGCCCAGTTTTCTCGTTGTGGCCACGATTCAAAAATAGATCCAACAGGGGCAACATGCTCCACATCTGCACGGCTGGCGACGATGGTTTCAGGTGGCAATTCAATGCCAAACTGTTTCGCCGCAGCGACGACCGACTCTCCGACAATTAAAGTGCCGCCCGGCACCATGCGCTCGATGAGTTTATATTTCGCCCGGAAATAACTTTCGAGGTCACCGTGACGGTCCAAGTGATCCTCATCAAAATTAATCCAAAGCACCGTCTCCGGCGAAAAGTATCGGAGATCTTCACCTTGGAACGAACTCACTTCAACCACGGCCAAGAAAGCGGCATTCGAAGAGGTGTTCGCCAATGCCGTTAAGGGCAGGCCGATATTACCACACGCAATGGCATTCAACCCCGCCCGCTTGTGCGCAAAGGATAAGAATTCCGTTAAAGTGGTTTTACCATTGGTACCGGTAATCGCAATCGAGGCACCGCCCCAAAGGATGGCTCCAAAGTCCAGCTCACTTAAACACTGCAAACCGGCTCGACGTGCCGCCAATAACCACGGGTGTGGCTGCGGGAACCCCGGACTGTAAATCACGAGGTCATGTCGCTTCGCTTCTTCAGCGGTGAACTGTCGATTCTCGCCCTTCTCATCATAAATGACTGACGCAAAACCAGCCAAACTCAAAGCCTCTGCGACCGCCCGACCGCTCACTCCCGCACCCAGCACGGCAGCAGGGCGAGTTAAACGTCGACAGAGGTGATCAGGAAATTCGTTCATCGTATCTTGAGGGTGAGCAGACCCAGCAGGCCGCAAAGCAACGAGAGAATCCAAAAACGGATGACAACCTTCGTGGAAGGCCAGCCGAGTTTTTGGAAGTGATGGTGAATCGGCGTCATTAAAAATAAACGCTGACCACCCGTACGTTTAAAGTAGGCGACCTGTAACATCACCGACAAGGCCTCAATCACAAATACGCCGCCCACAATCGCCAATAAGAATGGCTGGTGCATTAAACACGCCATGCAACCTAATGCGCCGCCTAGGCCGAGTGCCCCGACATCACCCATGTACAATTCGGCGGGGGCAGCGTTGTGCCAAAGGAAAACCAAACTGCCGCCAATCAAGGCCGAAGCGAAAATCGCCAACTCACCCGCACCTGGCACATAACTAATCCGCAGGTAACTGGCAAAGATGTGATTACCCACCAAGTAAGCCACGAGTCCTAAAATTAAAGTCGTAATTAAAACGCAACCAATCGCGAGTCCGTCTAAGCCATCCGTCAAGTTCACCGCATTCGAACAACCCACGCAGACCAAAATAATAAAGAGTGCAGCAATGCACAGGCAAACGACGAAGGGTAAACCCAAGGAGTCGGCCGACCAAATGGGGCCATTTAAAATCGGTAACCAAATTTCGCACAGGCTCGTGCGATAGTTAGCGTCACATAAAACAATGAACAAAGCACCGAGTGCCACCAGGGCCTGACCCGCTAATTTAGTGCGACCCGAAATACCGTCGGCGCTGTTATGCTTCACCTTCAACCAATCATCCCAAAGGCCGACTCCTCCCATACCGACCAGACAAAACAGGGTCGCTAAAACCAGAACGTTGGGCTGCGCCCAAAGTAAGATCGCTGGCACCACCGCCGCCCCAATCAACAAGCCGCCCATGGTCGGAACCTTCCCGCCTTCTTTGGCGAGCTCTCCCATAAGTTTCGCCGAACGTTCAGGCTGACGTAAAACCGCCAGGGCGTTAATCATCCGACGCGAAAAAAGCATACCGAGTACCAACGCGGTGAACCCCGCCAACAAGGCACGCACCGAAATGTATTCGAACAGGCGGAACGGACCCCAAACAGATTCTAAATTATGTAAGTAATAAAGCATAGCTTAGTGAAAGGAGATTTGGGATTGAAGGTTAGCGGGCAGAGTGCGCTCCAAGGCACACGTTCGACTTCCCTTAACGAAAATATAACCGTGGTGACGGCCGATGAGGTCCGCCACTTCCGCCAGCGAGGAGGCCAAAACTTTTTGAACGTCCGCAACCTTGATACCCGCGAGCAGATCCGCGACATCGCCCGACCAGCCCACCACCACATCCCCTGCCCGAACCGGTAAATTCGCACCGCACTCGCGATGCAACGTTGCTGCTTGAGCGCCGAGTTCGGCCATACCCCCAATCACAAATAAACGTGGTCGGGTCTCGTCCGCACTCAGACGGTGAAAGCACTGGGCGGCGTCGAGCAACGAAGCGGGGCTGGAATTATAACAGTCGATATAGAATTTTTGGTTAGCCACAACGTGGACGCTGCCTCGACCGACAGGCGGCAACCAACTGCTCAGTGCCGCGCGAATCGCGGCGACGCTCACTCCCACTTCACGTGCGGCCACAATCGCCAACGCGGCGTTACGCGCTAAGCCATCGGAAATCGCAGCCAGTGCGTACGCTTCGCCATCCAAGACCAGGTTGCGTTGTGTGCCCTTCGATTGCAGAGACGCCAAAATTAATCGTGCCGGCTTAACGGCGGGAGCGGCTTCACCCTCAAATTGTACCGCCAAAGTTTGCGCAGCAAAGGGCTTGAAGTCGGGCCACGCCAACAAGCTCGCAGGCATAATGGCTTTTCCACTCGTCGACAGTGCGGCAACCAGAGCCGATTTCTCTCGGGCCACACCCGCCAATGATGCCACGCCCGCCAAGTGCACGGGAGCGACCGCCGTCACAATAGCTAAGTTAGGACGCATCACTTCCGCCGAAATTCTTAATTCTCCCGGTACACTCATGCCGGCTTCAATCACCGCGAAGCGATGCTTCGCATTATCCAGACGCAGCAACATCAAGGGCACCCCGATTAAATTGTTGAGGTTGGCCTCGGTGATGAAAGCCGACGGACCTAAGAGTGCACCCAACAAATCCTTGGTCGAAGTTTTGCCCACACTACCGGTAACGCCAATGACCGTACCTGCGAATTGCTGACGCCACCCAGCTGCAATTCGGCGCAAGCCCGCTTGGGTATCATCCACAATCAATTGAGGTAATTCATCGGCGACCGCCTGGGCAACCAAGGCACAGGCCGCACCGCGCTGGCGGGCTTCACTTAAGTAATCATGGCCATCCCGACGTTCGGTCTTAATCGCAATAAAGGCATCGCCGGTGGACAACGTCCGCGTGTCCGTACCGAAACCGTGAATCGGAGCTAGGGGCGACTTCGACCAACGACCCAGAGACCACTGAGCCAAAAGCTCGGGCGCAAAAGTTACACTCATGACAGTGAACCCCTCCGAAGCTCTAAAATATTTCTCACCACTGCACGGTCATCAAACGGCACCACCGTGTCGTGGAACTCTTGCGTGGTTTCATGACCCTTGCCCGCAATGAGCACACAGTCGTTCGGTTGGGCCGCGGCTAGGGCGCGACGAATGGCTTCGCGACGGTCAGGCACAAATTCAACCTTTGCTAAATTAGAAACCCCACTTCGCATATCATCGAAAATAGTTTCGATGGCTTCCTTGCGTGGATTGTCAGCGGTCGCCCACGCTAAGTCCGCACCATCGACCACTGCTTGCGTCATAGCGGGTCGCTTGCCGCGATCCCGATTGCCCCCACAACCAAAGACAACGAGCACCCGACCGGGTGTGATCGGACGTAACATGCGCAAAACATTACGCAGGGCGTCGTCAGTGTGTGCGTAATCCACGAAAACGGGGAAGTCTTGTCCGACCTCTACCCGTTCCATGCGCCCTGGCACACCGTCAAAAGATTCTAAAGCTGAGGAAAGTTTTAAGGGGTCACGTCCCAACGAAGCAACCAAGGCCAAAGCACACAAAACATTGGAGACGTTGTAATCACCTGGCAGCGGAGAATTAAATTTCGCCGCGGCGCCTTGCCACTGGACCGTGAATTTCGCGCCACGTGGGTGGTAGGCAATTTCGGTGGCGCGCAAGTCTGCGTCTGCACTGACTCCAAAAGTGATCACCCGTCCACGACGGCGACAGGCTTCGGCTAAAATTTTACCAGAGGGGTCATCCGTATTAATCACGCACACATCAGGCACCGAACCCGTATGGCCATCAAAGAGTCCCTGCTTGGCTGCAAAGTAACTTTCCAGGTCACCGTGGTAATCAACGTGGTCGCGCGTTAAATTGGTGAAGGCCGCGGCGGCAAAATGAAAACCATGTACCCGATCCTGGTGCAACGCATGCGAACTCACTTCCAGGCAAGCCCCCGCACAACCCGCCTCCGCCATTTGTTTAAAGAAGCCAGCGAGGTCGGCCGATTCGGGCGTGGTCTTATAAGAGGGCACCGAGCGACGTCCTAAATAATAGCGCACCGTTCCAATCAAACCCCACGCTTCTTCGGGCGACTGTAAGAGGTGACGCAATAAAGTGGTAACAGTGGTCTTACCATTGGTACCCGTAACGCCCACGAGCTTCAACTTCGCCTCGGGATGACCATAAAATCGGCGTGCAACTTCGGCTAATACCTGACGAGGCGCTGCCACCTGCGCCGCGGCTACCGCCGGTAAACCTGAAACGGGCTGACCCGAAATCACCGCCGCCGCCCCCCGCGCAATGACATCATTTAAAAACTCATGTCCATCCACCCGCAAACCAGGTAACGCGAAGAAAAGTGATCCCGGTAAAATCCGACGGCTGTCCGTCACAATATTAGTGATGCGCACATTCCATTCGCCTGCCCGACCCAAGGTCGGAATACCTTTGAGTAAATTTTCGAGTGTCGGTGATTCCATGGCGGCGGTGCGGGGTGTGAGCGTGGCAGGGCTCATGGATGGTTGCTGACGACACTGCGGCCGGCAGCGGTGGCAGGAGGAATTTCTAACCAACGAATACAATTTTCGGCGACCTCGCGGAAAATCGGAGCGGAAACTTTGCCGCCGTAAGCGACGCCTTCCCCTTGGGGGTCATCAATGATGACGGTAATGGCTAAACGAGGATCATTCACGGGGAAGAAGCCGGCAAACGAGGCCACGTGGTGCGTGCTCGAATATTTCCCGTTAATCAGTTTTTGCGTCGTGCCCGTCTTGCCTGCCACTTCATAGCCGGGAATATCGGCAATCGGGGCCGTACCACCCTTACCACAAACCGCGCGCAATAATTGAGCCACTTGCGTTGCCGTGCTACTCTTAATGGCCCGAGCCCGGGCATGCGGCAGGTAATTCACGATCGGCTCGCGCGTCTTGGAATCTTCCACGCGTAATACCAACTGCGGCTGCATCAGTAAACCGTCCGCCGCAATGACCGACATGGCATAGTGCATCTGCATCGCCGTGACACTCACCGAGTGGCCCATCGGAATCCGGGAAATGCTAATGCCGTCCCAGTTTTCCGGCTTAATTAAAAGCCCCGGCACTTCCGCACCCGTGATGAGCTGCGTGCTGCTACCGAAGCCAAACGATTTAATTAAATTATAAAAACGGTCTTCACCCAAACGCTCGGCGTACAACATGCCAATCTGCACCGTGCCACGGTTCGATGATTCTCGCACGATGTCGCGTACCGTCACCGTGCCAATCGGGTGCGAATCCCCGGGCAACGAAATCATCCGGCCGTGGTAAGGCGCCGTGGCGAGACTGCAGTCGTACACCGAATTGGGCGTGATAAGACGCTCCTCCAGCGCCCCTGAAATGGAAACAATTTTAAAAACCGAACCCGGCTCATAAATATCTGAGACCGAGCGATTGCGCTGGCTGTCCATCGGCGCGAGCTTCGCATCAAAATAGTTATTTAAATCAAACGTCGGCCAATTCGCTAAACCCAGAATACGACCCGTCTTGGGTTCGCTCACAATGATCACGCCGCTGATAGGATTGTAGCGGGCGACTGCGGCGGCCAACGCATCTTCGCACGATTTCTGGACGAAACTATTGAGGGTTAAGACGACCGTGTTGCCATCCACTGGGGTCACCTCGCGCAGACGAATGCTGGCGATTTCCCGACGACGACCGTCACGCTCCGATTCAATCCAACCTTTTTGCCCCTGCAGAAAAGGTTGTAACGCTTTCTCGATGCCTCCCGTGGGCTGGCCTTCTTTATTAATGTAACCAATGACGTGTGCCGCCAGCGAACCCTTCGGATAATTGCGGTGGTATTTTAACTCGGCACGTAGGGCCTTAATATTGAGGGCCTTGATTTTCTTCACCATCGCTTCGTTGCATTCATGTGCTAAGACCACCCAACGCACGGGGCGTTCGTTGCCATCTGCATCCATGCGCGGCGCGCGACGAAACGCTTCGTTAACAACTGGGGCGGGTAAGTTTAAGGCCAGGGCGACTTCGCCGATGCGGTTGAATTCTTCTTTCTTCAGCGACTGTGGATCCACGCCGATGTCCCACACATCTTCCGAAACCGCTAAAATGTTATTCTGCGAATCGCGAATCTCCCCCCGCCGGCAGTCTTTCTCTTCAAAGACATTACGGGCCTGTAACGCTTCGGCACAGAGCTCGGGGGCTTCAATCCAATGCAGCCACACCAAGCGTGCGATCACCGCGACGAAGCAAAGGGACACGAGCCAGGCAAGCAAAAGGAAACGCTTTTGCCTGGCTTGAGGCAGGGTCATCGCGTCCGGCTACCCTCCTGTTCCGCCAAGGGACGGAATGCGATATCGAGCGCTGTCATTCGCGGGCTCAAAGTATTTTTGCGAGGCACGGCGGCAGTGAGCCCTGGGGCTAAGCGCAACCAAGTTACCTGTTCTGGAGCGGGCGGTTTCAAATCTTCCCCCACGCGTTGAATGAGTTGTAAGGTGTCCTGTGATAAATCGCGCTGACGTTTCAAGGCATCGAGTTCTTTTTGGGAATCACGTATCGAACGTTCGATACGGACAATGCGACCACCCACATCATCGGCCTGCAAGCGCAGCTTCATAACGTTGATTAAACCCAACGCGAAGGTGGCGATGGTGAGAATGACAAAAAGTCCGGTGAGGAAACGGCGTGAGCTCATGCGACAGTTTTGCGTACCGCCCGAAGACGGGCTGAACGACTGCGTGGATTTTGGGTTTGTTCGATTTCGGAAGGCTGGACGGCCTTGCGGGTTAAAAGTTCAGCGTAAGCCGTGCGTTCATCTTGCATCCGGTTGTCATCGCGATCCACGGGACGACCACTGACGGTATTCATGTAACGCTTCACCATCCGGTCTTC
>CANBWJ010000063.1 GCA_947373115.1 Opitutia bacterium | reverse complement strand
CACCTTTGCACCTTTCCAAAGTCTCACTGCCGCTTTCCTCTTGCCCGCCACATTACCGCATTACAGCATTACTGCATGACCTACACTCTCCCAGTTAGCAAACGCGGCACACTCACCCTGCCCCCGGAGCTTCGACTTAAACTTAAACTCAACCGCCTCGCCTCCCCTATGGTTGTCATGGAAGAGAAAGATGGCGTGGTCATCATGCAATCAGCCGTCGCCATGCCCGTTCGCGACATCCCCAAAGACTCTATCGAGCGCTGGATCCTGAACGACGAAGCCGACTTCAAAGCCGTTAAAAAGAAAAAGAAGAAGTGAGGCTGTTCCTCGACTCGAGCGTGCTCCTGGCGGCCGCCGGCTCAACTCGTGGAGCCTCATACCATCTAGTGACGACAGCACAGCGCAACAGGCGCTCCATAATAACTGCCGACTACTGCGTACATGAAGTTGAATATAACCTAAGTAAGCTCGACCCGATTTGTGCGAAGCGCTGGTATAAAATAATAAAGCCACGGCTCCGGATTGTAGCCGTCCGACTCACGACTCCGCAGATTCTAGTTTATTCGAAAACTAAAGACCGCCCGATCGTTATCACCTCGCTCGCCGAGAAAGCCAATTTCCTACTCACCCTAGATAAGGCCGATTTTAAAGGGCTGCTCGGCACAAAGGTGTACGGCGTCCACATCCTCAGCCCCGCCGAGTTCCTTACTATTGGGTAGGGACGCCGCTCCGCGACGTCCGCTGTATCAATATTCGGGTTTCAGGTGCCAGGTCTCAGGAGAGTTTCAGGTGTCGGGTATCAGGATCTCAGGTACCAGGATTCAGGAAATTAAATCCCGATACCTGATACCTGGTCCCCGAAATTCTCCCGACACCCGTCACCCGACACCTGAAACCCGCATAAAACAAAAGAGCCCGACTTTCGTCGGGCTCCCGTTTGTGCTTATGAAACTAAACCTAAACCTTAGAACGCAACCTGAGCTTGGAGGCGGATCGCGTCGACGTCTGCATGTGCACCCGCACCAGTCGTGATTGCGGAATTCAAGCTCGAAGAAGATAATGCATCTTCAAACTTGGAACGCTCGTAACCAAACTGGATCTTGGCGTTAGGACCATAGACTGCGCTACCCAGTGCATTCATCGTGAAGTAGTAGTTCACACCGAGGTAATACGCATTCGACTTGTTGAAGAGCTGCGCGTCGTTTGTACCTGTGACTAAACCGGTCTTGTAATCACGTACACCAGCCGAGATCTGCTGACCACGACCATCGGTATCCAGTGCGGTATAACGAGCAACAGCTTCCCAGTTGTCATTCAACTTGTAGGTAACCGTAGCATTGTAGCCCGTTGGAGTATGTCCAGCGGCAGTATCATTTACCTTGGTGCTGAAGTACTCGCCCATAACGGTCCAGTTGAAGTACTGCGCTTGGATGAAAGGATTATAGCCTTCCATGGTAACATTTGTATTAGAAGACGCCAGGGCGTTAACCGTAGTGTAGTAACGGTTCTTACCGTAGTTCACACCGATAGCATACTTCTCGCTGTCAGAAACTTTGTAGTTGTATACGAGATTGGCGTAGAGGCCTAAGTCATTAACACCGCCACCTGCAGCGTTGAAATCGCGGCTACCATTAACTACAGCGGCGCCGTATTCGAAGCCCTGAGGATTAACAACGCTGGTGTAGTGAAGACCAGTATGGTGAGCGCCAAAACCTAAGCGTCCAGACGAAGTGCTAACTGCCTCATTCCAGTAGCGATTGGTGATACCACGCTCAACGGTCAGCAACTTCGAGGACGAGGCCTTGAAGAGGGACGAGAGGGTGCTTTCTTCATAACCCCAAACTACTTTTTTGTAACCAAAGTCGATGGTACCATATTCGCCAGCTAGGCTCAACATTGCACGATCGAGAGAAGATGTGGAACTGGAAGCAGTGTTGCCCGACATATCGAGCACTACGTTACCTGAAATACCTTCGCCTACATCAGCGGTAATATCCAGGTAGAGACGGCGCATGATGAATGCGTGTTGGCTGGGGAGCTTGGTCTCAGTTCCATTGGCAGCCGTGTAGGTGCTACCAAAATTCTCAAACTGAGTCTGGAAGTAACCACCAAAAGTCAGACGCTTGGTTGCATCTTCCTTAGGGAAAACGCGGTTGATACCGGAAGCGGCACGTGCGTTGGAAGATTCTTCCAGAGCAGCAGCGCGTTCTTCGGCGGTGATCACGCCCTTCTTCACGAGGAGGTCGAGCGTGGACTTATCTTGCGCAAACGAGGAAACAGCAGTGAGTGCCGCGGCCGCGATGAGCATGGATTTGAGGGTGTTGTTCATAGGTTTGGTGTGCTTTTAGCGGAGGCAGTATCGCACCCGAATGTGACAAACGCATGACAACGGAGTTAACAGACTGTAACTCCCCCGTAACTTATAGACAGATTTCCACCCTACCCGAGCTGACTTAAACCTTCGTAAATGCTGGAATACTTAGGTTTCCAGGCCAATTCGGTCAAAACTCGCTGATTACTGACAATCCGGCTGGGCTGTGTACGCCCACCTTTACGTATCCGAGGCCCGGCAGGGGCATTGACATCAAAACTGACTTCGCCGCCGCCAACATGTTTCGCAATCCACAGGGCTAAATCTTTTTTGGTCACAGGTTTTCCATCCGTAATATTATAAACCCGCGCACCTTCCGGCCCACTCGTCATCGCGGCCAACACCGAATTCGCCGCATCATCGCGATGCAGGTAATTAATAAAGTGATCCACGCGTCCGCCAATCACACGCTCGCCACGCTTAATCTGATCCAACAAGTGATGACGACCGGGACCATACAATCCGCCAAAACGTAAAATACGTGCAGACTTAAAACCCGCAGCCATCACCGCTCGCTCACCTTGTAAAATCGCATCGGCAGTTTCCGCACCACCAACTTCGGATTCCTCCGTCACGACTCCGCCATCATCCTGACGGTACACACCGGTCGAACTGGTAAAAATAAAATGGGTCGCACCGACTTGCTTGGCCCAAGCAATCGCACGCTTCACGCCGACATTATAAGCCAAGTCATAAGCCTCCGGCCCTCCCCCACCCGTGCTCGCAGCATATACGACGGCATCGACTGACTTCGGTAATACACTCAAATCTCCCGAATATAAATCAAGAGCCTCGGCCGAAATCCCATCCGCCCGCAATTTGTCGCGGGATTCAATCGAACGCACCACGCCGGTTACATGATTCCCTTGCGACTTCGCCAAGCGTGCAAAGGCGGCCCCAATGTAGCCACAGCCTAAGACAACAATGTTCAAGGCGGGCTTCATTTATTTAAAAAGCTGCTCATCCATTCCGCTGGCGTCGCGCCCGCGCGTGCCGATAAAAGATTAAGTAATTCTCCAGCATCCGCCTTCGCCTGCTCACGCGGCTTAACGTCATCCACGCAAAGCGAAAGTCGATCCGCCAAGCCATCGGGCTCACAATCACCCTGTAGGTATTCCGGCCAGGCAGGACGTTTTAGTAAAATGTTAGCAATACCGAGATGATCCACGCGACCGGCAATCAAGCGTCGCCCCACAAACCAGGTCAAAGGATTCGCCCGATAAACCACGGCTCCAGGAATACCCGCCAAGGCGACCGTCAGCGACATCGTACCCGAACTGACCAACGCAGCCGAAGCCGCCACTGGGCCCTCAGATACCGGCCGTAAATCAATGCCCTTCGCAGTCTCACCATACTCCGCACAGAGTCGGTACAACTCGGCATGCACTTCGCCGCCGGTGTGCAAGACGACCGCACGACGCTTTGGGTGCGTCTGCCTAAAAGTCGCAAAGGCTTCAATCAACGTGGGGAAGATTTTCTTCACGGGCTTAGGCCGACTGCCTGGCAAAAGCAAAACGGGACCTTCGGGATCATAACTTAAGCCCGAAACATAGTCTTTCTCTGCAAAAGGGTGTCCGACAAATCGCGCGTCCAACTTCGTGTCTTTATAGACCGCAGGCTCGAAAGGGAAAATGGTTCCGACCGAATCCAAATCGCGTGCCATCGTGAAACGACGCTTAGGCTTCCACGCCCATAACTGTGGACTGACATATTGAATCACTGGCGTGCTTCCGCCACCCGCCACCGAAATGCCGGCTTTGCGTAATTCATTCGCGAAACGTAAATTCAATCCCGGGTAATCAACCAAGACGACGAGCTTAGGCTGATGCGCCTTCGCCCAATCAACCATCCGTGCAAATAGCTTTCGATAAAATGGATAAGCAGCCAAGACTTCCACAATGCCGACCGCTGAAAAGCCAGTCATATCGAACAGCAACTGCGCCCCCGCGGCCTGCATGTGCGACCCACCAAAGGCGGCAATTTTCAGCGAAGGATTTTTTGCCAATAATTCTTTGATAGCCTTCGCAGCGTGCTGATCGCCAGAATGCTCACCGGCTAAAAATAAAATATCCACCGACCCCGCCCGTGGTCGTTCAAAACTTTTCGGAATGGACGGAAACGCGCTCATTTACGGGCCATGCCGGCGCGAATCTGTTCCGTAATCTTTAAAGCGACTTCCAAAGCGGTGCGACCGAGTTCGCCGCTGACCTTCGGGCTTTTGCGATCACGCACACAGCTCACAAACGAGGCAAGCTCCACAGCAAGTGGCTCGGCTTTCTCAATCGGAATTTCTTCCTTCGCGAAACCGCCTTCAACTGTCGGATCCACTTTCACAGTGTGACCTTTCTGACCCATAAAATCAATCGAGAGGTAACCGCCGGTCTGGAAGACGCGAATCTCGCGATTCTTCTTCAATGAAACCCGACTGGCGCTGAGATTCGCGACACAGCCATTCTTAAAGGCGATACGTGCATTTGCGATATCCTCGGTCTTCGTCACCACCGAAACACCGACCGCATCAATCCGCTCCACGGGCGAATTCGCAATTTGTAAAACGATGCCGATGTCGTGAATCATCAAGTCGAGCACGACTCCGACTTCGGTGCCACGCGGCGTGAACGGTGCTAAACGCTCCGCGGTAATATAGCGGGCGTCCGTCACGGCCTTCTCCAGGTACGACATCACGGGATTGTAATGCTCAATGTGCCCGACCTGCACAATGCGGTCGGCCTTACGCGCCGCTGCCAAAATCTTTTCGGCTTCATCCAAGGTGACACACAACGGCTTCTCCACCAAGAGGTGGCAGCCCTTTTCTAAAAGTTTAACGGCTAAATCTGCGTGGTGATTCGTGGGCACCACAATGCTCACCGCATCGCAACCCTTGGCCATGTCTTCAATAGTCGCAAAGCGCTGACAGGAGTGACGGGCGCAAATTTCGGCGGCGCGTTTATCGTCGGGCTCATAGATGCCCGCCAACTCCGCCCCCTCGAGTGTCGAATAAATGCGAGCGTGATGCTGGCCGAGCGAACCCGTGCCTGCCACCCCACAACGTATGCGCGTTGCTGTCATGACAGGAACATTCAACGGGACGCTTCAATCTTCAACCCGAAAACCCACCGGCCTTGGCTTCGAAGGCGACCTTATCGCCCGCTAAAGTGACACGCACGAGCGAGCCGTCGACAATCTTGCCAGCCAGCAATTCCTTGGCCAACGGGGTTTCGATTTCCCGCTGAATGAAGCGACGCAGCGGACGTGCCCCATAAACTGGGTCCAAGCCACGATCCGCGAGCCATTGAAGCACCTTCGCATGCAATTCCAGACGAATGCGCTTCGGGGCGAGACGTGCGTTGAGGCCTTCAATCAAAATGGCGGCAATCGATGCGACTTCTTCGATACCGAGCGGACGGAACAGCACGACTTCATCAACGCGATTCAGGAACTCTGGACGGAAGTGCTGACGGAGGTCGGCCATGACCGACTCACGCACGCTTTCCGAAAGGCCTTCCATGCCCGCCGCACTCGCAATGTGCCGACTGCCAATATTGGAAGTCATAATGAAAATCGCATTTCGACAATCCACGGTGCGACCTTGCGAATCGGTTAAACGGCCATCGTCCAAAACCTGCAGTAAAATATTGAAGACATCTGGGTGCGCCTTTTCTACTTCGTCTAACAAGACGACGCAGTAAGGATGGCGGCGAATGGCCTCCGTTAACTGACCGCCTTCTTCGTGACCAATGTACCCAGGAGGTGCCCCCACCAAACGCGAGACGGCGTGCTTCTCCATGTATTCCGACATATCAATGCGGACCATGGCCTTCTCCGTGTCAAAGAGCTCTACCGCCAAAGCTTTAGCTAATTCAGTCTTACCCACGCCCGTCGGACCCAAGAACAGGAACGATCCCACGGGACGACGGGCATCTTGCACACCGGCTCGTGCACGTTGCACGGCTTCCGAGACGGCCTGCACGGCTTCAACCTGACCGACAACGCGTTTCTGTAAGCGGTCCGCGAGCTGTAAAAGTTTTTCCCGCTCACTCGAAAGCAAACGCGTAATTGGCACACCGGTCCAACGCGCCACAACTTCCGCAATTTCTTCTGGCGTAACAGTCTCACGAAAAAGTCCGGTGCCCGATTTCGCAGTCTTCTCCATCGCCGCGACGTCTTTCTCTAATTGTGGAATACGTCCGTGACGCAACGCAGCCATGGCATTTAAATCACCTTTACGTTCTGCTTCGGCCATTTCGCGACGGGCCGCATCAAGCTGCTCACGTACCGCCCGGACTTTCGTCACGGCAGCTTTGTCCGATTCCCAGCGACTGCGCACCGTACGCTGCGATTCGCGCGCCTCAGCTAATTCCTTTCGTAAAATTTCCAAACGTGCCTTCGAGGCATCGTCCTTCTCATTCTTCAAAGCGGAATCTTCGACTTCGAGTTGTAAGACTCGACGGTTCAGCACGTCCAACTCCGACGGCACACTGTCAATTTCCGTACGAATCTGCGCACAGGCTTCATCAACTAAATCAATCGCTTTATCAGGTAAGAAGCGGGCCGTGATGTAGCGATCCGACAGCACCGCAGCTTCTACGAGTGCCGCATCTTCAATACGCACACCGTGGTGCACTTCAAAGCGTTCACGCAAGCCACGTAAAATCGAAACGGTATCGGGCACACTGGGCGGCTCGACCATGACTTGCTGGAAGCGACGTTCCAGGGCGGCGTCTTTTTCAACGTGCTGACGAAACTCATCCAGCGTCGTCGCACCAATACAGTGCAACTCGCCGCGCGCTAACATCGGCTTTAATAAATTCGCTGCATCCATCGCACCATCGGTCTTCCCTGCCCCGACGAGCGTGTGCATTTCATCAATGAACAATAAAATGCCACCTTCGGCCGATTTCACTTCGGACAACACCGCCTTCAGGCGTTCTTCAAATTCGCCGCGATACTTCGCACCCGCCAACAGCGCACCCATATCGAGCGAGAAAATCGTTTTGTCGCGCAAGCCCTCTGGGACGTCCCCATTTACAATGCGCTGCGCCAATCCTTCTACAACCGCCGTCTTACCCACGCCTGGTTCACCAATCAGCACGGGGTTATTCTTCGTGCGACGGGATAAAATGCGGATCACTCGACGAATCTCTTCATCGCGTCCAATCACCGGATCCATCTTACCAGTCCGGGCCCGTGCCGTTAAATCCATACCGTACTTCGTAAGGGCTTCATAGGTTGCCTCAGGATTCGAAGTCGTGACCCGCTGCGAGCCGCGGACCGACTTCAAGGCGGTCATTATTCCCGCACGACCGAAATCAATCGACTTAAATACAGCCCGCAATGAAGCCGATTCGCTTAAAGCCAATAAAACGTGCTCCGCCGAAACATAGTCGTCCTTCATCGTCGCAGCTTCTTCCTTCGCCTTTAATAAGACTTCGTGCGCCTCCGAGGATAACCCCGGCTGCGTGGGTGCCTGCGATAACTTTGGCAAACGTGCGAGCACTCCGGCCAAGGCAGAGTTCAAAGCTTTGTCGTCTTTATTAGCCCGACGGA
>CANBWJ010000062.1 GCA_947373115.1 Opitutia bacterium | reverse complement strand
TTTTTGCGTTCGCGCGTGGTCGGCGCGCCGGTGGCACGATCGTTGCCTGCGATTGAAACCGCTTACCCGCGTCGCAACCGCGACGGGCTGGATCCGCAAGTCGGATTGGCCTCGGTCGAAGCTTTATATTTAGCGCTTAAGATTTTGGGCCACGACGACCCAACTTTGCTGGCTGATTACCACTGGCGTGAAGAATTTTTCCGCCGAGTGGCTGAACTTAAACTTTAAGCGAAAGCAGGGACAGTCGGATGGCTTCGCCGGCAGCGGCTAAGCCAAATGCTCCCGCTACGTGTGAGGCAGTGCCGTAGCCCCATTCGCAATTGGGATGCAGGTCTTCGCCTTCAGGAATTTTTCCGCCGGGCAGCCCTTCGCAATCAGTCGGCTGGGTAAATGGCTCGTCGGACCAAACGCAGGAAATATTAAAAAGACCTTTGCGCGGGAAACCGAAATTCTGGCGGAGTCGTTTACGGACGAGCATCATTAGTGGGTCGTCGCGCGACGCAGTGAGGTCGGTCACTTTAATGCGGGTGCCGTCGAGACGGCCCGCGCATCCACCGACGGAAACCATGCGCAATCCTCGGCGACGGGCTTCGTCGATTAAACCGCATTTCGGAGAAAGTGCATCAATCGCATCAATCACGACACCGCTAAAACCTTCGAGGACTTCGGCCGGATTATTGCGGGAGAGAAAACGGGTGTGTTCGGTGACTTGAATTTGTGGGTGAATGGCACGGGCACGGTTGGCCATGACGGTGGTTTTGTTAAGCCCGTCGTTTCCAGCGACGGCGTGTAACTGGCGATTGGTATTAGAGATGCAGACCGTATCGCCATCGACGAGGGTGAGGTGACCGACGCCCGAGCGGGCGAGGGCTTCGACGGTCCAGGACCCTACGCCACCGAGGCCAATGACCATGAAGTGACTTTGGGCCAGGTGCTTTAAACCCGCTAAGCCGTAAAGTCGGCCCACCCCAGCGAATCGATTTAAGTAGTCGGCCTCCATCGTTACAAATTGAGCGACTCCTTTGTATAGTCCAAGACGTAAAATGCAGTCATCGAGGCTTGAAGATAGGCCGCGTGGCGCAAAGATAGTGTTAACGTTATGGCTGACTCTGCGCCAAAAGATTCTGAAATTTTTAAAGTGTCGGAAGTCCCGCTCTGGTATCGCTCGGTACAGGTGGCACTGCTTGCAACGTTGCTGGGTTTAGTAATTTCGTTTGGCCTAATCTATTATAATTACCTTCAGGCCCAAACGGTCGCCGAAATTTTCCGTCAGAGCCGCAAGCCGATCCTTCAGTATCGTCTAGAGAAGGGCGTTTGGCCGAGCAATTTCAGTTTCGATAAAATCCCTACCGATCTTGAGGCCTATGAATTTAGTACGGCCGTGCGTGGTATTGCTGACTCGGGGCTCAAAGGCACGTGGCAATTCGCCTTGATTGATGTGAATGGAGCTGCCGTACCCAAAATTATTTTTAAATCGGAAGACGGTAGCTTGAACGCTCGCCGAATTTTATTTGGCGTGGATGCGCAACTGGATGACGGCAAGGATACTTCTGGTCGCCTTCTGGTCGTGGCGGCGCAGGCCGAGTTTACGCTGATGGGCGAGTGATGGCCTCCGCGCGTGTACGTAGATCGGCTTCATAAAGCGCGTTCACCAATTCATCTAGATCCCCGGCTAGCACTTGTTCGATGCCGTGCACGGTGAGGTCGATACGGTGGTCGGTGATGCGATTCTGCGGAAAGTTATAAGTACGGATGCGTTCGGAGCGATCGCCGGAGCCGATCATGTTTTTTCGGGTGTCAGCGCGGGCCTCGCGTTCTTTGGCGCGGGTAAGGTCGAGCAAGCGTGAGCGTAGGACGCGCATGGCTTTTTGACGATTGCGCAACTGGGAGCGTTCATCGGCGCAGTAGACCATCAGGCCGGTGGGCTTGTGAATAATTTGTACGGCCGACTCGGTTTTGTTGACGTGTTGTCCGCCCGCTCCGCTGGCTCGGGCAACTGACATATCAAGGTCTTCGGGCTTGAGGACGACTTCGGCCTCTTCGGCTTCGGCGAGAACGGCAACAGTGGCGGCGGAAGTGTGGACGCGGCCCGAGGCTTCGGTGGCGGGAACGCGTTGCACGCGGTGGACGCCGGCTTCGTGACGGAGCAGGGCGGTGGCACCTTCGCCCTCGATGAGGACGACGGCTTCGCGAACGCCGCCGAGATCGCTATGGGAGAGTGACATCAATTCATGTTTCCAGCCCTTCTTTTCGGCAAAGCGGGTGTAGGCGCGTAAAAGTTCGGAGGCGAAAAGAGAGGCCTCTTCGCCGCCTGTGCCGGCACGGATTTCCACCATCGCATTACGAGAGTCGTCGGGGTTGGGTGGAACGATGGAGCGAATCAAGGCTTCGCGGGCTTTTTCGATTTCGGGCGTGACGCGCTTGATTTCGTCATCGGCCATGCGACGCATTTCGGGGTCGGACTCTTTGGCAAGGTCATTGGCCTCGGCTAATTCTTTTTCGAGTCCAGTTAGGAGGTCATCGGCTTTAACCGCCTTGGAGGTAAAACGTAGTTCGGCCCCGAGGGCGGCGGCACGGCGGCTATCGCCGAAGGTCGCGGGGTCTGCCATCAGTCCTTCCAGCTCGGACAGGCGTCGTCGCAGGTTGGAAAGGTCGGGTCTGAGGGGGGTGTCGGACATTGGCGGGTTAGGAATCGGGCTTGGACAGAAGGCGTCTGTCGGTTAGTTAATGGAGGCGTGGGGTTGCCCTTCGCAAGCCCTTACCTCAACCTCTTTAATATATGCCGTCAAAGGAACCCACGCTCCGTGGTAGTCACGTTCTCACCTGTATTTGGGATTTTGATAAAACCCTTTGTCCGGGCTACATGCAAACGCCTCTCTTCCGAGCTTTTGGTGTCGATGAAGATCAGTTCTGGAGGGAGACGAATTTGCTCCCTGGGTTGTATGCGCGGAAGGGCATTCGCACCTCAAAGGACTCAGCCTACCTCAATCATTTAATCAGTTATGTGAAGTCGGGTGCCATGAAGGGGTTGACGAATCAGCGGCTTCGCGAACTCGGTGCGGAAATTGAGCTCTGCCCTGGCCTGCCAGAATTTTTTCCTGCGCTGAAGGAATCAGTGCGCGAGTTGGGCAAGAAGCATAACCTAGAAGTTACCTTGGAGCATTACGTCGTGAGCACCGGCTTAGCTGAAATGATTCGCGGCACCGCGATTGCCGCGCACTGCGATGGAATCTACGGCTGCGAATTTTTAGAGCACCCGTTGCCGCCGCACTTCAGCAGGCAGGATGAGTTGAATCTCGAATTGCCGACGGAAATTTCGCAGGTCGCTTCGATGGTGGATAACACCATTAAGACCCGATTCATTTTTGAAATCAACAAAGGCTCGAACAAGGACACCTCGATTGATGTCAACGCCGTGGTCATGTCGGAAGACCGCCGCGTGCCTTTTCAGAATATGATTTACGTGGCGGATGGCCCCAGTGACGTGCCTGCGTTTTCGCTCTTAAAGAAGAATGGTGGTAAAGCTTTCGCGGTTTACGTGGCCGACAATGACGCCGAGTTTGCACAAAACGACGCACTCCTGCAGGCGGGCCGGGTGCATGGTTATGGCCCGTGCGATTACACGGCCAATGCGTTTACCCCGAAGTGGATTCGCCACGCCCTCGCTGGCATGGTAGAACGCTTGGTGCAAGAGCGCTCGCGTGCCGTGGAGGCTCGAGTGACTCGCCCGCCGCGCCATTTATCAACGGACGCGACGCTGCCGACTGACGAAGCCCCTTCGCAAGGTAATCTTTTTGGTAATTAATTTTTTATGCCTTCTCCTGCTCGCAAACGTTCCACTACTTTAGCCCGTCCCGCCAGTGAGAGTCGCCCCATCTTGGCGGTCTCGTTGGCTTTAATTGGCGCCTTCTTATTAGTGGCGATGGTTTTTCATTCGCCCAATGACCTGAACTTATTTCCGCAGTGGTTGGAAAAAACTTTTGGTCTGCAATCGGCTACCGACGTCACGCCAGAAAATAATCCCTGCGGTTCGTTTGGTGCCACCGTTGCTATCACGCTCTTTAGCTTATTTGGCTACACGACTTTCCTGGTTCCACTCTTTCTTTTCGCTTCGGCTTGGTTCTGTTTAAATAACCGCGCCCATACGATTTGGCCGACCAAGGTCACTTTGATGTCGGCCTGCGTTTTATTTGGAGCGCCAATTGTGGCAATGTGGTTGGGTACGGAGAGTGCGGGGGCGTTTGATCCGAAGGGTGCGGGCGGAGTCTTGGGGGCGTTCTTATACCTCAAACTTTGTCAGCCGGTCTTAGGTGATTACGGCACATGGATTTTAATTTTCCCTTACGGATTCTGTTTGTTGGGTGCATTATCCGACGACCCTAAGGCCACGTTAGCGGCCTGGATTGCGGAATTGCGCGACACCTTTGGCGCCTGGAATGCACAGCGTAAGGCTGAAGCAAAATTAGCGGCCGAAGAACGTAAGCGCAAGTTGGCTGCTTTGGCAGAGATGCGTCGCGTGCAGGCACAAGTAACGGGCGTTGAGATGGAAGTACCGCCAAAGCCGGTACCGAAGGTCGCACCCGAGCCCGAGCCCATTGAAGTTCCGGCGGTCGCCACGGTTAATGCGAACAATGTTTCGATTGCGTCCCCAGAGGATTCGAAGCCTGAAGTGCCAGTGCCGGTTAAGCCCGTGCGACCTGCGCCGGAGCCCTTGACGGTGTCGGGTACGGGCAAAGTGGTCGTGGTGAAGCCTGAAACCATTGAGCGTGCTAAGGCGTCGCAGCAATTGAAACGTCGCGGCGAATACATGTTCCCGTCGGTCAATTTATTGCGTGAACCTAAACCAGCATCGGCCTTGCCACAGGAAGATTTTAAGAAGCGTGCGGGCGACTTAATTCAAACGCTGACGCAGTTCAAGGTGTCGGTCGTGCCAGTGGATCCGGAAAACGGGATCGACGTGGGCATTCAGCAAGGGCCGTCGATTACGCGTTATGAAATCAAGCCTGCACCGGGAGTGCGCGTGGAAAAAATTGCGAACCTTTCGAATAATATCGCGATGAATTTGGAAGCCGAATCGGTGCGCATCTTGGCGCCGGTGCCGGGCAAGGGGACGGTGGGCATTGAAATCCCGAATCGTAATCGCAAGGACGTGTTATTGCGCGAAATCATCGAGTCGAAAGCTTGGGTGGAATCGACGATGGAAATTCCGGTCGTGCTCGGCGTTGATAGCGTCACGAATAAGCCCGTCATTCAGGATCTAGCAAAGATGCCGCATTGCTTGATCGCTGGATCAACCGGCCAAGGTAAGTCGGTTTGTATTAATTCATTCATCGTCTCGATGTTGTACCGTTGCACGCCGGAAGACCTGCGCTTCATCATGGTCGACCCCAAAGTAGTGGAACTGAAAGTTTACAGCAAGTTGCCGCACCTGCTCATTCCGGTTGAGACTGACCCGAAGCGCGTGCCGGCTGCCCTGAAGTGGTTGATTGCTGAAATGCAACGTCGCTACAAAATTTTCGGCAAGTGTGGCGTGAAGAATATCACGGGCTTTAATACCAAGTTAAAGAAGGATGCCGATGCCCCGAAACAGGAAGAGCTGCCGTTGAGCTCGGCGGAACAAGCCGCCGCGAAAGAAGCCGCGGAGAGCGTTATCGATGATGGAATCAAGATTCCGACGGAGAAGCTTCCTTATATCGTTTGTATTATTGATGAGATGGCCGACTTGATGATGGTCGCCGCGCAAGAAGTGGAGACCTCGATTGCGCGCTTGGCGCAGTTGGCGCGGGCGGCCGGCATTCACCTGGTGTTGGCGACGCAGCGTCCCTCGACGGATGTGATCACCGGCTTGATTAAGGCGAATTTACCGACGCGCATTGGCTTTAAGGTGACGTCGAATATTGATTCGCGGACGATTCTGGATCGCAGCGGTGCCGAGACCTTGGTCGGCCGAGGCGATATGCTTTTTGTGCCTCCGGGTAGCGCGACCTTGAGTCGTGTGCAGGGTGCGTATGTCGACGAACAAGAAGTTGCGGCGATTATCGATTTCATTAACGATAAAAACGGCGATCCACAGTTTGCGGAAGATGTTATCGAGGCGATTTCCGATGCGGCCACCGATGAAACGACGGAGGGTAGCGGTGGTGACAGCGACGACCCGCTTGTGGCGCAATCGTGGGCGATTATTAAAGAGACGCGCCGAGCTTCGGTTTCGATGTTACAACGTCGACTGAAGCTGGGCTACAATCGAGCTGCCCGCATCATGGATATTCTCCATGACAAGGGGTACGTGGGTCCCGAGAATGGTTCCAGCCCGCGTGAAATCTTAGTCGATTAATTAGATACACGCGTAGGGGCCATGGCTGCCGATAGGTTCTAGAGAATCGACTTGCACATTAAGGTGCATGCACAATCTCGTGGGCATGCCTGAAATCGCTGACTTATTTGTACAAAACAAGAAATGGTCGGAAAAGATTCGTCAGCAGCAGCCCGAGTTTTTCGAAACCCTCTCAAAGCAGCAAAAGCCTCGCTACCTCTGGATTGGCTGTTCGGACAGTCGAGTGCCGGCCAATGAAATCGTGGACCTTTTGCCGGGCGAACTTTTCGTGCACCGCAATGTTGCAAATTTAGTGGTGCATACCGACCTCAACTGTCTCTCGGTTTTGCAGTATGCCGTGGACGTGTTAAAAGTTGAGCATGTCATTGTTTGTGGTCACTATGGTTGTGGCGGCGTACAGGCGGCACTGGAGCGCCAAACTTTTGGGTTAATTGATAATTGGCTGAGACACATCCATGATGTACACCACAAGCATGCCCTCGCGGTGGAATCGGTTTTGGGTCCAGCGAAGTTGGATACCCTTTGTGAGCTCAATGTCGTAGAGCAAACCCTCAACGTTTGTCAGACCACGGTGATGAAAGATGCTTGGGCACGCGGGCAAAAATGTCAGGTGCATGGCTGGGTTTACGGTCTGCGCGATGGATTATTAAAAGACCTCGGCATGAACGTGGACGGCACGGAGCAAATTACACCTGTGTACGGCAAGGTCATTGCTCGATACCACTCTAAGGTATAGTCCGTGAGGTGAGGGCGGGTTTGTCGGTCGGCGTGCCTGTAGTTTGAATGCGGGCATGCTAACTGATGATCGTCCACGTGAGCGGTTAACCCGACTCGGTCCGCGAGCCCTAATGGATGCAGAGTTGTTTGAACTGTTAATTGGAGCTGGCACGCGCGGTAGCTCCGCCCAGCAGGTGTCGCGGAGTTTATTGGCGGCGGCGGGAGGCTTGGGCGAGATGGCGACTTGGGAGGTCGTGGATTTTGCGCGCGTGCATGGGTTGGGTCCGGCGAAGGCTGCGGAGTTAGCGGCGACAATGGAGCTCGCCAGAAGAATTCGAGAACGCGTGCAGGATCCGGGCGAAAAAATGGATTCACCGTTGAAAGTATGGACAAGGCTTGAGCCACTTTCGTCGGGTTTGCTGGTCGAAAAGTGCTGGGTGCTTTGCATGAATCGGCGCAACCGATTGATGGCGTTATCCGAAATTAGTTCGGGAACGGCCACGAGTTCGCTGCTACACCCGCGCGAAGTTTTCCGACAAGCATTACGCTACGGTTCACCGGCGGCGATTGTGGCGCATAATCACCCGAGCGGAGACCCTTCGCCGAGTACTGCGGACCGGACGGTCACGCGGCAGTTAGTGGAAGCGGGACGAGTGGTCGGTGTTGAGTTGCTCGACCACATTGTGGTGGGTCGCCCTGAAATGGATCCAGCCGGGAAGGGTTGGTTTAGTTTCGGGGAGGCCGGCCTGATTTAATTTCAAACGATAACGGACGTTTCATGCGCCGATGAAACGTCTGTTATCATTTTAAATGGTCCCCCACTTGTGCCGATTCCGATTGGAGCTCCAGTGTTTCCTGGATTTAGGTGGGCGGTACGTTGCCACGGCTCGGACGAGGCCGGTCGGGTCGCACCTCCCGTATATTATGTTCGTAGGAGACGGAGGCTGCCGCGG
>CANBWJ010000061.1 GCA_947373115.1 Opitutia bacterium | reverse complement strand
GTGAAGCGATCCTTGGCGTAACCTAATCCAGGTCCACCAATCAGGCCGGCGGAGAGCATGCCGACGCCGCCCATAATGGACATCGCCACTGCGCCCGAGCGCGGGAAGCGATCGCCAACGACGGCGAGCATGGTGGGCCAGAAGAATGTTTTACCGAGGGCGTAGATACCGAGGGCGATGAGGGCGATGGTGAAACTGCTCATACCGCTGGCTAATTGCAGTCCAACGCAGGCGAGCAGTGCGCAAGTGAGGAGTAGACTGATGGGCGTGAAGCCAAGCTTGCTTTCAATGAAGTGCGCACAGAAGCGAAGTCCGAACATAATCGTAGAGGTCCAGATAAAGAGCATCTTACCTTGGTCGGCAGTGAAGAGGTTGCCAGTGATGGATTCAATCCAGCCATCGGTGCCTAATTCAACTGCACCCACGAGTGCGTGAGTGATAAAGAGGACGAAGAGGAGAATAGAGCCGGCAGAGAAGCGAGTCAGGATGCCTACGCTGACAACGAGAATGCCGCCGACGATGTAGCCGATGAGCTGAGCGTTGTCGGGTGCGATGCCGAAAAGGGGCAGGGTGTTGCCAAGGAAGATAACAATGAGCCCGCTCGCAATGATGGCACCCAGGATGCCGACGTCTTTAAACATCGAAGAGAAATTGGCACCTTTGAGTGCGGCTTCCGATTGTGGGAATTTTTGACCGAAGAACATTAACGCATAGCCGGCGGTGGGCACCAGGTAGAAGGCGAGCTGACCTTTCCAGCCGATGTGTAAGACCGTGCCTAAAACATAGGAGGCTACGGCGCCAACAACCATGCCGAGAGGCCACGAGGCGTGCAGGATGTTTAAGTAGTGCATCCGTTGCTTAGGGAAGATGGTGGCAACGAGCGGATTGGCGACGGCTTCGAGCGTGCCGTTGGCGTAGGCAAAAATAAACATACCCCAGAAGAGGTACCCGTAAGCATTAGATGGATCGGTCGCGCCAAAGGTGACGATGGCGGAGACGATGTGACCGACGAGTGCGAGCGCGACGAGTTTGCCGTAACCGAATTTATCCACGAGGACGCCGCCGATAATAATTCCGAAGCAGAATCCGGAGAAGCCCGCGCCGCCGATGGCACCGAGCTGGGTGGCGGTGAAGCCGTATTCAGCGGCCCACGATCCAAAAATGCCGCCGCGAAGGGCGAAGCCGGCGCCGGCAGCGAGGATGGCCATGAAGCCTGCCCAGAGCAGGCGTTTGGCGTTGGGCACGGTGGAGTCGATATGGGTAGGGGTAGCCATGGTGTTTCGGGGTATGCGACTTTTTAGGGTAGGTTCAGCGTGCTGTCGAGCGGTCAAGTGGCGTCGCTAATGAGGGGCGTGCCTGCGGCTTATGCTATATGATTATTTATGAAGGTCAGTTGCGAGTTGCGGGCTTTGAATTAGGTTTCAGAAATAAATAATTATGCGTTTCCTCTCACTCTTATCGCTCACCTTCGCGGCAACATTGTTTGCGCAAGAAAAGCCAGCGGCACCTTCGCCCGAAGTCATGAAGCGCGGTGAAGCGGTTTACGCCAAGACCTGTATCGCCTGTCACCAGCCCACGGGTCTCGGCATTCCGCCAGTTTTCCCGCCGCTTGCTGGGTCGGAGTGGGTGGCAATGAGTCCATCGATTCCTGTTCGAAATATTTTACATGGGATGACGGGGCCAGTGACGGTTAAGGGTACGACGTACACGAGCATGATGCCAGCGGTCGCTGGCCTGTCTGATGGTGAAATTGCCGACGTCGTTACGTATGTTAGAAACTCTTTCGGC
This sequence comes from Opitutia bacterium, assembly GCA_947373115.1. GTDB lineage: Bacteria > Verrucomicrobiota > Verrucomicrobiia > Opitutales > UBA953 > UBA953. Next base: position 6,391 of record CANBWJ010000061.1, on the reverse strand, counting down.
AACAGCGGCTCGGGCGTCACCGAGGATGAGGTGAAGGCGATTAAGGCACAGTACGCTGATCGTAAAACGCCGTGGACCGCTGAAGAGTTCCAAAAAGACGCCAAGTAAGACACCTTGATGGGCTGGGTGGCTTGACTCATCGGTGACGATGGGCAGGCTCGGCTTTTCTTACCCCTCCCCGCGTAATGAATAAAAAGCCTAAAATCGTCTTCGCTGGTGCCGTGCAGAATTGTGCCCGATTTTTACCTGCCGTCTTTGCGAACATCGAAAAAATGGCATCTCTGGCTTCGGAGGTTGCTTACGTCTTTGTGGAAAATGATTCCACCGACGAAACGAAAGCAGTGTTGAATCAATGGGGCCAGGGGCGCGCCAATTTTAATTTAATCAATATGGACGGCCTGAAGAGTATTCCGGTACGCGGGTTGCGACTCGAGATAGCGCGTGGCACTTTTCTCGAGCTCATAAAAACTTATAAAGATTACCGCGACTATGATTTGATGATTGTTTTGGATATGGATGATGCGGGTGCGTATCCATTGGATGTCGTAGAAGTGAAGAAGGCCATCGACTTTCTTGCGGCCGAATCTGATCGCGCGGCGGTGTTTGCGAATCAGATTGGGAAGTATTATGATGTCTGGACCTTGCGTGAAGCTAAGCTCTGCCCAGGCGATGCTTGGGAAGAAGTCATGGACTACGTGATGAAGCATAAGGTTTCGCCGGAAGAGGCGCATGCTCAGACTTTTGCTAAGCGCGTGCATTGTTTCCCGACGACCATGGCGCCCTTCGAGGTCGAATCTGCCTTTGGCGGCCTCGGCATTTATAAGATGAGTTACGTGGTAAAAAATCCCAACCCCTACCTCGGGTCGAAGATTAAGGCCGTACCTAATGACGACGGCTCCTTTGGTGCGGCTCGCTGGCAGGTTTGCGAGCACGTACACTTTAATCACGGCATTCGGAGTATCGGTGGTCGCCTCTTTATTATGCCCAGTTTAATTAACGGCGACCACACGCACGGAGCGTTTCCGCCCATCGTGCAGTTTTATTTCCGCTAAGGTGGATGCGGGTGCGCCCTTTTCTAATCGATTAAGCGGGGTGGCTTGACCCATGGGGAACAACTGACACTTTTAGTGGTCAGTTTATTGCCCCGCTTATGTCCGACCCCTCGTCATCATCAAACACGCCAACGCGGACGCGCGATGAAGTGACGGAGGCCCATTTTATGGAGGCGCGGGCCAGGCTTTTAGATTTAGCGGCGTTTCTGGATCGACTGGAGCGAGCCAGTGGGTCGGATGATCACCGCGTGCGCGGCTTGCGTGCGGCTTTGCCGGTCTTGCTGGAAAAAGACCCAGCGCGCGTGGCCAAGATTTTGAATTTGTGGAGTGATCCTACGACGGCCCCAATTGAGAAAGCTGATACCAAGGCAGCGAGCGGCGTGTGGCCTAAAATAAAATAACCATGCGCTACATCGAACCTCACGGCCATATGGTCAGTCGGACCACTGATGACTATCAGGCGATGGCGCTCGCTGGCTGTAAGGCCATTTGTGAGCCCGCTTTTTGGGCGGGCTTTGATCGGAAGTCGGCTGACGGCTTTTACGATTACTTCTGTCAGCTCACGCAGCATGAGCCAAACCGGGCTGCGAAATACGCGATGCCGCACTACGCTTGGCTATGTATTAACCCGAAGGAATCGGAAGACATGGGCTTGGCCAAAGAAGTCATGGCCATGATTCCCGAATTTTTGAAAGCCCCTACGGTTTTAGGCATCGGCGAAATCGGTTTAAATAAAAACACCCGCAACGAACTCAAAATTTTTGAAGCGCACGTCGAGTTAGCCGTTCGGCACAATCAAATGATTTTAGTGCACACGCCGCACCTCGAAGATAAGCGCAAAGGGACGCAGCTAATCCTGGACGCATTGAAGGCGAATGGCAAAGTGCAGCCAGGCCGGGTCATTATTGATCACGTCGAAGAGCACACGATGGCGGCCGTTTTAGACCAAGGTTACTGGGCGGGCATCACGCTCTATCCAGAATCAAAAGCCTCGCCGCAACGTGCGGTGGATATGATTGAAACCATTTCGGCACAGCGAGTTTGGCTGAACAGTGCGTGTGACTGGGGCCACAGCGACCCGCTGTCTGTGCCCAAGGCGGCGATGGAGATGCGTCGACGCGGACATTCGAGTGCGGCGATTGACCGATTAATTTACGGGAACCCCGCAGAGTTTCTTTCGCAGTGTCCGAAGTTTATTTCGCCCGAAGCCTAATTTTCTTCCGTGAAATTATCGTCCGGACTCACGCTCGCGTATTGCACCAACATTCACCGCGGTGAGGGCTGGAGTGAGACTTTTGAAGGTTTAAAAAAACATGCACTACGAGTGCGAGACCGCGTGTCCGTGGGTAAAGCTTTTGTGCTGGGCTTACGTCTGAGCAATCAAGCATTGGTTGAATTAAAGGAGCCAAACACGTTGAAGGCTTTCAGGGTCTGGCTCGAAAAAGAGAACTGTCAGGTGGCGGGCATTAATGGCTTTCCCTTCGGTAGCTTTCACGGCGTAGCGGTGAAAGAAAAAGTTTTTTCGCCCGATTGGTGTGAGCCCGCGAGATTAGAATACACCAAAGGTCTCTTTGATTTATTGGCAGAGTTCGGCACGATTGACCGTGCGGGCACGGTTAGCACACTGCCTGGTTCATTCAAAAGTTTTAATCGCGATGCCGCTGCGCAAAAGTTGATGCGCAAAAACATTTTAGATTGTGCCGAGCACTTAGCACGACTGCGTGATCGTACGGGCTTGAATATGCGCCTGGCACTTGAGCCTGAGCCTATGGGCCTAGTTGAGAATACGGCTGAGACTATTCAGTTGTTTGGCCAATTAAGAGACGAGGCGACGAACGTCTCCCACGTCGATGAATTCTTGGGCGTTTGTTATGACACCTGTCACTTTGCTTTGCAGTATGAGGACCCGACTGAGGCCATGACGCGACTCAATCAGAATGGCGCGCCAGTGGTTAAGCTGCACTTAAGTTCAGCGCTACGCTTAAAGCCGACGGCACGAACGCTGCAACGGCTGGCGGCCATGCAAGAGCCGGTTTACCTGCACCAATGCATGGGAAGGCAAAAAAGCGGAACGATAGAGCGTTATAAAGATATTCCTGACGCCTTGGCTTCGCAGTCTATCCAGATGCTCGATGAAATGCGGGTGCACTTCCATGTGCCTTTAAATGCAGAGAATCTGGATGATGATTTATCGACGACCTCAGATCATTTAATCGGTGCGTTGGATGTTGTCGCTCGTGCGCCGGGCCTGGTGCGCGAATTAGAAATCGAAACCTATACGTGGGAAGTTTTGCCGAAAGCGATGCGGTCGGCTGATGTCGTTGACCAAATTGCGGGTGAATACCAATGGACGTTGGGGGAGCTCACTCAGCGGGGAATCAAAATAGCATGATTCGCTTCTGCCGAAATATGTTGGTCATGATGCGAGTGGCTAACTTGCCAACGGTTTGGACGAACATTACGGCGGGCTGGGTGTTGGGCATTTGCCTCGTTGCTTTTGATGTGGGTGATCATTCTCGGCTACTGGGTCTGATTTTTAATCTTCGGTTTGGCTTAATTTTATTTGGCGCGTCGGCTGTTTATGCCGCTGGTATGATATTAAATGACATCTTTGACTGGGGTTGGGACAAGGAGCACCGACCCGAGCGGCCGCTCGCTTCGGGCCAAGTATCACTCGCGGCAGCAAAAACGGTTGCGATTAGTTTGTTGGGGATCGGCGTCGCTTTAGTTATTTTGGGTGCCGCCCCCGCCGCACGTTTTCTCGCAGCACAGCTGGTTTTAATATTAGTCGGCTTTGTCTTCGTCTATAATCGCTGGCACAAAGGGGTGGCATGGGCGCCGTATGTCATGGGTCTTTGTCGGTTTATGTTGCCGGTGATTGGCTTTGCGGCGGTGGGCGCCGCCCCGGTGGCCTCGGCGACGGCAATCGGCATCTTGTTTACGTACGCTGCTTCGCTTTGGTTGCTGACGGTTTCAATTACCTTATTGGCCCGACACGAAACACGTCCGGAAGGATTAAGATCAAATAAAGATTTGCTGCTCCTACTTGTGCCGATCCCCTTATTGACGGTTTTGCCGTGGAATGGATTGATTTGGGTTTCGGCTGCGGGCTTTTGGCTTTGGGTTTTAATCTCTAATCGCCGTCACCCATTACCGCTGGGCGTGGGCGGCAGGGTGGAAGACCGCCTGGCGGCGTTTCCGTTTATTGATGCCATGGCGGTCGGCTTGGCCTTCGGAATTCTGTCGCCCCTGGTGGCGGTGGTGGTGCACGCCTTTTTATTGGGATGCTTCGTTTTGATTATAGTCGGTCGGCGGTTCGTTCCGGTCACTTAAGTGGGAACTTGGCTTGTCCTTGGGCATCTAACCCTTTCATCCTTAAGCCAAGGCGATGCACGAACCCCTCGAATTAGATTTTTCGGTAAAATATAAGCACCGGATTTATTTTACCGAGGGGGCCTTTAATGTGGGCAATCTGATTTTAGCTCAACTGCTCCAGTCGAATAAAGTGTTGGTGGCTGTGGACGTGGGTTTGATTACCGCCCGACCTGCACTGCTGACCGAAATCGGCGCTTATGTGCTTGCACACAAATTATCGCTCACCCGCCCGCCTTTTATTTTAACGGGAGGGGAGGCGTGCAAGTCAGATGACAAGGTGGTACAGCAAATCTTGTCGGCCATTGAAGCCGACAAGATTTGCCGACACTCCTACATCGTGGCAATTGGCGGCGGCGCATTCCTTGATGCGGTCGGATTTGCGGCGGCGATTGCGCACCGCGGGGTGCGGTTGATTCGCATGCCCACGACGACCCTGAGTCAGGCCGACGCTGGGGTGGGTGTGAAGAATGGCATCAATGCATTCGGCAAAAAGAATTTCACGGGTGCCTTCGCGCCGCCGGTGGCAGTGGTGAACGACTCAGACTTCCTTTCATCGCTCGACGCACGCGGCCGACGCGATGGCTTGGTTGAGGCAGTTAAGGTGGCAGTTTTAAAAGACGGCGACTTTTTTGAGAAAATCGAAAAGCAGACAGCGCAACTTGCGGGTGGGGACAAAGAGATTTTAGCCGAAGTGGTGCGGCGCTCGGCTGAGTTGCATGCCGAGCATATTGCGACCGCGGGTGATCCATTTGAACTGGGCAGTGCCCGTCCGCTCGACTTGGGCCACTGGGCGGCACATAAGTTGGAGGTGCTGTCGGCACACCGATTGTCGCACGGCGAGGCGGTCGCAATTGGTTTGGCGCTGGATATCATTTGCGCACGACAGGCTGGCTTATTTTCCACTGCACTGACCGAGCGCGTATTAACTTTATTAGAAAAACTCGGCTTTAATTTATATGCGGACGAATTACATTTAGACGGCGGGCGGCCATTGCTCCAAGGGTTGGAAGAATTCCGCGAACACTTGGGTGGGCAATTAACCTTGGTGCTACCCAAGGCACTCGGTGAGTCCACGCAGGTTCATGAGTTGTCCGCCGCGGTGGTTCGATGTGCGGCCGATGAATTGAGGGCGAGGGTGCGGCGATGATTCGTCGCGCCGTCTTAAATGTTGTCGGCCTTTCGGCGCGTGATTTATCGAGTGGCGTGATGCCGCGATTGATGAAGCGAGCCGCCGGCTGTAGCACCTCGCTGATTCGCCCGGCGTTTCCAGCGGTTACGTGTACGGCGCAGACGAATTACCTTACCGGTCAGTTGCCTGCGGCACACGGCATTGTAGGCAACGGATGGTATGATCGCTCGCTGGGTGAGGTGCATTTCTGGAAGCAATCGAATCGACTCGTGGAGGCCCCTAAGGTTTGGGATGTGATTCACGAGCGCCGGCCAGGGGCGAAAGTCGCTAATTTATTTTGGTGGTACAATATGGGTACGAAGGCGGATTTATCAGTCACACCGCGGCCGATTTATAAGGCCGACGGCGGAAAGATTTTCGATATCGCGAGTCATCCGCAGCGATTGAAGCCAGCGTTGAAAGCGGCTCTGGGCGAATTTCCGTTTCATACTTTTTGGGGTCCGCGGGCGGGAATTGCGGCCACGCAGTGGATTGCGGATGCCGCACGCTGGATGGAGCAGCACGAGAAGCCGGACCTTAATTTAGTTTACCTCCCGCACCTGGATTATGATTTGCAGCGCTTTGGGCCGAATGACCCGCGCAGTGATGAAGCGCGTAGGCAGATGGATGGACTCGTCTGCGATTTAGCGGAGGAATTAGAGGCCGCTGGCGTAGAGGTGATGATTTTGTCGGAGTATGCGATTACGGAGGTCGAACGCCCGGTGGCTTTGAATCGAATCTTCCGAGAGCAAGGCTGGCTCGAGATTAAGGAAGAAGCCGGTGCCGAAATTTTAGA
>CANBWJ010000060.1 GCA_947373115.1 Opitutia bacterium | reverse complement strand
CAGAATGTGCATGACAAAACCAGTGGTGCCTTCACGGGTGAAATCTCTGCCTCGATGTTGCGCGACCTGCACGTCACGCACGTGATCATTGGGCACAGTGAGCGTCGCAGCATTTTCGGTGAAGACGATGCCTTTGCGAATCGCAAAGTCCTTTCCGCACTCGCTTCGTCGCTGAAGCCGATTCTTTGCGTGGGTGAATTACTTTCGGAGCGCGAAGCGAATCAGACCATGGAAGTCGTGCGTCGCCAAATTGAGTTGGGTCTCGCGGGCGTGCCTGCGGCTAAGGCCGAAAGCCTGATTATCGCTTATGAGCCGGTTTGGGCGATTGGTACCGGTAAGACCGCAACGCCTGCCATGGCTCAAGAGGTACACGCGTTCATCCGTAAATTACTCGCCCAGCAATTTGGTCCGGAGACCGCGGCACGTATCCTGATTCTTTACGGTGGCTCGATGAAGCCCGACAATGCCGATGCCTTGTTGGCAGAGCATGATATCGATGGTGGCTTGATCGGTGGTGCCTCTTTGGAGGCCAAGAGCTTCGTGGACCTCGTGCGCAGTGCGGTGAAGTCGGTCACGCGCTAAGGTTTCCACGCCAATTGGTTTATTGCGGTGATTAGCCCCAGCAGGGCTAGTCACCGCTTTGGCTAATAGTTATTTACTGGGGGTGTGGTCGTTTGACGGTTTTTTTACAAAAATTACACCATCGTAAATTACTTATAGTGTTTATATAGAATGACTTACGAACTTATTGAGGCGTTTATGCACAGGTTTATGCACAGTTGGGTCGGTCTGACTGTTCAAAACTCGACTTAATACCCCTAAAATTAGGGTTGCGAAGAGGGTGGGGTTTTCGTGCCTCTTGTAGGCAAAATTGCTATGAGCGAGCACCGTACTTCCAGACAGACCTTTTTGACTCAAGTCGGCACCACGCTGGCCGCAGTTGCGACCCTGGGTCTGTTCTCGAAAGGCACGACCGCTCCAAGCGAAAGCTCAGAACCCAAGACGGCGACACCGGAGGCCTGTAAGGCGGTGCCCGAAGCGCGTGCAGTACCACGCCCAACCTCTCGCTAATCACTCGCTCGCTCACCGATGCGCAAATTAATCGATTTTTTAAAGAGTCCGGCTCCAAGCGGAAACTTCTTCAAGCGTTCCGTGAACGCCTTGCCGTTCAAGGTGCTGGTTTGCCTCTTGGTGACGGGCCTCGTCGTGGTTGCGGGGATCAATGAATACGCGACGAATAAGTATTTGAATGTTGGTTACACCCCCGATCAGCCGGTTGCGTTTGATCACTCCTTCCACGCTGGTCCAGATTCCGTCCTGGGTTTGGATTGTCGGTACTGTCACAATTTCGTCGACCGTTCGAGTCACTCCAATGTGCCCACGTCCAGCACCTGTTGGAACTGTCACAGCCAAGTGAAGCCCGATAGCCCAGCGCTCGCCCTGATTCGTCGCAGCGTGGAAACGGGTGAAGCCGTTCGCTGGGTCAAGGTGCACAAAGTGCCCGACTACGTTTACTTCAATCACGCCGTTCACATCAATCGCGGTGTCAGTTGCGTGGAGTGTCACGGCCGTATCGACCAACAGGTCGTCGTAGGTCAGCAAAAATCTTTGAACATGTCATTCTGCTTGGATTGCCACCGCAACCCCGAGCAAGCGATTCGCCCGCTGGATAAAGTCACCGACCTATCGTGGAAGGCTGGCTCCGAAGGCGCCCAAACTGCCCAAGGCACGAAGTTCGTGCACGACTGGAAAGTTAATCCACCCCAGAGCTGCTCCGGCTGCCACCGCTAATCTCCAAAATATTTTTCAATGAGTAAGAAAGTTTTCCATCACCCCGTTCCTCAAGCTGGCGAAGCCACTGGTCCTTCCTACTGGCGCAGCCTCGAAGAGCGTAACAAGACTCCTGAATTCCGCACCCGTGCGGAGCGTGAATTCTTGGACGGTGCTGAAGCCATCACCTCCGTTGAGCGCCGTCAGTTCCTCATGTTGATGGGGGCGTCTTTTGGTTTGGCTGGTCTCGGTTTAGCCGGTTGCCGCGAGCCACGTAACCACACTCTGCCTTACAGCAAGCAGCCCGAGAATACGATTCCAGGCGTTGCCACGTATTACGCTTCGTCTTTCCCTGGTGAGTTGGCCAATCAGCCACTCATTGTTGAAACGCATCAACACCGCCCGACTAAAGTTGAGGGTAATCCCAGCCACGCCGCTAACGGCACGGCGACTTCGAAGTTTGCGCAAGCGAGCGTGTTGGACCTCTACGATCCAGAGCGTGCCCAAGTTTCTGTTGGAGCCAATGGTGCCAATCTCTCGGTTAACGACGCACGCGATTTACTTCGTGCGTTGGCGGCGAGTCAAAAATCCAACAGCGGTGCTGGCTTGGCGATTGCGGCCCGTCCGTCCTCTTCGCCGACGCGTGCACGCTTAGTTGCCGCGTTGAAGGCTTCGCTTTCGAAAGCACGTTTCGTGGAATACACTCCGGTGGTACAAAATGGTGCGGAACTCGCGCTCGGTGCCCGTCCATTACCTGATTTCGCTAAGGCCCGTCGCATTCTCAGTTTAGAATCCGATTTCCTTGGTAAGGGTGACGCTTCGGTTGAAGCCACACGTGCCTACTCGGCTGGTCGTCGTGCGGATACTGCAGCGGAAGCCGACAAGATGACCCGACTCTATGTCGTGGAGTCTACTTTCACTTTAACGGGTGCCGCTGCCGATCACCGTCTGCGCGCTCCGGCTTCACATCTTTCTGCCTTAGCTGCATTATTTGCCGCTGAGGTTCTTACGCAAACTGGCAACGCTTCGTCAGCTGATGCGTTACGCAAAAAAGTTTCAGGTGTAAGCGTTGACCAAGCTTGGATCACCGAGTGCGTAGCCGATTTAGTTAAGGCGAAGGACACCGCGTTGATTGTGGCCGGTAATCACCTTTCCGCCGATGCCCACCGTGCCATCTTTGCGGCGAATGCTGCCCTGGGTGCGGCCGTGCGTTATGTAGCAGTTCCTGCGGCAAGCAGCGATACACTCGCGAGCCTCGTGGCTCAACCTGCGGAAACTTTAGTTATTCTCGGCGGCAACCCAGTTTACGATGCACCTGCCGATGTGGATTTTGCAAAAACCGTTAAGGCCGCGAAGAATGTGGTTCGTCTCGGTTATCACGGCGCTGCGTTTGATGAAACTTCGGCCCTCGTGAAGTCGGTCGGTGGCACCGTGCTTGCTGCTTCACATTATCTCGAGAGCTGGTCCGACGGTCGCACTTTAGACGGTACATACGTGCCCGTGCAGCCGATGATTGAGCCCTTGTTCCCAACCGTATCCGAACTCGATGTTTTGGCGCCGTTGGCTGGTTCAGCTTTGGAGCCTTTTGCTTTAGTGCGCGAAACTTTCAATGGACTTTCCACGGATCGTTCGGACACCGCGTTTGCGGCATGGTTGGCCGAAGGCGTTCTAGCTTCGAGTGGTTTCGCGAAGCAGAGCCCGCTGGTTAACCTCGATGGCGTTCAAGCTTTTGCGGCTCCAGCCCTTTCGTTTGATGCCTTGGAAGTGCGCATCTTGCCGAGCACGCAATCGGGTGACGGACTTTACGCGAACAACGGTTGGTTGGCCGAATCACCCGATCCGATGTCCAAGACTTCCTGGGAGAATGTCATTCTCATCAGTCCGAAGTTGGCCAAGAAGTTGGAGATTGAGCCAAGTGCCGGTGTCATCACGCAACTCGGTGCGTTGAACCGCAATATTAACGAAGTCATCGACGGTAAGCTCATCGCGCACATTGCGAAATTAACTTTGGATGGCGTCACGATTAAGGGCCCCGTCTTTATTATGCCAGGTATGGCCGATTTCACGATTGGTCTGCAATTAGGCTTCGGCCGTTCCATTGCCGGTCGCGTGGCTACGCGCGTGCCTGACCGCCTGCAGGGCAGGGTAGTGGGTAACGGCTTCAACGTTTATCCTTTTGTAAATTCCGCCTCACCTTCAGTACGCACGGGCGTGCGTTTGGAACTCACGGGCGAGAAGGCTCCCGTGTGTAATTCGCAAGATCACTGGTCGATGGAAGGCCGTGATATTTTACGCGAAGGCAATGCGGAGGACCTGCATAATAATCAGAATTTTGCCAAGCTCGGCATCGATGGTCACGCCCCCGCCGTTTACGGCAAGGATGAGAACATGTCGCCTGCCCAAAAAGCGATTACTACACCTCGCGGTAATTCTGCTTACGAGCACCCTAACCACACCGTGGCGCCGAACGTCGCCGTCTGGAAGGGCAACGAAGATAAATTCCCGCTCTTGCAGCAGTGGGGTATGTCGATCGATTTAAATACGTGCACCGGTTGCAATGCCTGCGTCACTGCGTGTCAGGCTGAAAATAATATTCCCGTCGTCGGTCGCGATCAGGTGCTGAAGGGCCGCAACATGCAATGGTTGCGTCTCGACCGTTACTTCTTCGACGGACGCGATAAGGCCGGCACGGAAATTCCTGAGGATCCTCAAGTCACCTTCATGGGTGTGGCCTGTCAGCATTGCGAAACCGCACCTTGCGAAACCGTTTGCCCTGCGAACGCCACTGTGCACGACGACCAAGGCCTCAACACGATGGCCTACAACCGTTGTATCGGTACCCGCTATTGCGCCAATAATTGCCCGTATAAAGTTCGTCGCTTCAACTTCCTCGATTACAATAAGCGCGAAGCCGGTCACTATTACGAAGGCCCTCTCGGACCTGCTAAATTGCCGAAGGATCCAGCCGACTTACCTCAGATGCAGAAAAATCCTGACGTCTCCGTGCGGATGCGCGGCGTCATGGAAAAGTGCACCTATTGCGTCCAACGTATTCAAGAGGCCAAGATTCAAGCCAAGGTACGTGCGAAGGATTCCGATAACATCAAGGTTGCGGACGGCACCATCTTGGTCGCTTGCCAACAAGCCTGCCCAGCCGAAGCGATTGAGTTCGGCGATATCACGGATCCGGATTCACGCGTCTCGAAAGCTAAGGCCTCGACCCGTACGTACGGCGCCCTGACCTATTTGAATACTCGCCCACGCACCACCTACCAAGCGAAGTTGCGTAACATTAATAGCCGTATGCCTGGAGCGATTCGCATGCCACTCTCTCGTAAGGAGATGATTGGTCGCGAAAACCAAGGTGAGTCGCATGGTGCGGCCACCCATGGTGCTTCCGAGCACGCCACCGAAACCCACGCTAAATAAATAATATTTTCTATGGCTCACGCCCCTGAACATTCTACTGACCGTCCGGAAATCTTGGACCGGGTTAATCCCGCCGAGTTACCTCGTTCGAAGCTCATTCTGAACGACCGCGGTTTCCATTGGATCACCGATAAGGTTTGCGGCATCGTCGAAGAGCCCACGCCGCTTTGGTGGAAAGTCACCTTCGTCGCGGCGCTGTTCATTGCGTCGTTCACGGGCGCGGGTTTACTCTACCTCGTTTCTACCGGTACAGGTACGTGGGGTCTGCGTTCACCTGTGGGTTGGGGTTGGGCGATTGTTAACTTCGTTTTCTGGGTCGGTATCGGTCACGCGGGAACTTTGATTTCGGCGATTCTGTGTCTGCTCCGCCAGAAGTGGCGCACCTCGATTAATCGCGCGGCGGAAGCCATGACGATTTTCGCTGTGATGTGTGCGGGTATTTTCCCGCTCTTTCACGTCGGTCGCGTTTGGTTTGCTTGGTGGCTGTTCCCGCTGCCTAACCAAAACGGTATTTGGCCTCAGTTCCGCTCGCCTCTCGAGTGGGACGTGTTTGCGGTTTCAACTTACTTTACTGTTTCGACGCTCTTCTGGTACATGGGCATGGTACCTGACCTTGGGGCGATTCGCGACCGCGCGAAGACCTGGTGGCGTAAAGCTTTCTACAGCGTGCTCGCACTCGGTTGGCGCGGTGGTAATCGCCAATGGAGCAATTTTGAAATGGCGTACCTGTTGCTTGCGGGTCTTTCGACGCCACTCGTGCTTTCGGTGCACACCATCGTTTCGTTCGACTTCGCGGTCTCGAACGTTCCCGGTTGGCACACGACGATCTTCCCGCCGTACTTCGTGGCCGGTGCAATTTTCTCGGGCTTTGCGATGGTGCTGACCTTGATGCTCCCATTGCGCGCGATTTATCGCCTGCATGATGTGATCAATCAGTACCACATCGACAACATGTGTAAGATCATCTTGGCCACGGGCACGATGGTGGGCTACGCCTACGCCACTGAGTTCTTTATCGCTGCTTACTCGGGTAACGCTTACGAAAAGTTTGCCTTCGTTAATCGCGCTTTCGGTCAATATGCTTGGGCTTACTGGATCATGGTCTCATGTAACGTGATCACCCCGCAGCTCTTCTGGTTTAAGAAGATTCGCGAAAACCATTCTCTGGTTTGGATTATCTGTTTGTTCGTGAACGTCGGGATGTGGTTCGAGCGTTTCGTTATCACCGTCACCTCGTTGGCCAACGACTACCTTCCTTCAAGCTGGGGTTACTACAGCCCGACCATCGTGGATATTTTCACCTTCTTCGGCACCTTCGGTTTCTTCTCGGTGCTCTTCCTTCTCTTCGTGCGCTTCCTGCCGCTTCTGCCGATGGCCGAAGTGAAGATGGTCGCACCGCAAGCCGATCCCCACGCTCACTGATAACGACGCCCGACTACCATGAACGAACGCAACGAAAGCATCCACGGTGTCGCCTGCACTTTCCGCAGTCCATCCGACGTATTTCATGCTGCTGAAAAAGTGCGTGATGCCGGCTGGAAGAGCTGGGACGTCCACACACCTTTCCCGATTCACGGCATGGACCAAGCCATGGGCCTTCCACGATCCAAGGTGCCACGTTTAACGCTGCTCGGTGGCGTCACCGGATTTATCACGGGCTGCTTGCTCACTTGGTTTATGAATTCTTACGACTATCCACTCGTTGTGGGTGGTAAGCCGTTCTGGAGCCCAATCTTCCCGTTCCCAGTGATGTACGAGTGCACCATTCTCTTCGCTGCGTTTGGCACGTTCTTTGGTCAGTTCATTTTAAACCGTCTGCCGCGTCACCACCATCCACTGTTTGATTTGCCACAATTCGCGCGTACCTCGGATGACACTTTCATGATTGTCCTCGAAGCACGTGACAAAAATTTCCACTTGGATGAATCCCGCAACTTCCTGCTGTCACTCGGCGGTCAGGAAATCACCGTCATTCGCGAGTAATTAAACATGCGTCGTTACCTTACATTTCTTGCTGTCGCCGTTGTGGCTTTGTTGGGCTTCCTTGGTTTCCAAGGTAAGACCTCGAAGCAAACGCCTGTCTATGTCTTTGACGACATGGACTACCAGTCACGCTATAAAGCCCAAGGTGAGAACACCTTCTTCGCCGATGGTCGCGACGCTCGTCCACCTGTAGCGGGATCGGTTGCACGTGGCACTGGCCTTGAGCCCACTAAAGTTTTTTCGGCAGAGTACCGCCGCGCCGAATCTATCAATCCTACTTTTGTCACCGGTAAAGATGAACGCGGAAATTTCCTCGCTGATTTCCCAGCTAAGTCATTGTCGATGCTGCCCTCGGGTGAATTGAAGCCTTTTATTATTGATAGCAAACTGCTCGAGCTCGGTCGTACGAAGTTCCAAATTTATTGTGCAGTCTGTCACGGTCAGGTTGCAGATGGTAATGGTATCTTAAAGGCTCGCTCGGCTATCGAAGGTGACGTCGCAATCAACACCATCGCGAACTTACAGAGCCCGATGTACCGTACTTATCCTCAAGGACAAATCTTCGATGTTATTACCAACGGTAAGAACACGATGATGCCTTATGGTGATAAACTTTCTCCCGAAGAGCGCTGGGCAGTTGTGGCGTATCTTCGTGCATTACAACTCTCACAATCTTGCCCACCTGAACTCGTTCCCGCTTCAGTGAAAGCGACCGTTAAGTAAATCCACATGAGCACACCTTCTGCAAAAATTTCTTCACGTTGGACAACTTTTGTTGTCGCTGGTCTCGCAGCCATCGCCGTCGTTTGGTCGCTGGCGATTAACGGTGCCGCTGAGCATAATCATCGCCCCGTCTTGTCGGTACTATTGGGCTCGATGTTCTGGGTTTCAGTTTTGATTGGTATGCTGATGCTCACGATGATCACGCGTATCTTTGATGCGGGTTGGGCTCCTGTTATCCGTCGTTCGTGGGAATTCATGATTGGCGCCTTGCCGCTTGTTTTACTGCTCAGTATTGTGCCTCTGGCTTTTATTCCATCGTTCCGAAACTTGCTTTGGGAGTGGACTGACGCGACACACCTATTGCCAAGTGGACATGAAGTAGGGCACGACCCCATCTTGCAGGCTAAGAGCTGGTTCTTAAATCCAACCTTCTTCCTGGTTCGTATTTCGCTCTACGTAGTTTTCTTCGGCGCGATCACGTGGGCGCTGCGTCGCTTCTCGTTCCA
>CANBWJ010000059.1 GCA_947373115.1 Opitutia bacterium | reverse complement strand
CGTCCTATCATCACCGTTACCGCCGTCGTGCTTCTGCACCTCTGCGTCATCGCCGTCCTCGTTGGAGTGAACGGCTGCCGAAGCACTTCGGGCTTCGAGCGTGAGCCTGACCTTGCGGCTTATTCCGCAGGGGCTCGTTCCACGTTCCCTGCTCCGACGATTGCTACACCCAAGCCGACCGTGGTTAATCCCGTGGCACCTGTTGGTCCTGGTGGCGTCTACGTTGCCGGTCCGAACGACACGCTGCTCTCGATTGCCACCCGCGAAAATGTTTCGCTGACGGCCCTCTGTGCCGCAAATGGTTTACCCAAAAACGCTACGTTGCGTCCTGGTCAGCGCATTAAGATTCCGGCACCCGCTCCCGTTAAGACCACGAAAGCTGCGACCACGCCGAAGGCTTCTTCTGTGGCTAAGCCAGTAGCGGCGGCACCCGTTCCGGTTTTTACGCCGTTAAAGGTTGTTCCGCTCTCGGGTTCGTCTGCACCTGCTGCAGCCGACGCGTCTAAGCCTGCGAAACAGTAAAGCTGAAGGGTCAACGCCACCATGAACATCGCATTGAAGAAGGAGAGTCCCCGCCACCTGGGGGTCTATGCCTTCTGGATTGCGGTGATCGCGGTGGCGTTGGTGGGCTTTGGTTTAGTGAATCAGTACAGTGCGGGTATTTCGCTCTCTTCCAAGAATCGTACACAGGCCTTTGAGCGCCAAATGATGTATGTGCCGTTTGCTTTTCTGGCGGGATGGTTGGCTTACCGAGTTAATTTGGACCGATTGCGCGAGTACCGTTGGTATATTCTTGGAACGGCGTTACTGGCATTATTGTTGGCACGCATTCCAGGGATAGGTGTGACGGTGAACGGTTCCTGGCGTTGGATTGATTTAGGTATCATTCGTTTACAGGCCTCGGACCTCGGTAAAATTGCTTTGGTGATTTTCTTGTCGCACCAGTTAGCGATTATGCAGCGGCACACGATTACGCCGAAGTTCAAAATTTTTAAATTCAGTGACCGGGAGCCTTATTTATTTACGCCACGCGGTTGGATTGATTTTCGCGAAGGCTTTTTAAAGCCGGTACTTTTGATTGGGGTGATTTGTCTCGGGATTGCCTTGGGTCCGGACTTAGGCACGATTGTGCTCTGTGCGACCGTGGGTTGTGCGATGATGTTAATTTCAGGCGTGCGCACGCAGTATGTGTTCCCGACCTTTTTACTCAGCGTCGCGGGTTTTGCTCTCTTGGTTTTGAATTGGGGAAGTCGTCTCCGTCGTTTCACCTCGTTCATGGATCCGTGGGGCAAACGCGGCGATGAAGCGTACCAGCTCTTTGAAGGCATGGTCGCTTTTGGGGTTGGAGGTATTACCGGCAAGGGTGCGGCGAATGGCCTACAAGTACGGGCGTATTTGCCAGAGGCACATACCGACTTCGTCTTAGCGAACATTGGTGAGGAGCATGGCTTGATTGGCACCACGCTGGTGGCGCTCTCATTCCTCGGAATTTTTTGGTTAGCCTATAAGGCGATGCGTTTCAGCACGGATCTCTATCGACTGAATGTTTGCCTCGGGGCAACGCTCTTCCTGGTTTTACAAGCGCTGGTGAATATGGGCGTCGTGACCGGTCTGTTACCCACGAAAGGTATTTCGCTGCCGTTCTTAAGTTACGGTGGCACGAATTTAGTGATCATGTCGTGCATGGTGGGCTTGATTTTAAACTGTATACGTGATGCATCGCGGGTGCCGTTTGTGCCGAAGGAGGCACGCGTATGAGTCGCATCATGTTAGCTTGCGGTGGAACGGGTGGACACCTCGCTCCTGGTATCGCATTAGCCCAGCGCCTAAATGAGGCGGGCCATGAATCGCTCTTGGTGGTGAGTCGTAAAATCGTGGACACGCAGATGACGGCGAAATACGCGGGCTTAAATTTTACAGCCGGACGAGGACGGGGCTTTGGCCCAGGACTCATGAATAAATTATTATTTTTTCCGGCACTTTTGGTTTCGCTGTTTTCGACCTGGCGCCTGGTCCGTCGGTATCGTCCGGAAGTATTGATCTGTTTTGGTGGCTTCATGAGTTTAGCCCCCGCGTTGGTGTGTGCGCTGAAGGGAATTCCAGTTTTAGTGCATGAAGCGAATCGCCGTCCCGGTAAAGCGGTGCGTCTCATCGCACGCTTTGCCCGTTCGGTGCATTTACCTGCCGGTGTGCGCATCCAGGGTATTGCCGATGAAGTGCAGCACGATGCGGGCTTTCCGATTCGCCAAGAAATTTTTATATCGGCCAAAGACGTTGCCCGTAAGACGCTCAACTTTTCTACGACGGGTCGGCTCCTCTTGGTCACGGGTGGCAGTCAGGGGGCACAAGTTTTGACGCTTTGGGTGGAGGCCAATCTCGCTCAATTTGCCAGTCGCGGCGTCCATGTGCTTTGTTTAACGGGGGCAGGCGGTCGCGTGGGTGAAGTGCGCACGGAACACTCCACGGTGCGGTTTATGGAATTTTGTAATCAGATGGGTTCGGCTTATTCAGCGGCGGATTTGGCGATCACGCGTGCGGGGGCGGGAACGATTGCGGAACTTGCCAGCTGTCGTACGCCTTCCATTTTAATTCCTTATCCACGGGCGGCGGATGATCACCAGACGGCGAATGCCCAGTCGGTGGCTGGACTCGGTGCGGCTGAATTATTAACCGAAGCGTCGATTAGCCAGCTCAGCGAAAAAGTTTTCGATATTTTAAACAATCAAGTACGACTCACCGCGATGCGTGATGCGCTGGCGATGTTGGATGCCAATAACCGTTGGGAAGAAATGTACGTTGAAACCCTACAACTCGCGTCCGCTTATGCGGCGCAAAAGACATGAGCGCCGATCGTTCCATTTGGATGTTGGGTGCCTGTGGAATGGGCGTTGGGCCACTGGCAATTTATTTAAAAGAAGAAGGCTTTGAGGTTTCGGGTTGGGATGACTCCACGGGCAGTCCGATGGAAAATCACTTAGCGAATGCGGAAATACCTTTGCTGCGCGATCCATGGGCAGCGGGACGCAAGCCGACGCTGATTGGTCGGTCGAGCGCCGTGAAGCCGGGGCACCCCGCTTTGGATTTAGTGGAGAAGCAGGGCGGTCGACTTTTGCGACGTGGCGAATTGTTAGCGGAGCGAGTGGCGAACAAGCGTTTCGTGGCGATTTGTGGTAGCCACGGTAAAACCACTACGTGTGGTTTGCTGGTTTCCGCTCTCGCCTCGGCCGGAATTGATTTCGGTTATGTTTTGGGCGGATTATTTCGGGACCCGCATTTCCCGCCTGCTCATGCCACCAAAGAATCACCTTGGGTGGTGGCGGAGGTAGATGAGAGCGATGGTACAATCAGTCATTTTTCGCCCGACATCACGGTGGCGGTGAATTTGGATTGGGATCACCCTGACTATTATAAAGACGAAGCTGCTTTAGAGGCAGTCTTTCGTGCCCTCTTTGAGCGGACGAAAACGGCGGTCGTAATCCCTAGAGGCAATGAACGCTTGGAGCGTTTGACGAAGGGCCTGCGGGCTCGGGTGATACGCGTCGGCGAGCAAGGCGATTACACGGCACAGTGTCTGCGTACGACTCCACGGTCTTCGTTGCTCAATATGGGTGGGCTGTTCCCCGAGATTTCGGTCGAGGTGCCGGTGACGGGTGCGTTTAATCGTGCGAATGCTGTGATGGCTTTAACGGTCGTGCATTTGATTACGGGTACGTTGATTTCGGACCCCTTGCACCGTTGGTGCGGCATTCGCCGTCGTCAGGATATTTTATTTGAACGTCAGGGCTTATTGGTTTTTGCGGATTACGCTCACCACCCGACGGAAATCGCGGCCTTGCTGCATTGGGTGAAGGAAACGCACGCGGGGCATCTCGTCGTTGTTTTTCAGCCGCACCGTCACACCCGCACGCGTCAATATGCCGCCGAATTCCGTCAGGCATTATTAGTGGCGGATCACGCCTTGGTCTTGCCCGTTTACTCTGCCGGTGAAGCAGCGTTGGAGGGAGGACATGCACAGTCGGTGGTCGCTGATTCCAGGCTTAAGTTGGTGGAAAATCGAAATGATTTACCTGCACTCTTGAAAGCCCTCGTGGCGGGGCAGGACGCAGTGGTCGCCTTTGTTGGGGCTGGGGACATTGAACGCGATGCGGAGAATTATGCGCTCCAACTGCGTCGAGAGGGATTGCCCGCGTTGACGCAGGACTTGGGTGAAGCCGTGGCTGGAAAGCTTTCGGTGAGTACGGTATTAAAAGCGAACGAACCTTTAGCGAGACACACGACTTTGGGAGTCGGCGGCGTGGCGCGTTGGTATGCGGAACCCGTTTCGGTCGCGGATATTAAAACCCTTTTACAAGCGGCGGGTGAGTTGGGCTTATCCTATTTTGTGATTGGGCGCGGTTCCAATCTTTGGGTGCCCGATGAAGGTTACGACGGTTTAATTATCCACCTCGCGGCAGAAAGTTGGGGCAGTATTAAATTGGAAGCCGATAACCGCATTCGTGTTGGCGGTGGCGTACGCTTGAAAGAGCTCTGTGGGATTGCGGCTCGCGAAGGCCTGCAGGGTTTTGAATTTCTGGAAGGTATTCCTGGAACCATTGGTGGCTCGTTGCGCATGAATGCGGGGGCCATGGATGCCTGGATATTTGATTTAGTGGAATCGATTGAGTGGGTCACGCCGATGGGCGTGGTGCGTACCGCGAAGCGTGACTGTTTTGACGCTTTATACCGTGATTGCCCGCAGCTGCATGGTGCCGTCGTCTTATCGGCAGTGCTGAAGGCGACGGGCAGGGCGGAGCCCGAAGTCATTCGGCAGACCATGGAAACCTACAGCCAGAAACGGCGACAAAGTCAGCCGCGCGACCCGAGTGCGGGTTGTGTTTTCCGCAATCCAGTATCACTGCATGCCGGACGCATGATTGATGAGAGCGGACTGAAGGGCGTGCAGGTGGGGGCGGCGATGGTTTCGCCCATTCATGCTAATTTTATAATCAATCAAGGGGACGCCAAGGCGGCGGATGTATTGGGCCTGATGCGTGAGGTGCGTCGTCGGGTGCAACTTAAGCACGGCCAGATTCTGCAACCTGAAATCATTGCCTTGGGACGAGAATGGAAGGACCTCTTATGAAATTTAATCCTAAAGTGATTGTGCTCTGCGGGGCGATTTCAGCGGAGCGTGAAGTTTCGCTGCGTTCAGGACGGGCCGTGGCCAATGCCTTACCCGGATCGCAGCTCGTGGAATTGGATGAAAATATTTTACCCGATTGGATTAACGCCGGTGAGCACGTTATCTTCCCGGTGATTCACGGTGACTACGGTGAAGATGGTCGGGTGCAGCTGGAGTTGGAGGCACGGGGCATGGCGTATGCCGGGTGCGACGCCACGGCGAGTCGACTTTGCATTGATAAGGTGGCGACTAAAAAAGTGATGCGTTCGGCGGGCGTGCCAGCGATTCCCGAAATTCCTTTTGCGGGTGACGCCAAACCGAGTGCCCATGCACTCATTCAGGCTTTGGGTAATAGTATTATTATAAAACCTGCCGACAAGGGGAGCAGCGTGGGATTATTTGTTCTGGAAGGCTTGGCGGCGGTGGAAGCCGCACTGCAAGGGCTTTCGTCGGACGGACAGTGGATGGCGGAGCGACGCTTGGTCGGCCGTGAGATGTCGATCGGCCTCTTGGGTGGCAAGGCGCTGGGAATCGTTGAAATCGTCCCGAAACAAGGGGTTTACGATTACCAGACCAAGTACACCAAGGGTTCATCAGAATACCTCTTTCCGGCCCCGATTGCACCCGAACTCACGAAGCGGATTCAGGCTGCGGCGGAGAAGCTCTTTGCTGCGACGGGTTGCCGGGACTTTGCGCGGGCTGACCTCTTTCTTGAACCCAACGGCGATTTCTATTTTCTCGAGATCAACACGATGCCTGGAATGACCGAAACCAGTTTAATGCCGAAAAGCGCCTCGTGTCTCGGTCTGAGTTTCACAACGCTCGTCGACAAGATGGTAGCGCCCGCCTTAACTCGTGCCCGTCAGGGCCACGCCTCGTAAAATGAATTTTCTCCAACGCATCCTCCAAGCTTTCTCGCCGCGGCGAGAAGTTTTTAAGGGCCCCGATAATCGGGAGTGGCAAAAATTGATTCAGCAGAAGGTGCGGCGTGTGCCGACGGATGAGTTGGGCCGTCGTCGGGCGGCGCGTTCGCGTCTGCCGGTATTTTTCGCCTCACTTTTCTTTGTCGCTCTCGTGGGCGTCATTTGGTTCTCGGTCGATGAGGAGACCACGACCTCTGCTAAGCCTACGATACGATACAAGACGGATGGATTTATGCCACTAGTTGCCGTGCAGAAAACCGTGATGCAGGGTGCCGAGGGTGCGGGCAAAGATGTGGCGACGATTAAGAAAGATTTGGAAGTGGATCCGCAGGTCTTGAGTGCGTCGGTGCGTCGGTTGAATGACGGTGCGCTTGAGGTGACGTTAAAAGAACGGGTTGCCATTGGACGGGTCGCCTTGATTGCGGCCTCGGGTCCGATGGTGGTGCGGTTGGTGAGTCCGGAAGGCACTTTATTTTCGGGTACAGGTTATCCCGAGCAGTCGATTCGCTACTTGCCCGAAATTGTGGATTTTCGCACGACGGGGGCGGGCGAAAAAATTTCTATTGAAGGCATTGAAATTGTCGGACCATTTTTATTGGACGCACGCAGTAATTACGAACGCCTCTATAAACAATGGGCGGCGGTTTCGATGCGTGATTGTTTTAATGCTCAGGAAGATGCACCCGGCTCAAATCTACGCGTGATGGTTAGTCCGCGTTCGCAGCCAACGGACCGTGCCTCCTTAACGGAAATTGTTTTTTCTACCGCCAACTGGCGCAACGAACTCTTGATTTTATCACGTCTCGATTTGGACGGACTGCTCCGCCGTCCAGGTCTGACCGCGAATGCTTACATGCTCAAACTTTCCATTCAGAATCGTACTTCTGGACGCCCTATCCCTGAACCTCGCCTCGTGCCCACCTACACTCGATGAATAAGAAACCTTTACCTGCTCTGATTACCGTTGTCGACATTGGGACGCACAAGACCGTTGCCCTCGTGGGACAGTTGATTAACGGTAAGGCACGGATGCTTGGTTTTAGTGAGCGTCGCACGGACGGCGTCGTGAAGGGCACGGTCGTGGATTTAGATAAATTACATGCCAGTGTGCACGAGGTGGTGAACGACTTAGAGCGCGTCACGCAACGTGCAGTGCACGAAATCTATTTATCGATTGCGGGACCCTCGGTGGAGGGTGAGCGCGTGAAAGGCTTTGTGGCGGTCCCCGCACATGACGGCAAGGTGACATCGAGGGATTTGGCGGAGGCCATTGCCTCGGCGAAGCGTTTGGAGCCACCCCAGGGCCGGATGACCATGTTGTACATGCGTCAACCCACTTTACTGGATGGTCGCGCGGTGGCGAATCCGGTCGGGCTGCAAGGCAAGCGACTCGAAGTGAATTTCTGGCGGATCACGATGGAAGAAGGCAATGTGCGCTTCCGAGTTTCGATGGTGAATGGCATGAGCATGCATGTCCGCGAATTTATTCTCGCCTCGCATGCTGCCGCGTGTGCCGTGGTTAATGACAGCGAACGTCAAGGTGGGGTACTGGTCATTGATATCGGTGCCGGAACGACGGATTGGATTCTCTATTATAAAGGCCATATTCTTTGTGCGGGTTCGATACCGGTCGGCGGCGAACACGTGACCAATGATCTCAGTGTCGCGTTGCGGATCAGTCGCGACACGGCGGAAGATTTGAAAATACGCTTTGCCTCGGCGATGCACCGCGCGACCGATTTAAATCAGACCATTTGGAAGGACGGCAATCAAGGCGTCGGCGATCAGCAATTCAACCGCGGTACGATTACGCAGGTCACCTCGCTGCGTTTCCAAGAGATTATTGAATTTGTGCGCAAGGACGTCGTACGAAACTTGGAGCAGATTTTCCCTGGTCATGCGGTGAAGTTTGATCAGAACTTTTTACCTTCGGGTGCAATTTTAACGGGTGGTACCGCCAATTTAGCGGATGCGGTTGAAGCCACCCAGACTGTGTTAGGTCTTTCGGCGCGCGTGGGTCAGACACAATTTGATACTGAAGCACTGCGTAAGCCTGAATACGCTGGTGTCGTTGGTATGATGGTCGCGGCCATTGAAGACGCACCGCCCGTGGTGCGTCGTCCGCGTGGCACCTTCGATTGGTTACGCGACCTTTTCCGCTTCTAAGATGTCGAACCCTGCACCCATTTTACTGGTCGGAATCGGCGGGGCTGGCTGTTCCATTGTGGGTCGTTTGGCACCTGCGTTACCTGCGGAAGTGAAAGTGGCATTAATCGACACCGATGCCACCGCCTTACAAAATTTAGAAAATGCTGAGGTCTTGCAGATAGGTCGCGCATTAACGCGTGGCATGGGTACGGGCGGTGAACCAGCGGTGGGATTGGCGGCGCTGGAAGCCGACGAGCCACAGCTGCGACGAATTTTAACGGGGCACCCATTAGTTGTCATGGTTGCCGGCTTAGGTGGCGGCACAGCGGGTGGGGCAGCGGCATCTTTTGCGGCGATGGCGACGGAGGCGGGTGCGACGGTCTTGGCTTTCGCTACCATTCCATTTTCGCATGAAGGCGAACGTCGTAAACGCCAAGC
>CANBWJ010000058.1 GCA_947373115.1 Opitutia bacterium | reverse complement strand
CAGTTGCGGGATGGATGCTGCGCGTTGATCCAATGTTGTCTTTGCTGTGGCTTGGACTCGGTTTTCTCTTCGCACAGGCATTGCCTAACTTCGCAATGGTCTCGCGCACCCAGAAGGCCTTGCGGGTCTGATTAGCTTAAGTCGACCTTCTTGGCGTTCAGTCCGTTCAACATGAGCGTCATGAAACGCTTCATGGCCGGGGTCAGCACGCGTCCTTTGCGGTGGAGCAGGGCGAGCGGACGGACCACGCGGCGATCGCGCAGGCGAAGCTTCACGAGGGTGCCCTGTTCGATTTCTTGGCGAATGGTGCCTTCGGGCACGAGGGCCACACCGGCATCGACTTCGACGGCGCGTTTTAAAGTTTCGATATTATCGAACTCCATGGAGGGTTCGAGTTCGATGCGTTGCTCGCGGAAGAATTGGTCCAGCGCTTTGCGGGTCGGAATATCTTGGTCAAAGCCAATAAAACGGCAGCCTTGGAGGTCGGCTAATTCAATTTCCTTTTTCCCGGCGAGCTTGTGCTTCGGGGCGCAAATTGCGACGAGTTGATCTTCCATAAATGGAATAATTTCAATCTGACGGAATTTTTGGGGAAACGCGACGAGACCGAAATCAGCGGCACTGGAAACAACGTCTTCATAGACGAGGTTGGAGCGACGGTATTCGATACGAACGTTGACATGCGGGAACTCCTGCATGAAACGTTTTACGTAGGGCGGTAATTCGTGAAGTCCGATAGAGACGATGGTGGAGACATGGACCGTTCCACTGACGACCTTGCGCATTTCTTGCATTTCACTCGAAACTTCCTCGTAGCGATTCAAGATGTCTTTCGAAGCCTCATAGAGACTGCGACCTTCGCGCGTTAGGCGAAATTGTTTCTGGCTGCGGTCGACGATTAAGACGTTAAAGTGTTTTTCCATTGAGCGGAGTTGCTGGCTGACGGCCGATTGGGTGATGGCGTTCAGCTTGGCCGCTTTGGAGAAGCTTTCATTCTCCACGAGGTCTCTAAAGATCTTCAGGTTCTCAATGTGCATAACGGCGTGAAGGTGATTAATAAATCTAATGCAAAACCCCTTCAAGTGTAGATTTGCTTATCATGAAACGTTGGTTTTCGTTGGTTTATGAAGAAATTGCGTTGATGGGGGTGAGGAGTCTTTGGGGGTGGGGTTTGGGTGGCGTTGACTCTCAGTCCATTCTCCTTCCCTCTGATTGCAGTGGTCACCTACGAACAGTTTACCGGCCATTGCGAATCGGTCCTCGCCCGAATCAACGCGGCATGCGTCGACTGCGGCCGGGATTCGCGCACGGTGCGGTTGTTGCCTGTGACTAAAACGCATCCGGTCGACGCCGCCCTTTATGCGCACCGTTTTGGACTGCGTGCGGTGGGCGAGAATCGCGTGCAGGAAGCCATCGCAAAGCGCCCTTTGGCACCCGCGGATTTACGTTGGGAGTTGATTGGCCATTTACAGTCAAACAAAGCCAAGGCTGCCCTGCAGGTTTTTGATGTCATCCAATCGGTCGACTCTGCTGACCTCGTTGCGCGCTTGGGTCGGTTGGCTCAGGAGTTAAACCTGAAACGCGATATTTATATTCAAGTGAACTCGGGTAATGACCCGGCGAAGTTTGGCTGTGATTTAAGTGATGCCCCGGCGGTGCTCGAAGTGGCCCTTGCTCAGCCGGCCCTGCGCGTGGTAGGACTGATGGCAGTGCCCCCGCTTGCTGATGGAAACACTGCCGCCGAACGAACTTTTAATGAATTGCGACTCTGTCGCGATGCCCTCGAGGCGCGTTTCAAAATTAAACTTCCCGAACTCTCGATGGGTATGAGTGGCGACCTTGAGATTGCAATTCGCGCAGGCTCAACCTGCGTGCGTGTGGGTTCATCCTTATATGGGGCACGTCCCACGGCATGATTCGTCGACTCGCCATACGTGACCTTGCCTTGATGGATCGCACCGAACTGGAACTGGGGGAGGGCTTCACGGTCGTCACCGGTGAAACGGGTGCCGGCAAATCCGTTCTACTGGGAGCATTCTCTTTGTTGGCGGGAAATCGCGTCACCAAGACCGTGGTCCGCAAGGGGGCCGAAGAGTGCACGGTGGAAGCCGAATTAGAGATCGGTAAAAACGCCAACTATAATAAAATTTTAGAGGAGTTAGATCTACCTAAATGTGAAGACGGACTGCTCATCATTAAGCGTTCCGTGCACGTCACGAAGGCGGGACGCATTTCCATTAATGGCGGGGCGGCCACGCTCGCCCAGTTGCAAAAGCTCGGCGAGAGCTGGATTGATTTTCACGGTCCCGGTGAGCCGCAGAAATTAATGCGTTCGGAGACCCAATTAGAGATGCTGGATTTGCATGCCGGCTTAGCTGCCCCCTTGCAGGCCTACCGTAAAGAGTGGAAGCGTCGCCTGGAGCTCTTAAACCAAATCACGGAAATCTCGTCGGCTGAAAAAATCTCCGAAGACGAGGCCGCTTTCCTTCGAGCCCAGTTAGAGAAAATGGACGCGTTGGATTTAAGTGATGAGTCGATTCAGAAATTAGAGCGCGACCATTTACGCTCATCGCGCGTCCAAGAGCTTGCCGCCCTGTATGCCCAGCTTGAGGCAGGTTTGGGTTCGGATGGGCTGGCGGAAACTTTCCCCAAAATCCTCAAAGCGGCTCAAGACGCGGCACGCATTGATCCAGAGTCGGCCGCTTTGTTTGAACGAATCGAGTCGCTCGCCGCTGAAATCGATGACGTGCGTGCGGATTATAATCGATTGGCACGTGGACTAAATACCGACGAAGAGTCTGTCGGGGAGCTCGATACTAAAATGAATTTCTGGTTGGAGCTGAGACGCAAATACGGCCCCGACGTTGAGTCCGTTCGCACTAAACGCAATAGTTTGCGGGCTCGCCTGCTTTCGCAAGGGGACGTCGAAGCACAGGTGGCTAAGTTAAAAGCCGAAGTCACTCAGTCCGAAAGCGCACTTAAGAAGCAGGCAACCGTTTTGCATGCGGCACGTTTTAAGGCGGCCGACAAGTTGGCGTCAGCAGCCCGAAAAATGTTGGGTTCACTAGGCTTCAAGAAAGCCGATCTTAAAATTGAAGTCGCCCAGGCCGAGCTTGGACCGATGGGGTCCGACGCGGTGCAATTCCTTTTCTGCGCGAATGCGGGCCAGGATTTATTGCCACTGAATCAAATCGCTTCGAGTGGTGAGGCTGCCCGTGTGATGCTGGCCTTAAAAACTGTTTTGGCTGCAGTGGATGAAACCCCCGTGCTGGTGTTTGATGAAGTCGATGCCAACGTCGGCGGTGAAATCGGGGCACAGGTGGGTCGTGAACTCGCCGCTTTAGGCAAGAAACATCAGGTCTTTTGCGTGACGCACTTACCTCAGGTGGCCGCGCTGGGGCACGCCCATTACGTCGTTACAAAAACACAGGATGAAAAATCGACGAATGTCGAAATTGGACCCGTACACACCAAGCGAAAGGAGCGTGAAAGTGAAATCGCCCGCATGCTCGGAGACCGTACCAGTAAGGTCGCACTCACGCACGCCCGTGAGTTGCTGGAAGGTGCTTAAGGTTTTTTAACGAAGCGATCCAGTTTGAGTTTACGTATCATGCGTAAACCAATTTTTGCTGCGAGCGGTTTAGGCAAGCGTGCACTCAGAAAGCCGAGAAGTCGATTTTTCCAGCCAGGAATAATTTGAGCCCGATTTTTACGCATCGCTTGGAGCGACTCTTCAACGCACGCTTGCACGGTCTGACCGCCCAGGCCGGTGGAACTTTCAAAACCAGCAGCCTTGGAAAAATTGGTGGAGACCGGTCCAGGACAAATCGCGATGCAGCTTACACCGTTGGCGCGTCCTTCAGCATCGAGGGCGACGCTCCAGTTCAGTAAAAATGCTTTCGTGGCAGCGTAGGTGGCCATGAGCGGCGTGGGTTGGTAGCCAGCTAGTGAAGCAACGTTAGCAACTTGGCCGCCCCTAGACTTCATTTCATTCCATAAGAGGGCAGTGAGATGGACGGGGGCGCGCGTGTTGACGTCAATCATCCGCAGCGTGTGATCAATCCCTGGGCTGGGGAACTCGCCATAGGCGCCGAAGCCACTATTATTAATGAGCAGAATCCTGCCCATGCGGGGCATTAGTTTATTTAATTCCACAACAACCGCCTCGATGTGAGCGGGTTGCGATAGGTCGCACTTAAGATGAGTAAACTTTAGGGTTTTAGAAATACCTTCGGGCGGGGTGCGAGAGAGGTTGAATACGGCCGCGGCGGTGCCAGAATATTCAATACGCGAGAGGAGTTCGCGTCCTATGCCCGAAGAAGCCCCTGTAATGATGATACATGAGAAATCCTGTAAGTATCTTTCAATGGTTTTGTTTTTAAGCATGGGCCGTGAGTCACTCGTCTAATCAAAATATAACCTAATGAGCAATGCTCCAATCGTCGTTTCGGGGGTTCACATCGAACTCACCGAAGCCTTGAAAGAAACGGTGCACGCAAAAGTCGAAAAGCTGATGCGGCACAACCCTCGGATTGTGAGAATTCACGTCGAGTTAGTTTTCAATCATACCCGTGATCACAGTCGCGAGTTTGCGGCGCAAGTGAAGCTGGAGTTACCTGGACCTGATATTGTGGTCCGGGAAGAGTCCGAAGACTTATATAAATCGATTGATCTCGTCGTGGATAAGGTCGACCGCCAATTGCGCCGTCGGCATCGCCTCGAGAAAGAAAAGCGGAATCATCCGCACGACACTGACTTGGGCTCGATTCACCGGGCAACTTAGTAGGATTGTTGTAGGCATAAGCTAGCCCCTAAGCAGTGAATTGCTTGGGGGCTTTTTGTTTTACTCGCCCTCCGTCGGCCGGATGTCCTATACCGTGGTATGCAGATTTATTTCATCGGCATCTGTGGGACAGCGATGGGCAATGCGGCGTTACTGATGCGCGCGTTGGGCCACGAGGTCGTCGGATCCGATACGGGTATCTATCCGCCGATGTCCGATCATTTGCAGCGAAGCGGCATTACGATGCTCGAAGGCTGGAGTGCGGAACGCTTAGCAAAATTAAAACCGGATTTAGTTGTCGTTGGTAACGTTGCTTCGCGTGGACATCCTGAGGTCGAATGGCTTTTGCAAAACCCGACGCAAAAGTATGTCTCCTTGCCCGAGCTACTCCGCAATTATTTACTGAATGATCGCCGCAACCTCGTAGTCGCCGGCACGCACGGCAAGACGACGACGACCTGTTTGGCGACGGTGTTATTACGAGCCCATGGGGCTGAGCCAGGCTGGCTGGTGGGTGGCGTGCCGCGTGACTTACCCGATAGTTCATCGCCTGGAAAGTCGGGTGCACCTTTCGTTATTGAGGGCGACGAATACGACTCAGCCTTTTTTGATAAGCGCAGTAAGTTCATTCAGTACCTACCGCGGGTGCTTGCGCTTAATAATATCGAATTTGATCACGCCGATATTTTCCGCGACCTTGAAGATGTACTACGTACTTTCTCGCACGGATTGCGCGTAGTGCCTGGCAACGGCGTCGTGGTTGCCAATGGCGACGACAAGAATATCGAAGGGCTAGTGAAATCCGTGACGTGGTGTCCGGTGGTGCGTGTGGGGGTTGGTGTCCATAACGATGCCGTGATTGCAGGCTTTAAAGAATCGGCCGCTGGTGCTTCGTTTACGCTGCTTTGGAAGGGCCGTGAATGGGGTAGGGTCAACTGGTCACTCCCTGGCTTGTTTAACGCCCGCAATGCAGCGGTGGCCGCCGTTTCCGCTGGGCTATTAATGAATCCGTCTGACCCTACGGTATTGAAGCTGAATGCACTCGCAACCTTTCAAGGTGTGATGCGTCGTCAGCAAGTTTTGGTGAATCGAGCCGACCTTGTAGTCGTCGAAGATTTTGGACATCATCCTACCGCTCTGGCGTGTACGCTTGATTCGTTGCGGGCACGTTACCCGCAACACGAGTTGGTCGCCTGTTTTGAGCCTCGCAGCAATACGGCCGCCCGGAAGCTCATGCAGAATGAATTTCAGGAGGCCCTCGCTAAGGCGGATGCCGTTTATTTAGTTCCCGCGCACCGAGCGGACAAGTTGGGTTCAGAAAGCTTTGACAGTGCGGCGGTCGTGACGGCCTTGAAGGCGTTGGGCCGAAACGCACACGTGGCGCCCACCGCGAATGATTTGCTCACGCAATTGCTGTCGCCCATGGCGAAGACGAGTCGTCCACGCTGCGTGGTCTTTTTCTCCAACGGCGCGTTCGGCGGAATTATCAGTCAGTTCGCACAGCAGGCCTAGGCCAGTCCGTGAACGGTCTTTGCTTTTTGGACGTCGGACGTGATCTGACGTTCGAGGGCGCTGAGGTCAGCAAACTTTTGTTCGTCGCGAATGTATTCCAACCACCGTACGCGAAGGATTACGCCGTGCGTTGGAAGGGCTTCCGTGGGACGGAGTAAATGGATTTCGAGCAGGGGCTTAGGGGCTGCCGTTTCCACGGTCGGACGTAGGCCCCAGTTGGCGATACCGGGTTCAGCCACGCCGTTGGGCGTGACAAGCTCGACCGCATAAACGCCAAAGGCAGGGAGGAGCTCGGGGCTCCAATCGATATTCAAAGTGGGGAAGCCGATACTTCGACCGATTTGCTTGCCCGGAATGATTGAGCCCTCGGCTTCGTAGGGCCGGAGGAGCATTTGATTGGCGAGGGAGATGGCACCTGAACTTAACGCCGCTCGGATGCGGGAGCTGCTAACGGGGTCGTTATCCAAAATCACGGGATCCACGAGGTGAACCTTGATGCCAATGGCGGCGGCGTCTTGGATGAGTGTCTGATTATTGCCCGAACGATTTCGTCCGTACTGAAAATTGGTGCCGACGTGTAAGCTTTCTAGGCCGGGGAAAGTTTTTTGTAACCACTTAGGAAACTCGCCTGCCTCCATAGCGGCGTGTTGCGCATCGAAAGCGTGGTGGTGAATGAACTGTGCACCTGCTTCAGTGAGTCGTTCGTCTTTTTGGGAACGATTAAAAATCAGCGGTACGGCGGACTGAGGTCGGAGCACGCGACTGGGGTGAGGGTCAAAAGTCATGACACCCACTTGGCCCTTGGTTTGGCGGGCTAAATCACGCGCTGAATGCAACACGGCCCGGTGACCTAGGTGGACGCCGTCAAAGGCACCAATGGCTAAGTGTAGGGCGGGGTGCGAACTCATCCTAAAGCAATACTAGGTACCGCTTCATGCACGGGCACGAGGCAGTCGATTAACTGCTGTCTACTCATGGCGCCGAGTTGCATGAGCGTGTAGGCTTTGTCGACATGAAGATTTCCCGAACTCGTGCGGCGGAGCATGGAGAGGTGTGCGCCGGGCCCGAGTTTATGGCCGATATCAAAGGCCAAGGTGCGCACGTAGGTACCCTTGGTGCACTGCACGCGGAATTGAATATTCGGCGAGGACCAGCCTTCTAAATTAAAAAGGTTAATCCGAATGAAACGAGGCTCACGTTCAATTTCGATGCCCTTGCGTGCGAGTTCGTAGAGTTTTTTACCGCCAACCTTTTTAGCGGAGTGCATCGGTGGTATTTGATGTTGATCGCCGAGCATGGATTTAAGGACATCCTTAATTTGTTGCTCGCTGATTTCAGGCACGGGCTTCGTCTCGGTGATTTCGCCATCGGCATCTTGGCTATCAGTTGTGGTGCCGAGGGTGGCCTGACCGATGTACTCTTTCTCTTGCGACATTAAATACTGCGAGGCTTTGGTCGCCTTCCCGACGAGAATGATCAGCAGGCCAGTGGCCATGGGGTCGAGCGTGCCCGCGTGACCGACGCGACGCGTGCTGTAGAGGCGACGGATCTTGTCCACTACGTCGTGCGAGGTAATACCTTGAGGTTTATCGACTAATAAAATGCCCGCGGGCTCGGGGAGGGGCTCGCTCATTGGGCAGAGTATTCGCGGTAATGAGCGGCGACGATTTGCAGAATTTTTTCGCGGTCAGTTTTTAAGGTGCAACCTAACATATTAAAGCCTGCGGCTAACATGTGTCCGCCGCCATTTAATTTACCCGCCAATAAATCGAGTCGAAGCTTGGGATCGCGTCCGCGCAGGCTACCCCGGATGCCATCTTTACCTTCTTCCATGAGAACGGCGATGTCGACGCCCGCGACCGAGCGAGGGAATTCCACTAAGCCTTCTTTATCTTCTTTGGTGGTCTGGGTGTCGACGTAATCTGCTTGGGTGATTTCACCGGAACAAATTTTTCCGCTTTCGTGGAATTGCAGCGTGTTGAGAAAGCGCTTGGTCAGTTCGAGTTTACCGCGACTCTCCTGTTCGAAGATCAGGTAATTGGCTTCGGCGGGTTTGGCACCGCGCTTGATTAACTCAGCGACAATTTCAAAAACCGAGGCGGTGGCGCTGGAGTAACAGAAGCGACCCGTGTCGGTCACGATACCGAGGTGAAGGCACTTAGCGGTGAGGGTATCAATGGGCAGTCCGTTTTGCAGCGCTGCGTGAGCGAGGATGTGGCACGTCGCAGCGGCTTCGTTGACGACAATATTAATTTTAGCATAGCCTGGATTAGAGGCATGGTGGTCGATGTTGGCTAAAAGCGGGTTGGGAAACTTAGCGAGTAATTCCGTCCCAATTCGGGACGCATCGGCACAGTCC
Organism: Opitutia bacterium; assembly: GCA_947373115.1. Lineage (GTDB taxonomy): Bacteria > Verrucomicrobiota > Verrucomicrobiia > Opitutales > UBA953 > UBA953. The sequence continues at coordinate 302 of CANBWJ010000058.1, read as the reverse complement.
ACGGAGATCGCCTCACGGCTGGCGTCTATGACGTAATTATCCCCAGTAATGAAAGTAACGCCCTCGGTGTAAGAAGTCATATTCGGTGGCACGCGGTCGCGATTGACGCAGATGGCGTCGACCCCGCTAGCCAGCAGCATGCGGCAGAGGGCGGTTTGTGAGCCAATACAGTCACCATCTGGACGCATATGGCCCAATACGGCTACTTTTCGACCTCGGAGGCTCTGGACGAGCTCCTTGAGCGCGAGACCGGCGGCTTGCATGTTTATTCCCATAATCTTGCTAAAAGAAACAACCCAGAC
>CANBWJ010000057.1 GCA_947373115.1 Opitutia bacterium | reverse complement strand
CCTACCCGTAAACGCAGCGGCTTTACTCTGATCGAGTTGCTGACTGTGATTGCCATCATCGGCATCTTAGCCGCCGTCCTCTTCCCTGGTGTGCAGGGTGTGATGAAGAAGGCGAAGATGTCCACCGCCTCGACCAAGGTGCGTAACATTGCTCAAGCCTACCTTTCGTTTGCATCAGAAGGGAATAAATACATCAAGAATACGGGAACTTGGAGCCCATCAACAAACACATCTGCACAAAAGATTTACGAATGGGCAGCAGTTCTTGCCTATAACAGCGATCTTAATGTCGCTGAACTTTGGTATGTAGATGCCGATCCAAAGAATGAAACTGCCACCTTTCCAAAGCAGGTTATAAATGGTTCAGGATCATCCGCAACGATCGACTCTAAGTTCGGTAGCCCAAGTTCAGAAAACGGTTATCAGTCATGGACTACGTATTCCCCCACTCCAAAGAACGTAAAAGAAACAATGCCGCTAATCTGGACTCGTGGTTTGGGTACCGATGGCAAGTGGACAGTTGATGATGGAGTTTGGGGCGATAAAGGTGGCCATATTGCTTGGGGTGATTCACACGTCACCTTTTTGTCAGACACTTCGTCAGATGAAAATCAGTTTATCAGCAGAAAGGGAGATGGCACTACCTCTGCTGATTGGAATGCGGCTGTAACTGCAACCGGCGGCACACCCGCTACTGAGTTATCATCTACTAAGTAATTCTTAAAGTTAATTTTAAAAGAAGCCCCGGTCTCCGGGGCTTTTTTGTTTCCGTACACCTGAGATTCGGTACCTTGAACGGATGATTGCCTGGCGTGCATGGATAGCGGCTTGTCGCCCTAAAACATTAGTGGCGGCATTGGTGCCCGTGGTGGTCGGCGGCGCCGTTTATATTAATTATGCAGACGTTGAATGCCTCGGAAGAAAGTCGGATTATTATTTAACCTTTGGGGCGTGTTTGGCGTTCGCAATTTGCGCTCAAATCGTGAGCAATTTTGCGAACGACTTAGGCGATGCACTCAAGGGTGCGGATAATGCCTCGCGCGTGGGTCCACAGCGGGCGGTGGCTAATGGTTTAATTTCAGCGCAAGCAATGAAGTTGGGAGTCGTCGTCGCAATTATCTTGGCCTTCGTCGGCGGCCTCCCGCTTGGTTTACGTGAGCCGCTGTTATTTATTCCTGCGACCATTGCTCTGTTGCTCGCACTCGCTTACACCCTTGGGCCGTTGCCGCTTTCGTACCTCGGCTTGGGCGATGTCTTTGTTGTCGCTTGTTTTGGGGTGCAGGCCACGGCCCTCACCGTTTATGCATTTCACCTTATGGTGGGTCGTAGTGGATCCCTGGTGATGCCATGGGCTCCGGCGTTAGCGGCTGGTTTAGGTTTGGGCTTATTGGCGGATAATATTTTACTTTCGAATAATGCGCGCGACCTCGAGACCGATGCGGCAACAGGTAAGCGGACGACAGTGGTGCGTTGGGGGAGGAGTTTTGCCCGTGGCCTGCATCTATTTAATTTGTTGGGCGGACTGGTGGCCTTGGCCTTGGTCTTTGGATGGTTACCGCTCGCTCTTTTGCCCATCGCCCTGTGGCAGCATCGGGCTTTTCGGAGGGCACAGGCACCGGCTGACTTCGTACCGTTCCTGGGGCAATCGGCCCTGCTATTATTGGCTGCGGGCGCCTTGTGTGTAACTGCCACTTGCCTCGGCTGGGTCCCTGTGGGAGGAATCTTTTCGCGATGAAACCCGACGACTCATTGGCTAGCCAATTAGAAGCTCTGGTGTCGGATATTTCCCGTCCGACCTGGGATGAGTATTTTATGGCGACGGCGGTGTTGGTGAGTTCGCGTTCCAGCTGTGAGCGCCTGCATGTTGGTTGCATTGTGGTCTCTACTGGTCGTCACCCTAACCGACTCGTCGCTGCAGGTTATAATGGTTTTTTGCCGGGCACGCCGCACGACTCGAAAGTGCGCGATGGCCATGAACAGGCGACGGTGCATGCGGAACAAAATGCGGTGGCCGATGCGGCGAAGCGTGGCGTCTCGTTGCAGGGCACGGTTTGTTATGTGACGCATTACCCCTGTGTGAATTGCGCCAAGATTTTAGCTGCCGCAGGTATTGAGGAAGTGCGCTACCGCAATGATTATAAAAATGACCCGATTGTGGCTGAGCTTTTCGCACAAGCGGGGATCACGGTAAAGAAGCTGTAATCTCGATGGCCACTCCGGAGAAATCTTTAGCCGGGCGCTTATTGGTTTCGCATCCGATGCAGCGGGATAACGACTTTTGTGAGACCGTGGTGCTCATTCACACGCATACCGCGAAGGATGGAGCGATGGGCGTGATACTCAATCGACCTAGCCACCGTTTACTCGGTCAGGCGCAAGCGGAATTCGCGGAAGGTGCGTTGGCGAATCTGCCGATACACGTGGGCGGTCCGGTCGGGACGAATCGACTGGCACTGGGAGGGTGGAAGTTTGGGGCCCGTGGGCCGGCCTCGATTCGCTATGGCATTAGCCGAGAGGAAGCGGCGGATTTAGCTAAGGCGGGTGAATATAAACTCTTTGCCTTTGTGGGCTATGCGGGTTGGTCGCCCGGGCAGTTGGAGAATGAATTGCGACTCAATGCTTGGGTCGTTTGTCCCTTTGAGCGGAGTGCCGCGATGCTCGAGGAGCGTGATTTCTGGAAAACACTCTTGGCGCATCACCGGCCCGATTTGCGGCTGGTTTTAGATTCGCCGACGAATCCTGAACTCAATTAATTGCGACAATTCGCAAAGAGGATTTCGACGTTCTGAGTTAAATTTTCGCCTGGGCCTCTGCCGTCGGGCGTGAGAATTTTACGCAGTACCATGGAGTCTTTGTAACGGTTATCGAGGGCGGCGATTTGGAAGCTGGTGGCAGGTAATTGACTGCTGCCTGCGGGGAGCGCGGTCCAACGTTTGGGCATGCCGTGCCAGGTGAATTCAATGTACCAGCCTGCCGCAGTGCTGGGATCGCCCACGACCAGCTTGGGGTAGCGTTTGACGAAGTCGGGCGTGCGATTGGTACGCACCGTGACGGCTAGGGCGGTGGGCAGGGAGCGGATGAGTTCAGCGACGTTGACACTGGTGCTGGCGAGTAAATTCGTGGGGTCAAAGCCCGTGAGGTTTTGTCCGTTCCAAACGCCATGAATATTGGGCGACTCCTCTTTGCCTAATTTTTGTTTGTACCACTGATTAAAAGAGTCGGATAGACGCACGCCGACTTCGAAGTGGAGGTGGGCCCGATCTTTGGGTATCGGGCTAGAAGCCATTGAGGTGTGTCCCATTAAGGCAATCGGTTTTCCACGGGGAATGCTGTCGCCGACGCGCAGAGAGCTATCAATCGTCGCAAGGTGAGCGTAGAGCGTGTAGACGGGGATTTCGGCCTGTGGGTGAACCAGGATAATGTATTTACCGTAGGGTCCGTTGAGGCCTTGGTTAATGTAGGCGACTTGGCCCGCCATGGCCGAGAAAATCAGGTCGGTAGGTTCGCCGTTATTATTAACTAGGCTGGGGCGAATATCGAGGCCCTCGTGGAAGCGGCGATGGTTATCGCGCACCATGCCGAAGCAACCCGACTCAACTTTATCGGAAGAAGCAGGCTGTATGAAATCCTCCGGGGAATGAATGGTGCGCCGATCCATCGAAGTCGGCCAGACCACCTCGATGGAGTTGAGCTTGCTGCTCGAGCACAGCAGGCAGGTAAGTAGAAAATACCGAATCACTGTGACTCTTTAGCTTTTCGAATAATTAAAATCGAGGCGTTGAGTTGGCGGCTTAACTCTTCCGCGGCGGCACGGTTGCTCTTGCCTTTGACTTCGACGTTAAAAAATAAATTTCCGTCGACGACTTGTTCTTCGATGGGCATCAGGCCCACCGCGGTTTCATTGACGACGAGGATGAGGTGTTTGCCGCGGGCCTGGCGGGTCACGTCCATAATGGTGCGGGCCGCTTGGCGGTTGAGTTGCACGAGTAACGATGTCACGCGGAGATCGGGTTCACCCGTTTCAACAACTTCGGTGTTGAGTAGGTCTTCGGCTAGACTGAGTTCTTTAGGAAGCACGGTGACGGTGATGCCGCTGACGGGAAGGGTGACCTTCTTGCGCATCGACAGGGTGGCGGACTCAGGCGCTTCGATGAAAACGGAAGCCAGGTGCGTCGGCGGTGCAGACTCACAGCCTACCAAGAGGAATAAGCTTAAACCAAGGCAGACTTTCTGAAGCAGTTTCATAAAATTAGCCGACGAGCAGCTCGAGGGCTGAATTCACTTGCTGAATGTGGTTGGGCTGAAGGTCCATGGCGGGCACGTCGTAAACTAATTTAGTGGCCGCGTGTTGATAGGGGATCATTCCGTCTTTCGCAGGTCCAATCGCCTTCACGATACGCTTACGTTCGAGGAGCATCGCCAAGATGTGTTTGAGTACGGCCTTATCTCCGCTGGGGTCTTGAGCGTCGTCGAACAATGAAAGGAAGAACTCTTCGCGTGAGGCGAGGAGTTGGGCGCGATGGGCTTGTTCTTCTTCGCCGCGTTCTTTGACCTCGCGGGTCCAGCGTCCCAAGAGCAGGCCGTTGGGTGTGTACGTGCCGACGTGCTCTTTAAGCACGTCGACGCGTTCCACATTTCCACCTAAAGGTTTATAAACGATACACACGACGGTGTCGCCAACGTGAAGTTCTTTGCCGGATGAGGCGCAGATGTGAGCAATGGGTTTTACCTGCCAGTCCATGGGCTAAACATGAGGTGAGGCGGGTGGGGCGGGCAACCCCATTCCCTTGGTCCGACTCCTAAACTTGTTCGACCGAGAGTTGGGGGGCGGGCTGAACGGATTGGTCGGTGGGCAGTTGGCAATCGGCCCAGGCGGCAAAGGCAATCATCCCAGCGTTGTCGCCGCAGTGTTTGGGTTCGGCGATGAGCAAGGGTAGTTTCTTTTTATCGGCAACTTGTTGTAGGCGTTGACGGAGGGTGCGGTTATTGGCGACGCCGCCCGAGAGGCCGATGGAGCGATAGGTGCCCAGGTCGAGGGCGGAGGTGGTTTTGGCGATGAGTTGTCCGAGGATGGCTTCCTGGTAGCTGGCACAGAGGTGTGGCAGATCGGACTTCACTTGGTCATCAGACATTTTTTCGAGTTGGTAACGCAGCGCCGTTTTCAGTCCGGAGAAACTAAAGCGGAGGTCGCTCTTTTCGGGCAGTCCGCGGGGGAAGTTGAAGCGCTTGCTGTCGCCCTGTTGGGCGTGCTGTTCGATGAGGGCACCGCCGGGGTACGGCAGGCCGAGGAGTTTGGCGCCTTTATCGTAGGCCTCGCCGGCAGCATCGTCGACCGTGCGTGCGACGACTTTGATACTGAGGTCCGTATCGAGTTTAATGAGCAGAGTGTTGCCACCTGATACCACAAGGCTGAGGTGTGGGAGGAGGGTGGCGCGGTTGCTTAAGAAGTTTTGCGGATCCTTGGCGTGCAGGGCGATGAACGGCGAATGCACGTGGGCTCGCAGGTGGTTGACGCCGATGACGGGTTTGCCGGTGGCGAGGGCGAGGGCGCGCGCGAGGCTTAGCCCCATAGAAAGACAGGGGAGCAGTCCGGGGCCGCGGGTGACGGCGATTTGGGTGACCAGTGGAATCTCGTTACGAAAGTCTTCGAGTAATAGCGGAAGGGCGGAGAGGTGCATGCGGCTGGCCAGCTCGGGCACGACGCCACCGAAGCGAACGTGTTCGGTTGCTTGGGAGCTGATGATTTCATGACGCAGCCCCGCCCTCGGGTCGAATAGGGCGAGGGCGGATTCATCGCACGAACTCTCAATGGCGAGGATCATCAGGTGTGATTCAGTTTAATTTATGGGCTGGCTCAATCCCCTTTCGTCTGGCGATAAGGAAAAGAGTCGCCCACGCTTGGGTATGGAACCGCAGGCCAGGCATAATGCCGTCGTTGAGGTGCTTCGAACGGAAGCATCGAGCGGCGTTGTTCCCTTTGTGCGTTTGGTGGAAGTGGCGCTTTATCATCCGATTTTAGGGTATTATCGACAGGACAAAGCGCGCGTTGGAAAATCAGCCGAAACCGATTTTACGACGGCCACGGCGTTGGGACCGATGTTTGGTGACTTATTTGCCGCGGCAGCGGAGACGTTGGTGGGCGATATTAAGAATTTCGATTTGGTCGAGGTGGGGGCCGAGCCCGGTCAGGCGCATTTTGGGTCGGTGAAGGCGAGATTTAAGGCCCTGAAAACGTTTCGTCTGGCGACGGAGCCGAAGTTTGACGGCCCGACGGTTTTATTTGCGAATGAGTTATTGGATGCTCAGCCCTTTCACCGTTTTATTTTTCGAGCGGGTGTTTGGCGTGAACTGGGTGTGAGGGTCGATCGAAGTGAATTAACCATTGAACCCTTGTCGGCCTTCTCGTCAGAGGCGGCGGCGGAATTTGCCAAAACTTTACCTATGAGCGAAGAAGGCTGGATTTTAGATGTGCCTCTAGCGGCGGAAGCCTTGGTGGAGAAATTGCTTCAATCTAAATGGAGTGGGGCGGCGGTGTTTTTCGATTACGGAAAAAGTTTGGCCCAATGTTTAGAGTCGGCCCCGGCGGGTACGGCCCGTTCGTATTTTCAGCATCAACTCTCGGGTGATATTTTAAATCAATTGGGCTCACAGGATTTAACGTGCCACGTGTTGTGGGATCGATTGGAGCCCTTATTGGTGAAGCACGGATTTAAAGCGGTGCGACTGGATCGCCAGGAAGCCTTTTGGGTGAAGTATGCTGCGGCTGAAATGGAGCGAATTGCACGCTCGGGCGACGTTGAGGCGGTGGGACGATTGCGTGCCTTGACGCACCCCGCTCACTTTGGGGCGAAGTTCCAGGTTTTGCACGGGATTCGTTAAGAATCGTTAACTCGCTCTCGACCTTCTGGGAACAAGTCTTTCTGTAAGTTGTAACCCTAATGTCCGCATGCGGCTGATTTCAACATTCCTCGCCTCGCTCGTCATGAGTGTCTCGGTGGGTCGTGCCGAGGTGGAGATTGTGCAAGCATTTGAGGGGGATGGTTTTGATAGCTGGCAAACCACGGGTGAAGCTTTCGGTCTAGCGCCAGTTGAGGGTCGCACGGAGGGCTTAAGCGGTGTTTTTTTGGATTATGCGGGCAATGCTTTGGCGTGTTCGGCAGCTGGCGGCAATGAATCGACTGGCACTTTAACTTCACCTCAGATTTTGCTGAATCAGCCTTACATGGCGTTCCTGATTGCGGGCGGTAATTACCCAGGGAAAGCTGAAGTGCGTTTGCTGGTGGACGGAAAAATTGTCCGCACCGCGACGGGGCGAAACAGTTTGGCTTTGCGCAAAGAGGTTTGGGATATTTCGGATTTCAAAAATAAGCGAGCGGTGCTGCAAGTAGTGGACGAGGAGAAGGGCTCTTGGGGTTTCATTGCACTGGATCAGGTGGTACTTTCGTCGCATAAAAACCCAGTGATAGTGACACGAGGGCGGCCAGGTACGGCTGCAGACGCATCGTTGTTGCGCGTGGCGAATGAGGGAAGTGCGGCGACTGTGGCCGGTTTGAATTTTAAGGAAGTGGCAGATTACAATAGTGCGGGCGTTACTTCGCCCGCTTCACTGTCGGTTGCAAATGATGGCAGTATTTACGTTGCTGAGACGCATCGTAACCGCTTTGGGGTCGAAGATGACCGGGCCAACTTATATTGGTATCGTGATGATTTGGCCTCGAAGACGGTGGAAGATCGGCGCGCTTTACATCTGAAATGGACCAACAAGAAACCCCTCGAATTGATGACGAAAAAGTCGGAAATTGTCCGACGTTTATCGAGTGAGCAGGCAGACGGAACCTTTGGGGAGGCATCTGTTTTTGCCGATAAGTTTAATGATTTACTGGATGGTATCGGTAGCGGGGTAATGGCCTGGGATGATACCGTTTATTATGCGTGTATTCCGAGGCTATGGATGCTGCATGACGCTGGTCAGGCGGGAAAACTGACGGAACGTAAAGTAGTTGAGTCGGGCTTTGGTGTGCGTGTCTCCCTGACGGGTCACGATATGAGTGGCTTTGTCATGGGCTACGACGGACGGATTTACGGTAGCATTGGGGATCGTGGTTTTAATTTAACGACAAAGGAAGGTCATAAATATGATTTCCGTAACCGTGGGGCGATTTTTCGTTTCGAGCCTGACGGTACGCAGTTTGAAGTCGTGCATGCGGGTGTTCGTAACACGAAAGAATTTGCTTTCGATGAATGGGGTAATGGCATTGGGGTAGACAATAATTCGGACCAAGGTGATGCAGCGCGCATCATCTACGTCATTGAAGGTGCAGATTCAGGTTGGGAAATGGAGCACCAGGCAATGCACACCTTCCATCGTGAAATCGGCCTCGACCAACGTCCACCCTCGCGCTGGATGACGGAGCGTACGTGGGAAAAGCAGAATGATGTTCAGCCCTCGTTCATTGTGCCGCCTGTGGATTATATCGGTTCGGGGCCCTCCGGGATGACTTATCATCCGGGCGCTGGATTTCTAGCTTCAGAAGCAAAGCATTTCTTTGTGTGTGATTATCGCGGCTCTTCGCCTGGCTCGGGCGTATGGTCGTTTAAACTTCAACCGCACGGAGCGGGATTTAAACTAGAAGAGAAACACCAACTCATTTGGGGCATTGCGGCCACCGATGTGGATTTCGATTGGAAGGGCCGGATGTTGATTTCGGATTACGTGACGGGTTGGGGTTCGCATGAGGGTGGTCGGGTGGTTAATTTAACGGCATCGACGCCGATGAAGGAAAGCGAGTCGGCCACGGTGGCGGAATTAATTAAGAGTGGGTTTGCGAATCGTACATCTGATGAATTGTCGGCATTGCTCCGACATGCGGATCAGCGGGTGCGTTTACGGGCGCAGTTGGAATTGACGCGTCGGCCTGATGCTTTGTTGCGTTTCACGCAAGCCACGCAGTCGCTGGACGCACTTGAGCGCGTACATGGTATATGGGGTTTAGGCATTCTGGCCCGTCGCGG
>CANBWJ010000056.1 GCA_947373115.1 Opitutia bacterium | reverse complement strand
GAAGCCACGAGGACGACCCGTGAACTTATCCATCATTACTTCCACGGAAACCACTTCGCCCGCTTGGGAGAAATGTGCGCGGATGTCTGATTCAGTAGCAGCCCAAGGAAGGTTGCCTACGAATAACTTATTTTCCATATCTTTTGTTTCTTTAGTATTACTTACAACCGCATTGCCCGTTTCCTTCTTGGATTTCGATTTGCCGTCTTAGCGACCGTCAACTCACCGGATTCTTGCGGGGAGCGCTCTTGTTTTGGTTATTTTCAGAGCGAACCTGACCCGCATTAGTTCACCTTTGGGAGGCTGGGGCAAGTTTATTCACAATGGTGTTCATTCCCCAGTGGAATCATTGACAGTTTGGCCTTCTTTTCGATGATCTAAGCATGGATAAACCACTCGAAAAGGATGCCATTCTGAAGGCGCTGGCATCCTTAAACGGGTGGAGTTACATTGATTACAAACTATTGAAGGTCATAGACTTAAAAGACTTTAAAGGAGCCTTAGATTTCATTGGAAAAGTCGGCCAGATTGCTGAAAAGCAGAACCATCACCCAGAAATCATTAATAATTACCGCCGGGTGACTCTCAGGCTCTGCACCCACGATGCGGGTGGAAAGGTTACGGAGAAAGATTTGACCCTCGCTCGTGCCATCCAATTGCTCTGTTCGCATGATTGATCCCTCCGAAGCCATTGACGCCCTCCTAGAGGAGCTCCGTCGGCAGAAGGCGGCTGGGGTTCGTCGAGTGAGTGTTTCGGACGAAAGTTTAGCCCAACTTAAATCGCTCACGGGTGAGGTGCGTTCGGCGGCCGTTGCGGCTCCGGTTAAATCGGCTGCACCTGTAGCGGTTGCCCGTCCTGCGATGGCGCCCGTGGTGACGCCGAAGGTTTCTGCGGTGGCGGTAGAAAAAATTTCCACCCCGCCGCCCGTTTGGAATTTACCTGCGGGAAGCAAAAAAGAAAAAATGCTTTGGTTGGAAAATCAGGTTGGTCAATGTGCGGAAACGCGCCGTCACCTTCCGGAGCAAGTGAAACCGCTCTTAGGTCGAGGTTCCTTAGACGCCAAAATCTTTATTATCGGAGAAGCCCCGAACGCCGAGGAAATGGAGCAGGGGCGAGCCTTTGCGGGTGATGCGGGTGATTTATTGAATAAGATTTTAGCGGCCGGTGGAATTAAGGAAGAGGATGTTTATTTTTCAAATTTGATTACATGGAAGCCAAAGGCGCCGACGCCATTTGGTAAACGCCCACCGCGAGCCGACGAAGTGGAGTTCGGCCGCCCCACACTCATGGCACAGGTTGAAATCGTGAAGCCACAGGTGGTGATTGCCGCCGGTGCACAGGCCTTTGCGGCGCTCACAGGTTCGGCCGAGACCATTACGCATAAGCGCGGACAGTGGTATGAACTCGCGGGCTTGCCGATGATGCCGACATTCCACCCGAGTTACCTTTTGAACAATCCCAGCCTGAGTTCGAAACGTACGGTCTGGGAAGATTACTTACAGGTGATAGAAAAAATCGGCCTGCCGATTTCGGTGAAGCAGCGGGCGTATTTCTTGGTCGAACCCAGGACTGTGGCTAGCGACTAACGAACCGTATTCACTAGTTTCTTCAGGGGGAACTGAAGGATGTGTGAGTTGCGTCCGCTGGCCTTGAGCTCGCGACGGCGGGAGGCAGGTAAGTCGTTTTGCGAACCGCTGGTAAAGCCGCAGGAAGATTGGAAGAACCCTTGAGTCTGGGTTGTGAGGGCGATGACTTTTTTGGCGCCGAGTTCCTTGGCGCGGTGTTTGGCGTACTCGACGAGTTTCTTGCCGACGCCGCGACCGTGGTAGAAGGGTTGTACGTAGACGGCGCAAATTTCCATGGCCTTGCCATCGGGGTAGGGGCGGAGGGCGGCGCAACCGATGATACTGTCATCGATTTCGTAAACGAAGAAGTCGCTAATCGATTGTTCGATTTGTTGGCGCGTACGCAGCACGAGGGCGTCGGTCTTGGCTCCGTGCTTCGCTAAATTGTAGAGGGCCTGCGCATCTTTCTTTTTGGCGGCACGGATACGATCGTAGTCGTTCGCGTGAATCATGGTGCCGAGTCCGACTTTATCAAAAATTTCGGTGAGTAAACCGCCGAAGACGCGGCCATCAAGAATGTGGGCGCGTGGTACATCTTCATCGAGGGCCTTGGCAGACTGCAACGCCTTGCTCCGGATGCGTGGGTCGAGTTTGATGGCCTTGCTGGAGAGAATTTTCTTCAGCTCGTCTTCTGGTAGATTGATTTTTACTTGGCCCTCAATTTGCAGCCCGGCAAAGGGAGTGAGGTAAATCAATTTGGAGGCACCCATGGCGGCGGCGAGTTCCATGGCGAGGTGGTCGCTATTGACCCGTAAAGACTGGCCTTCGCGATCGCAGACGATGGGTGTAACCAGCGGCAAGATGTCTTGCGCGAGCATCGATTTGAGAATCGCGACGTCGACTTTTTCGACTTTGCCAGTGAAGAGGTGGTTCTTGCCTCTAATGACGCCGACGTTGGTAGCGCGGACGGCGTTGGTGATAGCGCAACGCAGGCCCGCCTGGGAGAGGTGTTCGAGGACGGTTTGAGAAACGAGGGCGGAGGCTTCGCGAGCGAGCGACATCGTCGCCACGTCGGTCACGCCTTCGCCTTGCACGTCGGACAATGAAACGTTGTGTTCGCCGGCGAGGGCAACGAGTTGCTGGCCGATGCCGTGTACTAAGATAACTTTAATCGAGAGGCTGCGCAGCACTGCGATGTCGGTCACGATGTTGGTAAAATTTTCGTGGCTAACGATGGAGCCATCGACCGCGATGACGAAAATGTGGTCACGGAACATGGGGACGTACCGCAGGATTCCCCGCAGGTCGGTTGGTTTCATCGCTCGTTCGCGCTGGCTGGACATGGGAATATTTATGGACTCCTCTTTGCTGTTCGCAATACTGATGAGTGCATGGGGTCCTCGCGTCAAAAAAAGATTTCCGCAGTTCCTCCAGAGCTGGCTGACGCGGTGGATACCTTTATGGCCTACCTCTCGCTGGAGCGTGGGTTGGCTAAGCTCACTATTGCGGCCTATGAGGATGATTTAAATCGTTTTGCTCAGCACTGTGGGCGAGCGGGGAAGGGTCACTGGACGGAGGTCGGGTTGGCTGAAGTCGACTCCTGGGTGAAGTCGTTGGACCGTAAAGGGCAGGCTGCCGCCTCGCTTTCCCGTCGGCTCTCGGCCGTGCGCGCCTTTGCGGCTCACTTGGTGCGCATCGGACTTCGTCGCGATGATTTTACGGAATTAGCGAAGGGCCCTAAGATGAAACGTAGCTTGCCTGGGACGATGACGGCGGAGCAGGCGGCGAGGGTCGTCTCGGCGCCTGATACCTCGACACCGCAAGGTTTGCGCGATCGGGCGATGTTGGAATTGATGTACGGTTCGGGTCTGCGCATCTCTGAACTTTGTGGATTAGATTTACAGGGCCTCGATATGGAATCGGCCGTGGTGCGGGTGCGAGGCAAGGGTTCGAAGGATCGCGTCGTGCCCGTCGGTGAGACGGCCATCGTTGCGATTCAGGCTTATTTGAAAGATGGACGTCCGAAACTCATGCGACCCAAGACGGGCAGCGCGTTATTTTTGAGTGCCCGAGGTCAGGCGCTTTCGCGCAAAACATTTTGGCTGAGTGTGAAGCAGGCGACGAAACGATCAGGCGTGGATATTTCGGTGAAGCCACATTTATTACGTCACGCCTTTGCGACGCACCTGCTCGCGGGCGGTGCGGACTTGCGTTCGATTCAGGAAATGCTCGGTCACGCCGATATTGCGACGACGCAGATTTACACGTCGGTCGAACGCACCGCGTTGAGTGATGCCCATCGTAAGCACCACCCGCGGGGTCGTAAGCCGTAAGCTTAGAGGAAAAAGAGCAGGCCGCCTAAAATCGTTACCGCGGAGAGGGTGCCGATAATGAACTTAGCGGTCGGCGAAACATCAATGATTGCAACCTCTTCTTGGTCGAGCGTCGGACGAACCACGGCTTCACGCAAGATGGCGAAGTAGTAGTGAATGCTGAGTGCGACGCTGACGAGGGCGGCTCCAAAGATCCACCAGAGTTTGAGTTTCGCGAGGAGGATAAGAATGAAGAGTTTGGCGAAGAAACCAATCGAAGGGGGAATGCCGGCGAGCGAGCTGATGCCGAAACCGAGCGCACTGGCGAGAATGGGCGAGCGACGAAGTAACCCGCGTAATCCGAGGAGTGGGCGGCGGTGGTCTTCGTCGACGGGGATGGAGACGAGGGCTTGCGCGGTGAGGTAGCTGCCTGCGATGTAGGCCAGCAGGTAGTATGAGAGCAGGTTGCGGTTAAATCCATCGCTGTCGCCTGCGACCAGCATCGCGGTAATAGCGGCCAGAATAAAGCCAGCGTGTGAAACGCCAGAAAGTGCGATGACGCGTTTAATGTCGGTCGCGGCGAGGGCGGCGAGGTTACCGACAAGTAAAGTGAGGATGGAGGCGACGGCTAAGAGTGGCGCTAATTTGCCAGCGAGTGGTTGGAGTGGGCCGGTGACGAGAATGAATAGGATAAACGCACCTGCGGCCTTGGAGGCGGTGCCGAGGAAGGTAGTCGTCGGTGTGGGTGCGCCTTGATAAACATCAGGGATCCAAGCTTGGAAGGGAAAGGCGCCGAGTTTGAACGCAGCACCTCCGATGATGAGTGCAATGCCAACCATGGTGAGGGCGGTGGCTTTGCCAGCGTTGAGCGCGAGTGCGACTTGCTCGAAGTTAAGGGAGTCGACGCCAGGGGCGCCGAGTGAGCCGTAAACTAGAACAATACCCATGAGTAAGAGGGCGGAACTTAGGCCGCCGGCGACGAGGTATTTAACGCCCGCTTCGAGTGAAGCTTCGCTGCGGCGGAGGTAGCCGACTAAAATATAAAGTCCGACTGCGGCGGTTTCTAAACTCACAAACAAAGTCACAAAGTGGTGTGACTGCACGAGGAGCATGAAGGCCGCGGTCACAACTAAGAGTACGTGGTGATAATCGGCGATGACGGCATCGCGTTCGGTGAGGAAGCGAGTGGCGAGGAAACTGGTGAGGAGCGCAGAGATTAAAAATGTCAGACGGAAGCCCATCGTGAGGTCGGTCACTTGGAGCAAGCCAGCAAAAGTGGTAACAGGTCCTTGGCTTGGACTCCAAGCGCGATTGGCCACGCAGGCCATCGCGATTACTAGGCACAGTCCGATGCGAGCGGTGACAGGTATGAGTGCTTTGAGGCCCTTGGGCAGGAACATGGCTTGCAGGAGGCAGAGCAAGGAAAGTCCAGCGACGCAGATTTCGGGCAGGATGCTAACCCAGTCGGCATTGCGCGGGGCGAGCGCCTTGAAAGCGACATCGATAGTGGCGAGCGTAGAAATCATGGGGCGGAAGGGGTAGCAGGTTGACTGGTTTTAAGTTGGGAAATTTGGGTGAGTCCTTGGGTCTCAGCGTTAGTGTGACGCGTGATGATCGAAGGCGCGAAGCCGATGACCATGGACGCACCGAGCAGAATCACGGCGGCAAAACGTTCAGCCCAATTGATATCACCGAAGGGCGCTTGCTTGAATTGATCTTCAATGTTCTGAGAAGTTGGGCCGAAGAACACATTGGCTACGGCGCGCAGGGAATAAATTGCCGAGACGATGATGGTCGAAGCAACTAGGGCTTGGAGCCAGAGGGGTTCGGCGCGAAGGGAGAGGAAGATGCCGACCTCACCCCAGAAATTTCCGAAGCCGGGGAGTCCGACGGAAGCCATGGTGGCAGCGACGAAGAAAGCGGCCAGCACTGGCGTGCGGGTGGCGAGTCCGCCCAGCTCATCGAAACGATAAGTGCCGGTGCGGGTGCGCACGCCGTTGGCGAGAAGGAATAAAGCGGCGCAGGATAGGCCGTGAGCGACCATTAAGAAAATGGCGGCATCGAGTCCGGCGGCGTTACCGCTGGAAGTGCAAACCCAGAGTCCCAGGAAAATCGGACCCATATGTGCGACGGAACTCCATGAGACCAGTTGCTTGAGATCGCGTTGGGCGAGGCAGATCAGTCCGACGATGACAACGTTAGCGAGTGCGCACCAAAGGAACCATTGGCTGAGTGAACCAGTACCAATGGACATCGAGGCGACAGCGATCATGATGATGCCGTAGAGACCGAATTTTTTCAAAGCACCCGCGTGGAGCATGGACACGGGAGTCGGTGCGGCGGAGTAACCCGGTGCGGCCCAGGAGTGGAAGGGGAAGAGGGAGGCCAGGGTGCCGAAGCCAAAGAGGGTGATGGCGGCGGTTGCGACGGGGAGTTGGACGCCTGGTTGGTGAAGTCCGATCAGTAGAAGGTCAAAAGTGGCTTGGCCCCAGGAGAGGTCGGCCGCTTGCATCGCGATTAAAATACCTGCCAAGGAAAGCATGGCGCCCACGGTGAGGTAGACCGCCATTTGCATCGCTGCCGAACGTCGACCTTCGCCGCCCCAGAAGAGGGTCAGGATGAAGGTAGGGATGAGGGCGAACTCGTGGAAGAAGTAGAAGCCGATAATATTTTGAGTGCCGAAGACGCCGAGTGTGCCGCCGAACATGAATAGAATTAATCCCAGGTAAGTGTTGCGCGATTCAACCTCTTGATTGAGTGCTTTGATGCCCGCAGCTAAGCCTACGATGGCGGTCATCGCTAAGAGCGGTGCGCTGATGCCGTTGAGGCCGAAATAAAAACCCCAAATGCCAGCGAGTTTATCTTTAAGCGGTGAGCCGTAGGTGGCTGCACATGGAAGGAGCAACCAAACCGCGATGAGAGCAGGTAAGGCGAAACCGACAAAGGCGAAGCCAGAGGCAAAGCTGCGCGAGAGGTTGCGTAGGCTGATTAAGATTAGCCCAATGATGATGGGCGTAAAAATCGCGGCGACGAGCAACGTGGGATTAAGGGCAAAGGAAGTTTCCATGATTTAGCGAGCGAGGAGGAACCAGATGAGTAAGAGGGATCCGAGGGTAATCCAGAGGGCGTAACCACGGGCTTGTCCGCGGTGGAATAAGGCTCCAGTTAGATGTCCGAGGGCAGCGATGAAGCCGCCGACGATCCAGCGTACAGCGACGCCGTTGATGAGAAGCAGGTCGAGGAAGGCGATGAATTCGGAGACGCGACGAACGACGTTATCGATGAACCATTGGTAGAGGTTATCCATCCAGCGGTATTCGAGCAGGTGGTAGGTGCGGGGCGAGAAAGCTTGCAAGCTGTCGCGTCCAGGGAGCAGTCCGTAGAATTTCAAACTTCCCAGTAAACCGAAGGATAAGGCGACGAGCCCAACAATCGTGGCGGGTGCGGTTAAGTGGAAGGCCATTTCGTGTAATGGCTCATTGATGATTTGAAGAGCGGAAGTGGGCAGTAGGTAATGCGCTCCGAAACCAGCGGCGATGGAATAACCCAGTCCGAGAATCGCAATCGGCAAGGTCATCGTCCAGGGTGACTCGTGGGCGTGTGACGCGTCATCGGAGTTCGCGGAGCCCAGGAACACGAGGCGAATCATGCGCCCGCTGTATAAGCAGGTAGCGAAGGCGGCGAGTGCGAGGAAGCTGAAGACGATAAATTTCTCATCGTTCCATGCTGCCTCGATGATGGCGTCTTTGGAATACCAGCCGGCGAAGAAGGGGAGCGCGCAATTCGAAAGGGTGGCGGCGATGAAGGTCGCAGCGGTGAGTGGCATTTTCTTAAGCAGGCCGCCCATCTTGAGCATGTCTTGTTCGTGGTGGCATCCATGAATCACGGAACCAGCGCCCAAGAATAAAGTCGCTTTGAAGAATGCGTGCATCGCCATGTGCAGTACGGCGAGCTCGGGGTGACCGAGTCCGAGCGCACAACCCATGATGCCGAGGTGGGCGAGCGTGGAGTAGGCTAAAGATTTTTTGATATCGGTTTGGGCGAGCGCGCACAAACCAGCGAGAGCGGCCATGCCAGCGCCAGAGATGGCAATCCACTGGAGTACTTCAGGTGCGAGTAAGAAACTCACGCGTGCCATGAAGTAGACGCCGGCGGCGACCATCGTGGCGGCGTGAATGAGGGCTGAAACTGGAGTCGGGCCAGCCATCGCATCGGTGAGCCAGACGTGTAAGGGGAACTGTGCGGATTTTCCGAGGAAGCCGCACATTAAGAGGAGTCCGACCGCAATTGGCACGGCACCTTTGAGGGGAGCGACGGATGCCAGTTCGGCGAAGTTAAGGGTGCCGTAGAGGTTAAGGCAAAGAGCGATACCTAAAATGAAACCAAGGTCACCGATGCGGTTGGTGATAAACGCTTTTTTCGAAGCGGCGGCGGCAAAGTCTTTATCAAAGTAGTGTGCGATGAGCATGTAGGAGCTGAAGCCCACGAGTTCCCAGAAGATAAAAGTCATCAGCAAATTATCGGCGATCACGATGCCGAGAATGGAGAACATGAAGATGGAAAGCCCCGCGAAGAAACGTCCACGTGCATTGTCTTCGTGCATGTAGCCAACGGAGAAAAGGTGAATCCAGGCGGCCACAAATGAAACTACGAACAGCATCAGTCGGGCGTTGGCATCGATCAGGTAGCCGAAGCCCAAGGAGACATTACCGAACTTCGCGAGTTCGATGTGCCAGCTAATCGTGTCGTCGGTTTTAACCAATAAAACTAGGGCAAGCGTCGCAATGGTGAAAGCCGTCGCGGTAGAAAACCAAGCCGCGAAGCCTCCCAGACGACGTAGGAAAAGTGCCGAGAAGGCAGCCGCTCCTAAGGGTAAGAAAAGAATCCAGTGCAGCAGTTGAATAGAATCCATTGCAGAATTAATCGCAGAGAGTGTTGAGTTCGTTCGACTGAACGGTGCCGCGGCGGCGGAAGAGGGCGACGATGAGGGCGAGGCCCACGGCGACTTCGGCGGCAGCGACCGTAATCACGAAGAAGACGAGGATGGCGCCGTCCATCGTTTGATTGAAGCGGGAGAAAGCGACGAGGGCTAAGGTGGAAGCGGTGAGCATGAGCTCGAGGCACATGTAAACCACGAGCAGGTTGCG
>CANBWJ010000055.1 GCA_947373115.1 Opitutia bacterium | reverse complement strand
CTCGGGCAGTCTTTCACGGCTTCGTCGACCGTTTGTTTGAGCGGCAGGAATTTGCCGCGACGGTAGCCACCATCCATCGTAATTACGGCCTTAGAATTGGCATCATTCACGCGGTCGCGAATGGACTCGGCGGAGAAGCCGCCGAAGACCACGGAATGTACGACGCCGATGCGCGCGCAGGCCAGAACTGCGAAAGCGAGTTCGGGTACCATAGGCATATAAATGGCAACCGTGTCGCCTTTTTTCAGGTCGAGGGATTTTAAGACGTTTGCAAAACGACTCACTTCTGCGAGGAGCTCGCGATAGGTGATCTTTCTGATTTCGGCGACGCCACCTGGGGTCGGTTCACCTTCAAAGACAATCGCCACTTTTTCGCCGAGCCCTTTGGCGATTTGGGCATCGATACAATTGTAGGCGAGATTGGTTTTGCCGCCCACGAACCATTTGAAGAAAGGCTTTTTAGATTCATCCAGAACTTTGGTCCAAGGCTCGAACCAAGTGAGTTCTTTCGCTTCGTCGGCCCAGAAGCCTTCGGGGTCATCGATGGAGCGACGGTAAAGTTTTTGGTAGCCGGCCATACCTTTGACGCGTGCCTTGGCGACGAAGTCGGCGGACGGCGGGAAGATTTCTTCAGACGCACTAAAGCCTTCGGCGGCGGCTTGTTTCACGTCGCTCATCTCTTCGTTGATGGCGGTCGCGGGGCGTTGGCGGCGCAGAATAAGGTAAGTGGCAAAAGCGATGACGATGGAGAGCGACAGGTACAACCAGGGTGCCTCGCTGAAGGTCTTTATATCCATAAATAAATATATTGGGGTGACCTGAATCAATAGCCCTGCGGTGTGTTTGGGCAATCAAAACGCACCATAAAATTATGAACGAGACTCTAAATCCCGCACTCGAGTTCTTGAAGGAAGGCCGCGAAGTCGGGCATCACCCGGACGCCGAGGTGGGCGAGGCGGTCGGGGTGTTGGTAGCCGTGGGCAAGCAGGAGGCAATCGACCCCCATGGCTTGGGCGGCTTCAAAATCATGTGCGGTGTCGCCAATGAAAAGCACTTCGTCGGGGTGGTGTGCTAAGTCGGCAAGGTGTGAACGGGCCCGATCTTCTTTACTATGGGCGTAGATGTCGCCCCCGCCGCTGGCTTTGACGAAGTGGTGCTGGAGGCTCAGTCCCTGTAAAGTGTCTTGTAGGCGTTGGTGTTCGTAGGCGGAAAGAACGGAGTGGGTGAGTCCGTGGGCAGAAAGCTTGGCGATTGCTACGAGGGCCTGGTCGTGGAGGGTGCAGGCGTGTTTGCGCGACTCGTAGACGGCCATGAAGCGGGCAGAGAGTTTCTCGAATGTCGGAAGGTCGACAGGGAAGCCTAGTTTATGATAAACTTTAATGGCCGGAAACTCGAAGATTTGTCGGTAATTTTCGGGATCGAGGAGCGGCTTCTTTTCTTCGGCTAAAATCTGATTCAGGGCCTCACAACATAGCCAGGTGTCATCGAGCAGGGTGCCATTCCAATCCCAGACGGCGTGCCGATAGGCTGAAAGTTTTTTACGCATGCGCGAGGGTGAGGGGGAAGGCTTCGATGGCGACGCCACGACAGGCGTGCACTAAATGGGGTGCCGAATGGGTAGGCAACAGTTGGTTCCACTGAAAAGGTACTTCGCTGCACTCCTGGACATGGACCGAGGTGAAAACGTAAGGCGGGTGATAGACTTGGCCTGCCCATAGTTGTTTTTTGCGTTCGGCGAAAAATGTATAACGCTCTAAAAGAAAGAATTCGATGGTACCAGGAGTCGCGGTGGCGGGCGGGCCATGTGGGTTCCAGTGGTAATTCGCCGTTACGGTTTCTTTGGCTCGCAAGCACGAGAGCTGACGGTGCTCGGCTGCAAATCTAATTTTGGCGTGTTTATAGTTAAGGCCGAAGGCGAGCTGGGCGATTTTCACGGCCAACCAATGGTCACAATCCAGTGAGAAGAAATAGATTCCTGGTTTACCATCGGCGGTGCGGACGTAAGTACGGACGTTCAATTCGTTTAATGACGAGAGCAGGGGGACGGCGGGTAGGCCGAGTAGGCGGATGTTGGACATCCGAAAGCCGATGATAGAGAGAAACGCATCGCCGTTAAAAGTATCGACGAATAATCCAGCTGGGAGCCGTTTTTGAATTTCGGCCGCATCGTATTTCCAGTGGAAGAAGAATAAGTTATCCCAATTTTGAGTAAGGATGGCACGACCAGCGGGCCGTTGGCGGGCGGCAATGAGGGCTTCGGTCGATGGATCCACGCGGCAACATTACCGTGGTTTTTCAGGGGTCAAGTCGAGCGGGTGCATTGTTCACGGCTTTTCGCTTGGAGACCGACGCTAAGGGCGTTACCCATGGGGTATGTTGTCCGAAGCAGCCCAAGCGGAATTCATTCAGTTTGCCGAGAAGTTGGCCGATGTGGCTCGGGTGGTACTGTTGAAGGCTCACGCCCAGCTTGAAACCGAGATTGAAATCAAGGCGGATGGAACACCCGTCACGGTTGCGGATCGCGAGGCGGAGCGCTTGATGCGCGACCTCATAAAAAAAACTTATCCCGAGCATGGAATCTTGGGTGAGGAGTACGGCGCGGAGCGTGCGGATGCGGAGATCTGTTGGGTGCTGGATCCAATTGACGGCACGAAGTCGTTCCTCTCACGCGTGCCCTTGTACACTATTTTAATTGGCCTACGCTACCGCGGCGAGCCCGTCCTAGGCTTGATTGATCAGCCCGTGCTCAACGAGCGCATGATTGGCGATGGCAAAGTAACGAAACTCAATGGACGCGTCGTACGTGTGACAGAAGTCGCTTTGCGTGACGCGGTCGTGGTGGGTTCGGATTTTGACGGTGTACGTAAGTATCAACCTCAAGCGAAGTGGAATCAGTTGGCTGACGCTGTGACGCATACGCGCACTTGGGGCGATGGGTACGGTTACCTTCTCTTGGCCAGCGGACGGGCGCACGTGGTGGCTGACCCCATTATGAATCCCTGGGATATTATTCCAGTACTACCCATTTTAAAAGGTGCGGGCGCCGTTGTTACCGATTGGCGTGGCGGTAATGCGTTGCAGTCGGGCAATATTATTGCCGCTGCGCCACGCTTGCATGCCGCTGTGCTCGCGAAGCTCAACGCTTAACCTTATTTCTTGAGGCGGATTTTGAGCGACTGACCGTGTGCATCGAGGCTTTCCATTTTGGCGAAAGCATCGACCACGCTGGCGGCTTTTTGTAAGGAAGCCTGGTCGTAACGCGCGAAGCTGGTGCGACGTAAGAAATCGGCCACGCGTAACCCGCTGAAGAATCTGCCAGTTCCGCCAGTAGGAAGGGTGTGGCTGGGGCCAGCGGTAAAGTCGCCTAAGACGGTTGGCGTTTCATGACCTAAAAGAATCGCGCCCGCCGTGGTGATCTCGGCGGAGAGCTTGTTTTGCTTACTTGCGGCCACCATGAGTTCGAGGTGTTCGGGGGCAACGAGGTTGGCGACGCGTGGGGCGTCGTCGATACTGTCGACCAGGATCACGCAGGTCATTGCGTCGAGGGCCTTGCGAATTTTTTCGCCGTGACGGAGGGCACTGGATTGAGTGCGGGCCTCGGAGAGGCAACGGTTGGCGAGGGCTTCATTGTCGCTCACCAAGTAGAGTTTTTCTTTGCCGCTGCCGTGTTCGGCTTGGGCGCAGAGGTCAGCGGCGACCCAGGCGGGTTTGGCGGTGCGGTCGGCAATGATCATCACTTCGCTTGGTCCAGGAAGGAGATCGATGCCGACGATGCCGAAGAGTTGGCGTTTGGCTTCGGTGACGTAGGCGTTACCAGGGCCGAAGATTTTATCGACGGGCTTGACGGTGTCGGTGCCAAGGGCCATCGCGGCAATCGCTTGGACGCCGCCGATGGCGTAGACTTCTTTGATGCCGCAGAGGTACAGCGCGGCTAAAATGTCGGGATTGATTTTCCCTTCTGCATTGGGTGGCGTGCAGGCACAAAGCTCGGGTACGCCCGCGACCTTGGCGGGGATGGCCGTCATTAAGACGGTGGAAACGAGAGGGACCTGTCCGCCCGGAATATAAAGTCCGCAGCGGTGAATGGGGTGGTGACGTTCGCCGACGATGGCGCCGTGCGGGTTTTTGGCTTTCCAGTCTTTGGGCAGGGTGCGACGGTGAAAATCTTCGATGCACTTAATTGCTTCGTTGAACGCCTTACGTTTCTCGGGGGCTAGGTTATCGGCTGACTTTTGTAGTTGTTCAACGGAGATGCGTAATTGGCGGATGCTTAACTTTGCATGATCGAAGCGGGCGGTGTGATAGAGTACGCCCACGTCACCGCGCGTTTTAATGTCATCAATGATGGCGCTGACCGCTTGCCGAATTTCTACGGCGGCTTCGCCGGTCCCAACGAAGGAGCGGAGTTTTTTGGCGAAATCTTTATCGCTGGCCCGCAGGACAGGCATGGCTTAGCGAATGGGGAAAGCGAAGGATGCTTCGCTAACCGCGGGATTGATGATGACCTTCTCGTAAGTGGCATGGGCTACTTTTTTCTCACCGAGATAAATTTCTTCGCGCTTGGTGAAGGATAAGCCGTCCACCCAGAAGAGCTCTTTGACCACTTGTCGCTGCACCTTGCCGTCGGGCATGGTTTGGTCGGTGGCGACTAATTCATAACTCTTGGTGTCGAAGTGACGAGTCACGCTGTAGCCAGAGTTAAACTTATATTCGACGGAGTAGACTTTTTTGCCGTCGATTTCGGTCGTACCAATTAAATTGACGGAGCCCTCTTTGGCATCGGGAGCGCTATAGAAGCTGAGGTCGCTGATGGTAATCTCGCGCATGCGGGCGACCTGTTGAAACTGGATAATATTATTTTCAATGCGACCGCCGGGGCGTAAGTCGCGGCGCGAGATCCAGCCCTCAAGTCCATTGGAGGCGGTAACACTCTCGGTGGAGAAATCAGGAGTGTAATCAATCTGGCGACGTGATTGGGGGGCGATGAGCTCGAGTAGCGTAGAGCCCAGAGGTTTTTTGTCTGCGTCGGTAAATCTTATTTCAATATGCAGGCCTTTGACGGAATCGGCGGAGGTTGGCTCTTTGAGGGCGGCACTACGGGCTTTAGCGATGACTTCGCTGGCGGTGGGGTTGGCCTGTCCAGTGGTCGTGGACGCGATGAAAGCGAGCAGGGCACAAATGGAGCGAAGTGAAACCATGAGGTTTTTAAGACTGTGAGTTAGGCATGGTTTTGCAAGCAAAGGAAAGCCTTTGCGGGTAAATTAACCTGCAATTAAGCCCGTAAACTAAGCCTTAGTCGCGTCGAGTAAGGCGGAGACCGTGGTGCGACCTTCGTACAATGCTTTGCCGACGATGGCACCGACGAGGTTGGGGTAAGCTTTCGAAAGTTGAGCGAGTTTTCGGACGTCTTCGGTGCTGGCGACTCCGCCGGATGCGATGACGCCGCAGGGACAGACTTTAAGAAGGGCTTCGAGTGATTTCCAGTTTGGTCCAGCAAGCATACCGTCGGTCGCAATGTCGGTGTAAATAACGGTTGAGACGCCGAGGTGACCGACTTCGGTGGCGAAATTGTTGGCGTTGAGGGCGGTTACGGCGGTCCATCCTTTGACCGCGACTAAGCCATCTTTAGCGTCAATGCCAACGGCGAGTCGTTGCCCGTGGGCTTTCGCCATTTCACGCAAGAATGCGGGGTCGGTGGCGGCGCGTGTGCCGATGACGACGCGACTAGCGCCGGCGGCGTAAGCAGCTTCAGCGGTGGCACGATCGCGCATGCCTCCGCCAAATTGAATCTTAGGCCCCAGCTTCGCTATTTGCTGAAGGGTGGGAAGATTGAGTGGGGCGCCGCCGAAAGCACCGTCGAGATCCACGACGTGGATCCATTCGGCACCTGCTTGCGTAAATTGGACGGCAGGCTCAACCGGATCGTTGTAATATTGGGTGGTGGCATCGTCTCGGCCTTGGCTGAGGCGTACGCAGCGACCGCCGCGAATGTCGATGGCAGGATAAACGACCATAAAATTAAGAACCTTTCTTATGGTGAGATTTGTGAGCCGTAATTTGCACGGGCTTCTCGCCGCGAATCGCCTCGGCGGTTACCGTGAAATGGGAGCCGGCGGCCGCCTCTGGGAGGTGATACATCGTTTCGAGTAAAACCCCTTCGAGTACAGAACGCAGGCCGCGTGCACCCGTACCCAATTCAAGGGCACGATTCGCAGCTGCATCGAGGGCACTGGGCGTAAATTCTAAGGTCATTCCCGACATAGCGAAAAGTTTACGGTACTGCTTGGTTGGCGCGTTGCGAGGCTCGGTCAGAATGCGAACGAGGGCCTCGCGGCTCAGCGGCTCGAGTACGGAGATTACGGGGAGGCGTCCGACGAATTCGGGGATCATGCCGAATGAGAACAAGTCTTCGGGTTGCAGTCCGGCGAGGACTTGTTCGGCGGTGAGGTTGGGCGTAATGACGCCACCTTGAATGAAGCCGAGCGCCTTGGTGCCGGCGCGGCGAGCGATGAGTCGGTCGAGTCCGACGAACGCGCCGCCAGCGATAAATAAAATATTACTCGTGTCGACCTGGATGCATTGTTGCTCCGGGTGTTTGCGTCCGCCGGCAGGAGGTACATTGCAGACGGTGCCTTCGAGGAGTTTGAGTAAGGCTTGTTGCACGCCTTCGCCAGAGACATCGCGCGTGATGGAGGCCGAATCGGACTTGCGTCCAATCTTATCAATTTCGTCGATAAAGATAATGCCGCGTTGGGCCTTCTCGACGTCCATGTCGGCCGCTTGGAGTAAGCGCAGGACGACTGTTTCCACATCGTCGCCGACATAGCCAGCTTCCGTTAAGGTGGTCGCATCGGCGATGGCGAAAGGCACATCGAGCATCTTCGCGAGGGTGCGAGCGAGCAGGGTTTTGCCTGTGCCGGTGGGGCCAATTAAAAGTACGTTGCTTTTATCTAGTTCGACGTCGCTGAACTCGGCGCCTTTTTCGCCGGAGGCTTGAGCTAAGCGATCATTGAGACGCTTGTAGTGATTGTGAACGGCAACGGACAAAACTTTTTTCGCATGGTCTTGTCCGATGATGTGCGCATCGAGTTCGTGGCGTAGGGCGGATGGCGAAATTAATTTTACGGGGCCGAGACTAATTTTTTTGGCGGCGGCTTGGAGCGCCGGTCCAGTACTAGCAGCTTTGCTTTCGCGCGTGCTTTCGCGCTCGATGAGTCGACCGCAGGTGGCCACGCATGCATCGCAAATGCCGACGCCGCCGGGACCAGCGATGAGCTTGCCGGTTTTTGAGGCTGGTTTACCGCAAAAAGAACAATTCTCAGCCTGCGTGCCGAGCATGAGGTTACGCCCGACCTGCCTTGGGCAGGACAACATGGTCGACCAAGCCGTAAGCCTTCGCTTGTTCGGCGGTCATGTAGTAATCGCGGTCGGAGTCGCGCTGCAAATCTTCAGGGGTCTTACCGCTGTGTTTGGCCAGCACGTGATTAAGGGTGTCGCGCCAGCGTAAGATTTCTTTGG
Source organism: Opitutia bacterium (assembly GCA_947373115.1). Classification (GTDB taxonomy): domain Bacteria; phylum Verrucomicrobiota; class Verrucomicrobiia; order Opitutales; family UBA953; genus UBA953. Next base: position 1,525 of record CANBWJ010000055.1, on the reverse strand, counting down.
CCGCAATCGAGATATCGGAAGTCTGTCCCGTCGCACCACCGCTTGGTTGGTGAATCATCACGCGACAGTTGGGGAGGGCGTGACGTTTGCCTTTGGTTCCGGCAGCGAGCAGGACGGTCGCCATGCTGGCGGAGAGGCCGATGCAGTAAGTGTTAATGTCACAGGTAAGGAAATTCATCGTGTCATAAATCGCCATCCCTGCGGTAATGGAACCGCCAGGTGAGTTGATGTAGACGGAGATGTCTTTCTTGGGGTCTTCCATTTGCAGGAAGAGCATTTGTGCAATTACCGCATTGGCTACTTCGTCGTAAATCGGTGAGCCGATGAAGATGATGCGATCCTTGAGGAGGCGACTGTAAATGTCCCACGCTCTTTCGCCACGAGCATCGCGTTCAACAACGTTTGGAATGATGTAGGACATGGGGGTGTAGGAGAGACTGTATCGACTCTTTAGGCTTTCTCAACACCTTCAGGCTTCTTTTCGCCGTCTAAAATGAGGTCGAGGGCCTTATTGAGAATGGCATCGCGGCGGATGGTGGCCACGCGGTTGCGGTCTTTGGCAATTTTCTCGGGAGGGGTCTTCTCGGCGTAGGCGGTGCTGATGATCGCACGGGTGAATTCCTCTTGAGTGAGGTCGACCTTCTCTTCTTCGGCAATGCGGGCGAGGACGACTTGGGCGCGGACGCGGACTTCGGCGGCCTTGCGAGCTTCTTCGAGAATTTCGTCGCGCTTGGTTTCAAGTTCGTTGGGGGCGAGGCCAGAACGCATGCGGAGCTGTGCGTATTGGATGAAGAGGTCTTTTGCGACGGAATCCACGGCTGACTGTGGGAGAGGGAGTTCCAGTCCAGCGACGAGGGTTTCGACGGCTTTTTCGCGGCGAGCGGTTTCGGCCGCTTGTTGCTTGGAACCTTCGACGCCTTTACGCACTTGGTCGCGGAGGTCGGCTTCGTCTTTTACGCCGACAGATTTGCAGAAATCGGCATCAATCTCAGGGAGTTTCTTGCAACGGATTTCAGCGATATTGAGGCTGAAATGAATGGTTTTTCCGCGCAATGCCTCGCGAACGTGGTCAGCAGGAACTTTGAATTCAGCCTTGGCGGTGTCGCCCGTTTTCAATCCAACCACCGCTTTAGCGATGGCGGGAACGGCCACGATTTCGTTGTCGGCGCCGGCTTCTTCCCAGGTGGATTCGGTGCCCGCGAGAGGCCCTGCATCTGCGTCGATTTCTTTCACGTCTTTACCGTCGATTTGGGCGGTGTAACTCAGGCGCACGTAGTCGCCCTTGGCGGCTGCAGCTTCGGTCTTTTCGAAGCGTGCACGCTGAGCGCGGATTTTTTGTAAGTGTTCTTCGACGTCGGCATCGGAAACGACGATTTTCTCGGCTGCGATTTTTACCTTCTTCCAGTCGGGAGTTTTGAATTCAGGCAAAACATCTACTTCGTAATGGATGACGACGTCTTTACCTTTGACGGCTTCGTCCTGTTTAACGTCGGCCAAGGTGTAAACGGTGAAGCTTTTTTCTTTG
>CANBWJ010000054.1 GCA_947373115.1 Opitutia bacterium | reverse complement strand
TACGCCCTCATCGTCGTCAACTACGCCAATCCAGACATGGTGGGCCACACTGGCTCGCTCGCGGCCGTTTGCAAGGCCTGCGAAACCGTCGACCAAGGTCTAGGCGAATTACTTAAAGCCATCGACGAAGTCGGCGGCAAAGCGGTCGTTACCGCTGACCACGGTAACGCTGATCAAATGTGGGAAGCCGAAGAAAATTCACCGCACACACGCCACACGCTCAACCCCGTAGAAGTCATACTCTACGGCGCTGGCTGCAAAGACCTTAAGACCCGCCCCAGCGGACGCCTCGCCGACATCGCACCTACTCTCCTGCAACTCATGGGCCTTCCCAAGCCAGCCGAGATGACGGGTCAGAGTTTGATTGCAGGGTAGCAATCTAAGCACGGAAAGGTGTCGGGTGTCAGGAGAGTTTCAGGCACCAGGAATCAGGTATCGGGTATCAGGCGTAAGGATTTATTTCCTGACACCCGGAGCCTGAATCCCGAAATTCTCCCGAGGCCTGACACCCGACACCTGACCTTACTTTAGCTCGCAAAAGTAATTCCCAGTGAATCCCCGACCGCTCTCACCATTTCAATTTCAGGCGGCTCGGCACGGTTGTCATTCAACATCGCTGCACCGCAGGCACGCACAAAGTTTCGGCGCACATCGGTCTTTAAAAATGATAACACCGCGAGCGACTCTTCCACCTCGGCTAACTTAACTTTCGCGAGATTGAGATTTTTAGACAGAGGCACAGGCAGGCCTAAGACCGCTAAGCCTAAAGCAAAGGCCTGTCGTTGTTGGTCGGGTGCCTCGCCCGAAGTTTGCACCACGGCCGATAAAACCGTCGTATAGTGCGCCGATAAATCGAGATTCGACGTCGCTTTCACATCAGGCTCAATCGATAGGTACCGACGCATCGAGGCGTGAATCAGTAAAATAATTAAATCATCACCGGTATCATAGCCCACCTGATCAATCGCCTGACGGAAATCGGCGACCTGCGACTTCGAGAGCTGACGCAAAGCGGGCATCGATAAATCCAATAAGGGCAAACGTGCGCCGGGAATTAAATTATTCAAAAGCGGTTTAAGACTCACCGCCAACTTAACAACCTCACCATTCGCCAAGCTTCCCGCATTGCTTAATTGCTTCGCCCGCAGTTGCGGGTCCTGTCGGAGAATTAAACCGAGTACAATCGCCATCGCCCCAATCGGCTCATTGCTGATGATTCGTAATTGCTCCGGAATCTTTCCGCGAAAGCCGACGGCTTCCTGAATCTTCAAATCCGTGGGCACCGACTTCGGTAAAGGCGGCGGCACAGGCGACGCGGCCGATAAGCCAGAAACCGCCGTATCAGCCGCACTCAATGATTCGACCGAAACTTCTGCTTCGCCCTCCATCGGCCCAGGAAGTTCGCCCTGAAACTCCGGATCAATACGCTTCACGCGCTCCGACAGCGGTGGGTGCGTCGAAAAAAGAAACCGTAAAAGACCACCCGATGAATTGAAAAATAAGTGCTGCGCTTCCGTGTCCGCCACCGAGCTGACCCGCGGCTGCTCGGAGAGTTTAGCGACTTTCTGCAACGCCATCGAAAGTCCTTTAGGATTGCGCGTGAACTGCACCGCGGAGGCATCGGCCAGAAATTCACGCTGACGGGAAACGGCGGCTTGAATGATACGTCCAAACAGAATCCCAATCCACCCCAACACTACCAACATCAATCCTGCCAACGCCAAAGCCAGTGGGAGTAAGTTATTCTTACGCTCCGAATTCGAGGTCGAACTCAACCCAATCCGCACGAAGAAATACCCTAAGGCTGCCAAAGCGGTGAGGCCCGCAATCGTGCCGATAATTTTTATATTCAACTTCATATCACCGTTGCCGATGTGACTGAACTCGTGGCCGATCACGCCCTGTAATTCATCACGCGTTAAATGCTCTAACGCTCCACGCGTAACACCAATCACCGCGTCTTTTGGCTCATTTCCGGCCGCAAAGGCATTCACCGTGTGGTCCTCCTCCATCACATACCAATCGGGCACGGGCAGCCCCGAGGCTAAAGCCATCTCCTGCACAATATTGAGGTACCGACGCTCCCGGGGGTCGTTCGTGTGCGGCGAAACCAGTCGTGCACCCAAGCTATCCGCTACCGCCGAACCACCCTTCGAAAGCTCCAGAATGCGGATCAATGCCCCACCCATAATCACAGTTAAAGTAAAACCCGTGGTATAAAAAAACTCCTTGGGCTTCCACCATGTCACCTCACGCCAATCACGATGGGGCTCATAAATCGCCAAGCCATAGAGCGACAACACAATCGTTGCCACGGCGATAACCAACAAGACCAGGAGCTTATTGGTGCGACTACGTGCTTCGTCCTGGGCTTTAAAAAAATTCATTTTCGCCCTAAACAGGCCTTAGAAAGAAACTTTCGGTGCGGCCCGCTCGGCTTCCGCTTCGATCTTAAAGAATTCAGCAGCGGAAAAACCAAAGGTATTGGCCAGCAAAACATTGGGGAAAACTTCGCGACTGTTATTGTACTCTAAGATCGCGTCGTTGTAGGCCTGACGGGAAAATGCGATACGGTTCTCGGTCGAGGTGAGTTCTTCCATTAAATGATTCATGGTCGAGTCTGCCTTTAACTGTGGGTAATTTTCTGAAATCACGAGCAAGCGACTCAACGCACCGGTCAGACCGGACTCCGCTTGCGCCATTTGACGCATGGCGGCTGGGTCACCTGGATTAGCCGCAAAATTTGCGTTCGCTTGCGTGGCCTTAGCACGTGCCGCCACCACCGCCTCAAGCGTACCACGCTCATGCGCCATATAACCTTTGGCAGTCTCGATTAAATTGGGGATGAGGTCATACCGACGCTTCAGCTGCACATCGACTTGGGCAAAGCCATTGCGGTAACGATTGCGCAATGAAACCAAGCCATTGTAAATGCCCACCAAGAAAAAGGCGCCGAAGATTAGCAGGCCAAGGAACACTAAAGATACAATCATCATAGTGCTCATACCCTACCCCGTCCCTGACCGCCCGCAAGTAGGATGGGGCAATTAATTTTGATAATTCTTAAACAAAATTGGAACCTATTGACGCTAAACCAGTCTCTCCAACTTCTGGCAGACTTCATCAATCAAAAAGGCCGGCGTTGAGGCTCCCGCCGTCACCCCCACCGTTTGGTACTTCTTAAAACCGCCAAAATCCAATTCCGCCGCGGTCTCGACGTGAAAACAAGGCAAGCCCTGTAACTCGACTAACTTGGCTAACTTAACGGTGTTGGCCGAATGCCGACCACCAATAACGACAATCGCCTGGCAGCCCTGACGTTTCAATTCCACCACGTCCGACTGCCGATCCTTCGTGGCGCCGCAAATAGTATCAAAAATTAAGGCACCCGGGTATTTCACCTTCAAGTGATTCGAAAGCTTTTCGAACTCGTCCACGAACATCGTTGATTGCGAAACCATACAAACCTTCTCACCGAGTGCGGGGAGCGCATCAATGTCGGCCTGAGAAGTAATGACATATCCACCGGCCTCAGCGTAACCAAGCAAACCAATCACTTCAGGGTGCTTGGGGTCGCCGAAAATAACCGTCACAAAACCCTTCTTCGCATGCAATCGCACCTTGCCCGCGATGATGCCCACGTCGGGGCAAGTCGCGTCGCGAAATTCCATACCCAAGCTTTTTAAATAGGTTCGACGTTCAGGCGAAATGCCATGCGCACGCACCACCATGACAGAATGGTCGTCAATGGTCCCTTTGACTTCGAGTTGAGACTGGCTGCTGTAGTCGCCGACCTCGCGTATCCCCTCTTGGGTTAGGACTTCCATCATCTGGCGATTATGAATGAGTGGACCATCGGTGTATACCGGGTGCCGGCCTTTCTGCGCATACTCGCGCGCAATATCGATGGCGCGTTCAACGCCCCAACAAAAACCAGCAGATTTGGCACGAATGACTTTCACTCCAGCCAAAGTGCGGGAACCCACTCAAACTTCAAGCCTTCGGTGCATCCAATGTGCGTACCCGACGGTGCTTCAGCGGAAAACGTAACGTTACCGTGGTACCGACATTCGGCGTACTCTGGATATCCACCATGCCGCCGTGCGCCCGCAGTATCCTTAGGAGGATGAGCATGCCCAGGCCACCACCCGATTCCTTGGTGGTGTAATAAGCATCAAAGACTCGGGTGAGCTTATCCGCCGCAATACCGACACCAGTGTCCTTCACAGCTAAGATTACCCACTCATCATCGACCGAAAAATTAATAAAAATATCGCCCCCGCGGTCCATCGCCTCGAGTGCATTCTTCATAACGTTGAACAACGCCTGCTTCACCTGATTGCGGTCCGCCAAGATCAACGGGATACCCTCGCTGACATCGACCGCCACGCGCACACCCAACTGCTGTAATTGGTCCTTCAGCAAATTCATCGATTCCGCCACCACCGCCACCAAGTCCGTATCAACCAGGTTCGGTGGCGTGGGCTTCACCGCGCCCAAGAAATCGCGCACAATACCGTCGAGTCGTTTAATTTCCGACTGACAGACCTCAGCGGCCTGGCGGACTTTTTTAGCCGCGGGCGTGTCGCCCAACTTCTCCGCCTCGCGTTGCAATAACTGCAAATGGATGCCGATGGCATTGAGCGGATTACCGACTTCATGGGCCACACCCGCAGCCAAAGCCACGATGGAATCAATGCGTTCCGTCTCAATGCGGTCTTCGGCCTGCACCCGCTCCGCGGTAATATCGCTCAATACCGCTACCCGACGCGTTCGCTCGATATCACTGGATGCTCCCACTCTCGCCAAATGTAAGTGTAAGACGCGTGACTCCGGGTAACGCACTTCAACCTCGCGCGTGAGTGCCTCCGCTTCAACCGGCAACTCTAAGACCTTCGCCAAATCCGGCGAGAGCTTGCGTAAATTGGCACCGCTGACGGCAGCCTCATTGACCCCAAGCAAATGCTGGGCTGCTAAATTGGCGTAATCAATCGACCCGTCATGCGACAAAACAATCACCCCTTCACGCAGGGTATCTAAAACCGTCTCCATCAAATCGCGCTCCCGCTCCAAGCGTCGAGCCAGAATCGCCAAGTTGGTAGCGTCTAAGTCGTCGATGCGACCCAGAACACGATCAAGCGGACTGTAACGTCGGTGAGCCATGATTAGCGCGTGCGAGCCGCAAGGTGATGACTTAATTGACGAATGAGTTGTTGGGCAACCTCGCGTTTCGAGGCGGGACCCAAGACCTGACGGAAACCATTTTTACCCAATAAAATCAGTTGATTGTCGTCGCGTCCAAAAGCCCCTTCCGCTCCAGCCACCGAGTTTGCGGCCATGAAATCAACCTTCTTGCGGGTCATTTTTTCCAGGGCATTCGCTTCAACGTTTTCGGTCTCCGCGGCAAAGCCCACCAAAACTTGCTCCACACGTCGGCGCTCCGCCAACGTCGCTAAAATATCGGGTACGGCTTCAAACTCGACCGTCAGTCCCTGCCCATTCTTTTTTAATTTCTGGGTCTGACAAACCTTCGGACGCCAATCACTCACGGCGGCTGTCATAATTAAAATATCACAGGGGCCAAACAAGGCATCGGTCTGCCGCAACATTTCTTCCGCCGTGACGACGGGATAGTACATCACGCCCGCTGGCTCAGGTAGAGCGACTGGGCCAGCCACGAGGTCCACTGTCCACCCCTCCGCTCTTGCCGCTTCGGCCAAGGCAAAACCCATCTTACCCGTCGACGGGTTACTGACAAATCGCACAGGGTCAAAAAACTCGCGCGTCGGGCCAGCAGTGATGAGGCAACGGATGGACATCTTTAGGGGTTAAGATTGCTGACTCCTCGTCAAAAGGGCGAGTGCGAAGGAAAGGATTCATCGCCAAAATCCTTTCAAATCCGCACCTTCTGTGCACTGTCGGGCCATGGATCTCTACTTGGCGACAGGCAATGCCCATAAGGCCGAAGAATTTGGCCGCATGTTCGCCAAGGCCGGCCTACCCGTTCGCGTGCATTCCGCCCGCGAACTCGGCGGCATGCCCTACGTCGAAGAAATCACCGGGACCTTCACCGGTAACTGTCGCCTGAAAGCGGAAGCACTGCGACGCATCGCTCCGTCTAAAGCGTGGGTACTCGCGGATGACAGCGGCCTGTGTTGCGATGCCCTGCAAGGCGGTCCCGGAGTCGACTCCGCAGTGTACGCGGGATCAAAAGCGACCGACGCCGAAAATCGGGCAAAGCTTTTACAGACGATGAAAAAAGCCCCGCCCCATAAACGCGGCGCCCGCTTCGAATGTCACTTACTCATCCTCGGACCCAACATGGAGGAACAAAAATTTGTCGGTCAATGCTGGGGCCGCATCCTCGAAGCCGAAGTGGGCGGAGAGGGGTTTGGTTACGATTCGCTCTTCGTACCCAGCGGCTTTGATAAAACGTTTGGTGAACTACAGCCGCAGACCAAAGACAAGCACAGCCACCGTGCCAAAGCCTTCGCCCAACTGGTCGAATGGTTCAAGCAAAGCGGCTATCGCTTCTAAGGCTTAGAAGAAAATCGCCTCAGAAAGCGCTTCCGCTGGACCCATGAAAGCGATGCGCTGAGCGAGGGTTTGCGTTTCCTTACCGAGCGTAAAACGCAGCCCCGCTGCCGTGCCTAACTCGGCATGCTCCCAAGAAAAGTGGCTGCCATCATCGTAAAACCATTCGGCATCAAGGTTATCGCCCGTAGGCGCATCTTCCGAGAGCTGAAACTCGGCCTTTAATTTCACACCCGAGACTTTGCTGCATTCACTTAAACAATCGCGCATCCAATTTAACAGACCCATCGCTTCGCCATGCATGGAAGGAGTGTGTGAAAGCGTTACCTTGTTTAAACCGCGCACTAAAACTTCAGGCTTATGTGCCGCCAAGAACTGTCCGAGCGCCTGACGCACCGGCAAGCAACGTGCGACCGATAAGTCGCGCACCGTGGCCGGACGAGGGAAAGGTAGCGAAAAGAAATCGTTTCCGGTAATCGAACGATCCGCGACCACGCGACGGCATCGACGTGTCCAAGGGAGCCAAGGCTCCATCTCAAGGTCCGTCACCCCATGTGCCCAAAGGTTCACCGGTAAATCACCTTCCAACCAGGTGGAGACCAATGATTCGAGCTCATTGGTGGGCGCGCCGTAAGCGAGCATCAACGCTTCACAACAACGCTTACCATGACGGTTAGGGTCAAAAAAACAGACGACATTTACCTTGGCTTCTAAGGGTAGATGCGACTCCGACGCGGGTCGGGCCGCGAGCACGATGACGCGACAGGGGTAACGCTGCGCAAATAAAACGGCTTCGTCAAAACGCGCCTGTGCATCGGCTGGCTTCACGCCCGCACCAAACATCAAAACCAAATTCATCTGCGAGGCACGCGAGGCTTCTTCACCTTCGTCCGCCCACGCTTTATCTAAAGCCCCCAACGCACTGGAAACTTTTAGCGGAAATCCCGCCAAGGTATCAAGAATGGGGTGCGCCATGGGCTTAGCGACCAGCGTTGCGCCAGTTGTGTCCTTGCGCCGCCAATAAATCATCCGCACCCGACGGACCCCAAGAGCCCGAGGTGTAGGATTCTAAACCGGTGCGACCCGCAGCTTCCCACGATTGCAAGAGTGGCGTAAATAATTTCCACGAGGCTTCGGTTTCATCGCCCCGAATAAATAAAGTGCGATCACCAACCACGGCATCGAGAATCAAGCGCTCGTAAGCTTCCGGCGTGTTCGAACCAAAGGTCGTGGCATAACGGAAACTCAGGCGCACAGGCTGCGTGCGTGGCTCCAAACCAGGAACCTTGGAATTCATCACCAGCGTCACACCTTCATCCGGCTGAATCTGAATTACCAAGCGATTAGGGGCGATGTCGTAACGCGAATCCCCAGCAAATAGCCCCGATACTGGCTGTTTGAATTGGACCGCGATTTCCGAAACGCGACGAGCCAAGCGCTTACCAGAGCGCATGTAAAAGGGAACGCCCGACCAGCGCTTATTATCAATCGCCAAGCGCAACGCACAGAAGGTCTCAGTCGAGGAATGAATTGGGATGTCCTTCTCTTGGTGATAACCGATCACGGTTTCACCACCCGAAAGTCCAGCACTGTATTGTGCACGCACGGCATCTCCGTTAGGCCCGAGACGTAATTCTTCGACGGCTTTGAGGAGCTTCACTTTCTCATCGCGAATGTGTTCAGCCGAAAGCGACTGCGGCTGCTCCATAGCCGTCAAGGCGAGCAACTGCATGGTGTGATTTTGCAACATGTCGCGCGTCGCACCGCTGTGATCATAATAACCACCGCGCGAACCCACGCCTAATTCTTCGGCCACCGTGATTTGAACGTGGTCGACATGCTTATTATTCCAAAGGGGTTCAAAAATAGGATTCGCAAAACGCTGCACCAATAAATCCTGCACCGTTTCCTTACCAAGGTAGTGGTCAATGCGGTAAATTTGTGGCTCTTGGAAATTACGAGCGGCCACTGAATTCAATTGCACCGCCGAGGCCAAGTCCTTGCCGAAAGGTTTTTCGATAATGACTTTGCTTTCGAGCGCCGTGCCCAGGCCGCGCTTGGCCAGACCCGACTTACCGAGGTTTTCTAAAATCGCTTCAAAGACCGTAGGGGGCGTCGAAACGTAGAAGACTAATTGCAAGGGACGACCCGCTGCCTTTTCCGCCGCCGCGATTTTCGATTTTAAACCTTCATAGGCCGCTGCTTCATCGTAGCCACCCGCCTGGTAAAAAGTGTGCTCCGAAATCGGCTTCCAGATGTCGGCGCGGTATTCGCGACGCGAAAACTTTGTGATATCAGCCGCCGACGAGTTACGGAACTCGGCATCAGGAATCGGCTTACGTCCAAAGCCAATCAGATAGAAGTCCGACGGCAGCAGGCTGTCGACCGCCAGGTTATAAAGGGCGGGCAGGAGTTTCCGGGCAGCGAGGTCGCCGGAAGCACCAAAAATCACCAGGCAGGTGGGTTGGGCTCCGCGGTGCTTGCTGAGACCAGAGAGAAAGGGATGGCGGTCGGTATCGGACATCGGATTCAAGGGCGGCGCCTTTTAAATAAA
>CANBWJ010000053.1 GCA_947373115.1 Opitutia bacterium | reverse complement strand
TTTCACCGGCTGACGGCGGAGGATTTCCAAAAAGATTTTCAGGTCAATGTGCTCGGTGCTGTCGCCGCCTTGCAGTCGGCCCTACCTGCACTCAAAGCTTCGGGTAATGCTTCGGTGGTTTTGTTTTCAACCGTGGCCGTGGCGCAGGGCATGCCGATGCATGCGAGCATTGCCGCCGCAAAGGGAGCAATTGAAGGACTGACACGAAGTTTGGCGGCCGAATGGGCGCCGGTGATTCGAGTGAATGCGATTGCACCTTCGTTGACCGATACGGCGCTGGCTTCCTTCTTATTGAATTCGGATTTAAAGAAAGAAGCCTCGGCCAAGCGTCACCCCTTACAACGTGTGGGAGTGCCTGATGACGCCGCACAATTAGTGGAGTACTTATTATCTGACGCTGCAAAATTTATGACGGGTCAGGTGTTGCACTGGGATGGTGGTCTTTCTTCGGTGCGCAGCCTGTAAAAATAAAAAGCCCCGTCGGAATTTTCCGACAGGGCTTAGGGTCGCGCTGAATGCGACTTAGATGAGAATCAGCGTGGGCTCTTCGAGGACTTGCTTGAGTGCTTGCAGGAATTGAGCGCCATTGGCGCCATCGACCACGCGGTGGTCGCCCGAAAGTCCGATTGCCATACGCTGACCAATCACAATGCGATCATTCGCATCTACAACGGCCTTCTTAATCGTCGCGCCGACAGAAAGAATCGCTGCGTTCGGCGTGTTGATGATGCCGTAGAAGCCCGTCACGCCGTACATGCCGAGGTTGGTGACGGTGAAGGTTGAGCCCGACATTTCAGCAGGCGAAAGCTTCTTCGAGCGCGCCTTGGCAATGAGCCCTTTGGCGTCGACTGCGATATCGCGTAGTGACTTTGAATGTGCGTCGCGAATCACCGGAGTCACCAAGCCATCTTCAAGTGCCACACCGAAAGCGAGGTGCACCGCCGAGTGTTGACGAATGCTGGTGCCGGCCCACGAGGCGTTGACTGCGGGAACGCGACGGAGTGCTTCGGCGGAAGCTTTCAGAATGAAATCGTTGACCGAGAGTTTTAGGCCTGCTTCACCGCCAGCTTCGGCGAGACGCTTGTTGAGGGTTTCGCGGAGCGCGAGAAGGGGGGCGGCGTCGACTTCCACTTCGAGGTAGAAGTGAGGGACGGTGTTCTTGGATTCAATTAAGCGGCGAGCAATTGTGGCGCGCATACCGCTGACAGGTGAATCGGCATCAGGTTGAATGCCTTTGCCGTCGGCAGGAGGAGTTACGGCAACGTTAACGGGCCCGGCTGGTGCAGCAGCAGGTGCGTTCGTTGCAGCGGTAACATCGCGACCGACGACGCGTCCGCCAGGGCCGGTGCCACTGAGGGCAGCAACATTGAGGGCGGCTTTTTCTGCCATGCGACGTGCATAGGGAGAAGCGATGGTGCGGCTACCATCGGATTGTTTCGCAATGGGAGTGTTGGAAGAAGTTGGTGCTTCAGGAATGCATGGGATGCCGGTCGACTCAGGAATGGCAGGTGCAGCGGCTTTAGGTGCGGCCGCTTTTTTAGGATCGGGCGCGGCTTCGCCTTTTTTGCCGATGGCGCAAATCGGTTCGCCCACGGGCAACTGAGAGCCAGCGGCGGCGTAGATTTTAAGGACGGTTCCAGGGACCGTGCAGGTAAGTTCCATGGTGGCCTTATCGGTTTCGATTTCGGCGAGGATATCACCGAAGGCCACCGTTTGACCCTCCGCAATATTCCATTTCACAACGGTGCCTACCGACATCGTGTCGGAGAGTTTAGGCATATCAATAATTTCGGCCATGGGGAAAAGTTAGGAGATTACGCGAGAACTTTGAGGGCCGCTTCGACGACGCGAGCGGGGTAGGGAAGTTGGAGGTCTTCGAGTTTCTTAGAGTAGATCTGGGGAGCGTCGATCGAGGAGACGCGACCGATGGGGGCGTCGAGTTCATCGAACGCACGCGATTGAATCAGGTAAGCGATTTGAGCATCCACTCCGCAGAAAGGCTTATTCTCTTCGACGAGGAGGGCGCGGTGCGTTTTGCGAACGGAGGCCAAGATGGTTTCTTCGTCGAGCGGACGAATGGAACGGAGGTCGACGACTTCGACGCTGACGCCGTGTTCTTTTTCTAAAATTTCGGCGGCCTTGAGTGAAGTGATGACAGCTCGACCGTGGGCGACGATGGTGAGGTCGGTGCCTTCGCGCTTAATGTCGGCCACGCCAATTGGGACGATGTAATCTTCGTCGGGCACTTCGGCTTTATCATTATAGAGAATGGTATTCTCCATCACGTAGACGGGGTCGTTGTCGCGAATCGCAGCCTTCATCAGACCCTTCGCATCGTAAGGTGTCGCGGGGCAAACCACTTTGATGCCAGGGTGTGAGGCGAGGATGGCTTCGGGCGTGTGTGAGTGAGTGGCGCCGACGTTGGTGCCTCCGTTGGCGGGTCCGCGGATGACGATGGGGCAATTGATTAGGCCGCCCGACATGTAGCGGATGTTGCCGGCGTTATTGACGACTTGGTCGAATGCCACGTACGAGAAGGACCAGAACATTAATTCCATCACGGGACGAATGCCTAACATGGACGCACCGATGCCGAGGCCGATGAAGCCGGCTTCTGAAATAGGGGTGTCGACGATGCGCTTAGGGCCGAACTCTTTGAGTAGTCCTTCGGTCACTTTGTAGGCGCCGTTGAACTGGGCTACTTCTTCGCCCATGATGACGACGTTTTCGTCGCGTTTCAGTTCTTCGCGCATCGCGGCGCGAAGGGCTTCGCGGTAGGAAATAACAGCCATGAAAGTTTTTTAAAAGGGGTTATTCGAAAATGATGGTGCCGCTGCTCGTGGTCTTCGGACCGCGGTTATCTTCTTCCCAGTAGATGTGCTTGGTGATGTCGGCCAAGGTGGGTTCGGGTGACTCATCGGCAAAGACGGCGGCCGCATCCGCTTCTTCCATGGCGGCAGCATTGATGGATTCCACGAGTTCTTTGGTGAGCACGCCTTCGTCGAGGAGTGCTTTTTCAAAAAGGAAAACTGGATCCTTGGTTTCGCGGTAACCCTTTACCTCTTCTTTGTCGCGATAGGTTTTATCGGGGTCCGACATCGAATGGCCGAAGTAGCGATAGGTGAAAATTTCTAAAATCGTTGGCTTGGATTCTTCGTGGGCACGCTTGAGGGCGATGGCGGTCTTGGCGCGTACTTCGTAGACATCGTGGCCGTTGACGACGTCCCAGGCCATGTTGTAACCCTCGGCACGTTTGGCCAAGCAGCCGGGGTGAGCGGTGGAGCGCTCTTGCGAGGTACCCATTGAATAGCCGTTGTTTTCGATAACGAAAATAATCGGGAGGTCCCAGAGGGCGGCTAAATTATAAGCTTCGTGAACCGCGCCTTGATTGATGGCGCCATCGCCCATGTAGGTGAGGCACGAGCCTTTTTGTCCGCGGTACTTAACGGCGTATGCTAAGCCAGTGCCGAGCGGGGCCTGTCCGCCGACGATGCCGTGTCCGCCCCAGTAATTTTTATCGGGTGCAAAGTAGTGCATCGAGCCGCCTTTGCCTTTGGAGCAGCCGGTGACTTTGCCGGTGAGCTCAGCCATACACTCTTTCATACTCATGCCAACTAATAGACCGTGCGCGTGGTCGCGGTAGCCCGTGATGATGTGGTCGAATTTACCGAGCAGGGAAATCGTGCCAGCGGCGACGGCTTCTTGGCCGACGTACAGGTGGAGGAAGCCGCCGATCTTGCCCTGTTGGTAGGTGCGGATGCAGCGTTGTTCAAAATGGCGAACCCGAGCCATCTTGGTGTAGAGGGCAATTTTATCCGCCTTGGAGAGCGACGCATTGACGGGGTCCTTGGCGTACTCCGAAGGTCCGGCTGGTCGCTTCAAAGACTCGGGATGTGTGATGACAGCATTCTTGGCCACGGTGATTGGTTTGCATCGATTGGAGGGGTCTGGGCGGGAAGGTCAAGCGAACCCGCCTAAGAGGGGAATAGACTTGACCCGTTAGCCAAGCCGACACCCTTTCTTTTATCTTTTCTAAGACACCTCGCCTAAACTCCATGGAAGAAAACCCAGAGGTCCAAATTCGTGAATTTACCGTCCAAAACCGGATGGGTATACACACGCGTCCCTCGGCACAGATTGTGCGATTGGCCAACCGTTACCCCGACGTAGAGATCTCAGTCTCTAAGGATGATGAAGTCGTCAACGGCAAGAGCATCATGGGCCTCATGATGTTGGCCGCCGGGCAGGGCTCGCGTCTTAAATTCTCCGCTTCGGGCAAGGATGCCTCACAGTTTTTAACTGAGATGGATGCCTTGTTTACGCGTAAATTTGACGAAGCCTAATTTATGGGAATCTTTCTCGCAGGTTTAGTATTTTTAGCGGCCAGTGGCGACTCTGCGAAATCTGTCGACCTGGTGCCGGATGATGCGATTCCTGGCTATTTGGTCAGTGCGGGCGACCGCGCGGAATGGAGCAGCGCCAAGCAGCAAGATGACGCGGGTAAGAAACGTATTCAAACGGGCACTAGCATTTTAAATGCACCACGCGCACCGTCAACGGGCGCGGGTCAGGAAACCCCTGAGCAAGTGAAGGTGCGGGCACAAAAAATTATTAAGGAAGGCGAAGAGCAGAGTGCACGTGCATTGCCCTCGCTTGAACGTTTGCGAAAAGTTGCTACCGCGCGCTATCTTGAGCTTACCAAGACGCTGAATTATGAACAGCAACTGCCGCAGACCCTGTGGAATGTGTCGCTTCTGCAGTCCGCCGTGCGTTTGCAAAAAGTAGCACGCGATGGTGGCTTCAAGAGTCAGCACCTCGTGGGGGCGATGACGATTTTGGGTTCGGATAAAATTTACCGTACGCCCGTTATTGCCAAAGCATTGCGCGAGGCATGGATAAAGGCCGATCCAGCCGCATTGGCTGCGGCGCCAGCGAGTGGGTATGTTTTTAAGCGACCCAGCGGAAGTTTGGTGCCTCAATTCTCAGCTGACTGGGTGGCGCCCAAGGCAGCGGGTCAAGTGGCAGTGATTTGGGCAGAGGTTTATCCGCTGACGGCGGATGATGCCGCCGGGCTTTTAGTGGTTCGTCTGGCGGATGCTTTCACGATGCGCGTGCTTGGTTCGGAAGTTTATTTAACCACGATGGGTCCGGCGGAGACCCTACCCAAGGCTTATAGTGCGTCGATTGTTTTGAAGGACGACAAAAGTTTTATTCCGAGATTAGCGTCGAGCGGCGATTTTGTGTTATCGTATGACCGTGATTCGAGCCCCGTGGGCGTGGCTTTGCTGCGTCACCTCTGTGTGCGTGTGGGTAATTTGGGTGTCGGTTCCAGTCAGTCGCTCTACGATTTATTGAGTGGCGACATGCCGACCGATGACGGTGCTAAGGCTTCTTGGAAGATCTTGGCTCAGCCCGCCGCTGGCATGACTAAGTCCTTCAGGATTTCTAGTAAAATGCCAGACGGTCGCACCGTTGCCGTGGGCGAGGTTTTGTTGAAGTTAGAAAACCTTGCCCCGGTGGCTAAGCCCGCTGGCAAATAAGCTTTAAGCTTTTTTCTTGGCCGCTTTGAGTTCGGCCTGTGTCGCGCGCTGTAGTTTTTTTACTTTGCTCGCGACCAGCAACTGGTGGGCTCGGTTCATTCGATCAATGAAGAGCACGCCTTGGCAGTGGTCATGCTCGTGTTGCACGCAGCGAGCGAGCAAGCCTTCGCATTCCAGCGTGTGTGCGGTTCCGTCGGCATCGTGAAATTTAACAACCGCTTGTTCGACTCGATTCACGTCGCCCGTGATGCCGGGAAAGGAAAGACAACCCTCGGTGTAGGTTTCACTGGGGCCCTCGGGTATGGTCACTTTAGCATTCGCGAGGAGTAGCGGCATGATGGTCTGCGCCTCGACTTTTTTGCCGTCGTAAATCGGTTGGTATTCGTCGTCGCAAATATCGATGACGAATAATTGCAGGCTCAGCCCGATTTGTGGGGCCGCTAAACCAATGCCCTTGGCGGCACGCATGGCTTCAAGCATGGTGTTCCCGAGCATCCGCAACGACGGGCCGAATTCACGCACGGACTCGCCCTTTGCGCGCAGCACGGGGTGGCCGTAGTGATGAATAGGGTGAGCCGACATATTGGCTACCCTATGCAAAATCTTCAGGGGTCAACAGACTATTTTTTGCCCTTAGTGAAATGACCTTTTTCGCAGGCTCGCACAAAACTTTCCGTGCGTTTTCGTAAAATATCCCACTTGGTTCGGAGGTGTTGCGACTCTTCGCAGGTAATCTCTTGGTCTTCCACGGCGTTAACGACGTCGGCGATGAGCAGGCTGAATTCTTTGATGAGGGCGTTGGAAGCGCGATTCAATTCGGGGTCGGGAGAGTGTGTGTCATCGCGGTGAAAGTGTCCTCCCGCTTTATGGGCGAGCCAGTCAACGATGCGATCGTCGCCCGTCGCGAGAATGAGTTTGGCGACACGATCGAGAGGATTAGGCTGTCCACTACCTTTTCCTTTGGGCGGCTCGCGCCATTTGTAGAGGAGTGACGTTGATACTTCGATGGCGTCGGCGATTTTTTTATGGGCGTCGAGTTGACCGCTATCGCTGGATTTAGCAGCCAAAGTTTTACCAGCATAAGTCACAGCTTCCTGTACGACGATGTGCGGCTCTTTAACGTGTGTTAGCCGTGACGGTTTAGATTTTTTACTCATTCGGTGATTGGTGGTTCTATACGTTGAGGCACTTTTTGGCAACCCACCTTGGGTTATAATTATACAGAAAAATTATAATTACTATTGCTCATGCCCCGCCATGGTATCGTATCCGTTTTAACATAACTTTGACAAATCACCTCAAAAGATTGTACTCATTACTACCCGTGCTACTTAACTCCTGATGGACGATTTCCTTTCATACCTCCTTACCTTTTCTGTCGTTACGCTCGGGGTTGTCTTCGGTTTGCGCAGTTGGTTAATTTCACGCAAGCAGCGGAGAGGATCCCGTCGTTCCTCGCGCCGTTCCTCCTCGCGTCGCCACCGTGGTGGCCGCGATCGCTCTTCTTACCGAAGCCGAACCAGTTCTCGTCCACTCTGGAAGCCTTTTGATGAGCGTTCCAACGGAAAAGAGGGTTCTAGTGAGCCAACGGACGGCCCACCTAAAGCTTAACCACTAGGAATTCTTACGGGCTCTGACTAAGAAGTAGGGCGTGGCACAGCACAGAACTATGGCTGCGCCCGACGGCATGCCTGCCACGTAATAGGACAGGTATAGGCCCGCCAGGCCCCCCGTGATGGCGCAGCCCGTACTCCAAGCCATCACTTGAGCCAAGGTTTTGCCCAGCCGAATGCCGGTAGCGGCTGGAATAACGAAAAGTGCGGTGGTTAGTAATGCGCCCACCAGCCGGACGCAGGTAACGGCGGCACAGGCGATAAGAATAAGCAGGACCGCACGAAGAAGTTGGGGTCGAGCACCTATTAAATAGGCATATTCTTCATCGAATGACCCTAACTCTAGCTCTTTGTGTAAAACGCGGAGGGCGAGTAGTACGACGAGGCTGGTGATGGCGATCATCACCAAGTCTTCTGTGCCGACTGAAACGATACTCCCAAAAAGCAGCCCCGTGAAATCCCTCCAGGCTCGGCTCACCGACATCAGTGCAATCCCGAGTGCAAACATCACAGACAGCATGACACCGATGGCACTGTCTTCGCTAGAACCTTTGCGATTGGATAGCCAAGCGACTCCTGCGGCGGTGAGGAGGGCGGCGACCAAGGCGCCAAGGTAAAGTGAGAGTCCAAGTAAGGCTGCGCCCACTACACCGGGTAAAATTGAGTGGGTGAGAGCCGTACTGATGAAAGCCATGCGTCGCACGATAATGTATGTACCGAGACAGGCTGCGGTCACTCCGCATAAGAGAATGGCGATAACGGCACGGAGGAAGAAATCTTCCGAAAGGGGGGCGAGTAGCAGATTAAGCATGGCGGTGAGTGTGTCCGGCACATGCATGGACCGTCGTCAGTTGTCCGTTTTTCAGTTCCAAAATCCGATCAAATCTCTGGGAGTCCGCGGGGTCGTGGGTGGCCATGACGACGGTGAAGCTATTGTCTGGATTAAAGAGAAAGGATTCCACGATTTCTCGGCTGGTTTGATCGAGAGCCGCAAAGGGTTCATCGAGTAGAAGTAGTTCCGCCCCTTGGACGGTTGCTCTCGCCAAAAGACCTCGTTGCAGTTGGCCTCCCGAAAGGGTGTGAACGGAGCGTTCGGATAATTCTAATAGGCCCAGTCGACTTAACGCGCGGTCAACGGCCTCGTCGCCATGTTCGCATTCTTCAAACCAGCCGTGGTGCGAGTACGTCCCCATTTGGACGAGTCGACGCAAGAGCAGGGGGGCGTCCTGGTTGAAGCTGGGCTTCTGCGCGAGGTACGCAATTCGGCTGCGACCTAAACTGGGTTTGGCGCCGAGGACCTTAACCTCGCCCGATGCAATTGGCGTGAGACCTGCAAGTGCTCTAAGTAGGGTCGATTTTCCTGAGCCGTTAGCACCGATCAATGCCGTGCGACAGCCGCAGGGGATTTCAAAATTGGCGCCCGAAAAAGCCAGCGGACTTCCAGGTGCTGGAGCCACGGCAAGATTATGAGCGTTTATGGCGACGCCCTGACAGGCCGCATCATCCGTTGGCGCGTAGGGAATTGCCGGCAGCAGTCCGAAGCAGGCATTGCTTATCATTTGGTGCCAATGTGCGGTGAGCCGTGACATTATTTTTGGAGGGCTTCAGCGATTCTTCGTGCATTGAGTATCATCATCGAAGGCCAAGTGTCGCCTCCTTTTCCTGGCGGCTGAAGGTATTCAAAAGACAGTGCGATGGGTGGAGGTAATTCGCCGTCGAGGGCAAGCTGCTGGGCGATACGGCTGCTTTGGCCTTCATCGTAGGCGACTACCCGGACCTTCTGACTTTTTATAAGTTTTAAAATCTCCGAGTACCGTTGAAGCGATGGGTCGGCGGATTCGGCTACACTGCTGTCGACGATGGTCGCCACCACTTGGAGTCCGAAATACTCGGCAAACGACTCAAGATTGGGGTGGTATACGATGATTTTTCGCTGGCTCTCAGGTATGGCTTTCAGCAAGGTTTTTATGGTTAAAGCCGTTGAATCTATTTCTTTAAGTAGTTCATTGAGAAGAACTTGCGATTCATTATCAGGCGTGCCGAAGCTTTTGGTCAAGGCGAGTGAAAGGGCGGAGACCATGCGCTTGGCTTCATTGGGGTTTAACCAAGCATGCAGGTGCAGTTGAGATGGATCCGGGTTAAGCCAGATGACATCGGCCTCGCGGTGGTTGGCCTTAGCCCAGTCCGCTAGCCAGGGTTCGGTGGCCGGGTTCAGTCCGACGACGCGCTTTGCGCCGTTCAAAAGGCGTAGGTCGGCTGGGCTAATTTGATAACCATGGAGCTCTCCGCCGCTAGGTATCAATGACTTATGAGAGATGCTGCTTGGGGTGAGC
>CANBWJ010000052.1 GCA_947373115.1 Opitutia bacterium | reverse complement strand
CCCAAACGGGCATCGACCTGTGCCGAAACAAAATTCACCTTACCCTCTACTGGGTAAATCGAATTATCAGGCATGATGATTTCAACTTTAGCCGCAAAGGCCTGAGCAGATTCGCCCGCAAAGAGACGCTTAAACTCTTGTTCGGAAATCCCAAAACGCACCCACACCTGATCACGCTGCACTACGGTGGTAAGTAAACCATCCGCACCGGGACTCACCAACGAACCCTCGGAGTGCTGTTGACGACCGGCAAAGCCTTCAATCGGAGATGTGACGTCACAATAGGAAAGATCCAACTCCGCACTACGCACCTTCGCTGCAGCCACATCGCGTGCGGCCTTTGCTGCTTGGGCCAAGGCCAAGGTGTCGGCCGCCTCTTTCGACGAAGCCGCTTTTTGCGCCAACAACGCTGACTGGCGATTCGCCTCGGCTTCGGCTTGCTCAAAGCGAGCCTGCTCTTGGGCGAGCTGTGCCTTCGCTAGCGACAAGGCGATTTCGTAGCTCGCGGGATCAATTTTGAAAAGTGAATCACCGGCCTTCACGCGTTGGCCTTCTTGGTAACACTGCTTCAGTATAATTCCAGTGACGCGGGCTCTGATTTCAACTTCGCGGGTGCCTTCGATTTGCGCAGTCACGTCCACCTCTTGCGGCACGGGAGCCACCACCGCGGTCAGCAAGGAAACGGTGACGGGCGGCATCGGAGGCGCCTCGGCTGGCTTACAGGCGGAAAGCCCCGCGAGAAGCGTTAGACAGAGAAGACTCTGGACAGGTCGGAATTTACATACAGACATGTATGTAAATCTAAACACCACCCCATGGCTCGCAAGACCAAAGCAGAGGCGGAACAAACTCGTCACCGAATTATCGAATGCGCCCGCATGGTTTTTAACCGCAGCGGAGTGAACAATACCTCACTCGAAGAGGTTGCCCATGCGGCCAATGTCACGCGCGGTGCCGTTTACTGGCACTTTAAGAATAAGGCCGACCTCTTTCAGGCGGTGCGCGCCCAGACGGGTCGCCTCCTCAAGCTCAATTCATCAAGCACGGGCGATGCCCTGCAGCGTTTACAAAGTGGATTGCTCAACGCCCTCCACCGACTCGAGTCCGACGCCGAAGCACGTGCCACCTTCGAAGTGATGCTCTGGAAGTGCGAATACGTGGGCGAGTTCACGGCGGTGCGTAACGATCTCATGAAGAGCGGCCAAGACTTTCTCGATGAAGTCACTGCCCTGTACTCCGAAGCGCATAAAAATAAAATCCTGCGACCCGACGTCGTTCCTGAAATCGCGGGCCTCGAGACCTTCTTCTTTTTTACTGGCTTACTGAAAATCTGGCTGACCACCGATAACCGAAGCGCCATTCACCGCCAGACCGTCGCAGCCATTGAATCGCATATCGCCACCAAGCGTGCCGAGAGTATTCACAAAAAGACACACTGAATGCCTGCCAACCGAGCACCACTGCTTAGCCGAGGCAACTGACCGAGTGTATTTTATAATTGGTTACTAAAATTATAATTCTAGAAATATCGTAATGCCTCTCGTGGGCTTGACCGTAGTCCGTGAATGAGAGTAAATTCTCTCACTCAATGCGATATCTCGGTCTTATTCTGTATCTGCTTTGTGCCAACATTTTCTTCCCACAATGCCTCATGGCGCAGGCAAATAAAGTACCAGTTCTTCCCGCACCTGCCATTATTTATGGTCAACCTATTGGTGGGGTTTTTGTCTTATTTTTAGAAAACCGAAGATACCAAATACCCAATCAATTTAAAGAAACATGCGCTCAACTAATTCAACGGTCACAACACAGCAATCTCAAGCTGTCATTCGATAAATTCGTCCGCGCAATTGAGGAGAAGAAGAAGTCTGGATCTACAGCCGATGTTGCAAAATATAATCTTCAAAAATCCAACAATAAAAAGGAGCAACTCGAACAACAACTGAGCTTATTAAATGAAGGATATTGGGTCCAAGGGGACCAACAATTTGTGAGTGATAGCGTGAACCAAATTGAGACCCAAAAACAAAATTTAGCAATCCAGATTGGTACAGCGAAAAATGACATAGCGAGAAAAAGTACAATCCAAGAAAAAGCCGACAGCACCGCCAGTGGCGCTTCCGAAAACTACAATAAGACATTAGCTGAATACAACAAGGCTTTAGAAATCTTCGAAGCGTCAATGAATGAACTACGCACAATAGCAACATCTCGCGGCAGACTTTTATAAACGTATCACCTTGCCCACCTGTCCCCTGAATTAAAAAAGTTGGTGCCCAAGACTGGACTCGAACCAGTAAGCCTTTCGGCGGCAGATTTTAAGTCTGATGTGTATACCATTCCACCACTTGGGCCAACAAGGGTCTGAACATTCTCTTTCTCCCGCTCTTGGCAATACGAGAAAATCAGCCAAGATAACATAACCCCGGCCGCAAAGATGGAGTTTAGCCACCAAGGCTTGCCCTACCCTGAAAAGCGGTCTTGTTTTGCCCCATGGATCGTCTCGCTCAAACGTTCGCCCGCTGCCGTACCGAAGGACGTCCCGCATTCGTGAGCTACGTCTGCGCCGGCGACCCCGATGTCGCGACATCCAAGGCCATCCTACTTTCTCTTGCCGAAGCGGGCGCCGACATCCTCGAAGTGGGCGTACCCTTCTCCGACCCCCTCGCCGACGGTCTCACCAATCAACTCGCCTCGCAGCGTGCCCTCGAAGCGGGCATGACTTACAATCACCTCCTCGAAATCATTCGCGACACCCGCGCGGGCACCGACAAGCCCATCATTTTATATTGTTACTATAACCTCATCTATTCTTTCGGCATCGAAGCTTACTGCACGAAAGTAAAAGAAGCGGGTGCCGACGGTTTACTCGTCCTCGATTGCCCACCCGAAGAAGCCGGCGAATTGCTCGCGGCCTGTAAGAAGCTCGGGCTCGCTAATATTTTTATTATCGCCCCGACCACCCCGCCCGCACGCATGGCACTGATTGCCAAACATGCCAGCGGCTTTATTTATTACGTCTCTCGCGAAGGCGTCACCGGCGAACGCTCCGAGCTCGCCAGCAATTTAAGTGCCGCGGTGAAGGAAATTAAAAAGCACACCTCCCTGCCCGTTTGTGTAGGCTTCGGTATTTCCAGCGCCGCCCACGTCCAGGCTGTCGGCCGCGTCGCCGATGGTGTCGTAGTCGGTAGCGCCCTCGTCAATGTCATCGCCGCTCACCAAAATAAACGCGGCGAAGCGGCCAAGGCAATTGGACAGAAGGTCCGCGAGTTACTGGTTAAGTAACTCACTTCACCCAATCACCGATCGCAATTTCATGTGGCTTAACAATGCCACGGGGAATCACTTGCGTGTCTTCCAGGCTACGTAATTCCGCCTCCACCTGCAGGCGCGAGAGCACGCCGTAGCTTTCTCCACGTAATGCATCGGCCGCAATTTTTGCCTCAATCATTTGTGCCCGACACCACTGCAGGAAGTCATCGTCCAATTTGGGATTATCCACTTTCATTAAGGCATGTGCGGGCGCGGGGTCGTTCGTTAAGTAATCTTCCCAGCCCCGCGCATAGACCTTAAGAAATGACGCTAAAGTGCTGGCGTTATTACGTGCCCACTCATCAGTGGTAAATAAGGTCGCCGCTGAACCATAACCAAAATCTGAGAGCGGCAGACAAAGCACCTTCGCCCCAGCCTTTGCTAAGAAATAAGGTTCGGCGGTAAAAAAACCCTCTTGGATTGCTGATGGATCATGCAAGAAATCGCCCTGCCCAAAGGTCTGGGGTCGAATAGAAAATTCTTTACCGAGCTTGGCTTTTAAAAAAGGGATCCACGCTGCCTCGGGGCGAGCGATGATGGTGCGCCCGGCTAAGTCGAGGTATGATTTCACGTTCGAAGTTTCGTGCACCATCAGACACAATGGCATGCGTTGAAAAACGGCCGCGACATTCGTCAACGGCACCCCGACGGCTCGTGCCTGAATGATCTGCGTGGTGGCCGACTGACCGATATCCGCCCGGCCCGTCGCCACGACCTGTGTGACTTTTACGTTTCCACCACCGGAAATTAAAACGACATCCAAGCCCGCCTCACGAAACCAGCCCTTGGCTAAAGCCTGATAAAGTCCGCCGTGTTCTGGCTCGGGAAACCAATCCAATTGTACGGTAACTTTTGGGAGTCCACTCGCCTGAGCATTTTGGATGCGTTTAAAAAAACCCGCACCCAAACCAACCAATACGCAAACCACCCAGACAACAACCCGCGTTCGGAGGTGGAATTTCATATCGTCAGACAATCCTTTATCGCCCGCGTGACAAGTCAGGGCCTGCTTTTAAGTGATTTTCTAGAAAAAACGCCCCAGCTTCGCTTCTTTCTTGCCAGCACCTTATCCTCTCACACTTTCCCAATGGTCCTGACCTTCGTTAGGGCCAACGGAAAAAACCGCATGGCTCAACAACTCACCTGGACCAAAAAAGACTTAACCGGCATCGAGGGACTTTCTCGGGCCGAAATCGAATTCCTTTTTAGTCAGGCCGAGCAGTTCCTGCCCGCCCTCGCCCCCGGCAAGGGACTCGACCTGATGCGCGGTCGCACGGTGGTGAACCTCTTCCTCGAGCCCAGTACCCGCACTTGCACGGCCTTCGAAATCTCGGCCAAAAAACTCGGTGCCGAAGTCGTTAGCATCAACACGACCGCGTCGTCTCTCGTTAAAGGCGAAACCCTGCGCGACACGGCAATGAACATTCGCGCCATGGGAGTCGACGCCATCGTGATGCGCCACTCTTCTGCCGGTGCCGCTCGCTACCTCGGTGAAGCACTCGACATCTCCGTCATCAACGCCGGTGACGGTGCTCACGAACACCCCACCCAGGCCCTCCTCGATGCCTTCACGCTCAAGCAGCGCTTCGGCAAAGTAGAAGGCCTGAAGGTCACCATCCTTGGTGACATCCTCTTTAGTCGCGTCGCTCGCTCCAACATTCTCTGCCTCAGTAAACTCGGCGCCCAAGTCACCCTCGCTGGCCCCGCCACGCTCGTGCCGGCCTCACTCGCCGAAGCGTTCCCCCAAGTTCGCATTGTGCACGACCTCAAGACGGCGCTGTCCGACGCCGATGCCGTAATGCTCCTGCGCATCCAACACGAGCGCCAAACGACGACTCACTTCCCGTCGCTCAACGAATACACTTCGCAATTCGGCATCAACGCTTCGCGCGCGGCCTGGATGAAACCCAATGCGGTCATCATGCACCCAGGCCCCATTAATCGCGGTGTAGAAGTCGACAGCGATGTCGCCGACGGACCTCGCTCCGTGATCCTCGAACAAGTCCGCAACGGTGTTGCGGTTCGCATGGCCGTTCTCCACCTCTGCACTGGCTGCATCAACCGATGATTCCTCAAGACTCCACTCCCCACATCATTCGCGGTGCCCGCGTCATCGACCCCGCCAGCGGACGTGACGAGGCTAAGGCCGATATTTTTATTAAGGATGGTTGCTTCGTCGAAAAACTTTCGGCCAGCGAACAAGCGAGCGCCCGCGTGGTAGAGGCCAAAAACTTAATTCTCGCCCCTGGTTTTGTTGACTTGAATTGCCGACTCGGCGAACCCGGTCGCAGTGCCCGCGAAACTTTCCGTACCGGAACACAAGCTGCAGCTATCGGCGGTTTCACTACCGTCGTTACCATGCCCGACAGCCTTCCCGCTGCCGACAGCGTGGGCACGATTCAACTCATTCGTGAACTCAGTCAACGCGATGCCTCAGTGCGCGTTTTACCGGCAGGCACGTTGACCAAATCACACGAAGGCAAAGCCCTCGCCCCGCTTGGCTCCTTACAAAAAGCCGGCGTGGTCGCCGTAACCGATACCACCTCTGGCGTACAGAATAACGAAATCATGCGTCGCGCCTTGGAGTATGCGACCATGTTCAACCTCGTGGTGCTGGATCACTGCCAGGACAGCAGCATGACGGAGAACGCCCAAATGCACGAAGGTGCGTGGTCGCTCCGACTCGGTCTGCGCGGCTGGCCACGTGCCGCCGAAGAAATCGTCGTCTCCAGCGATTGCGTACTCGCTGGCTTAACCAAGGCTCGCATTCACCTCCAACACCTTTCCTCGGGAGGTTCGGCCGAAATCGTTCGTCGTGCTAAAGCTGCCAAAGCTTCTGTCACTGCTGAAGTTTCCGCGCTGCACTTACTGCTCACCGATGCGGCCCTGGCCAATTACGATACACGCCTGAAATTAAATCCTCCGCTGCGCGAAGAGTCTGACCGTCTCGCACTCATCGCCGCCCTTGTCGATGGCACCATCGATGCGATTTGCTCCGATCACTCGCCTTGCACGAGCACAGAGAAGGATTGTGAATTCGACCTCGCTCCTTTCGGCGCCGCCTCACTTGAAACTGCTTTCGCCGCCGCCTACGAAGCCATCGTTGTTGCTGGCCACGCCGATATCAAATTACTCATCGCTCGCCTCACCGCCGGCCCCGCCAAGGCCTTGGGACTCAACGCTGGCACCCTGCGCCCAGGAGCCCCAGCTGACTTCGTTTTAATTAATCCCGAAGCCAACTGGCAATTCACCGCGGATAAAAAACTTTCGAAGTCTGGCAACAATCCACTCACGGGTCGCACCTTCAAAGCACAGATTCACTCCACCTTTGTCGGCGGACATTGCATCTGCCAGGACGGTAAAATTGCCTGAAGATGTTGAGCCTCGCCGATGTTACAGCGGTCGCCGACGTCGGTCTCGGTACCGCTGACTACGTCTATTTACTATGGATCGGTTTGATTTTCCTAGGCGGACTCTGGGCCATTAACCAAGGCTATGCCCATGTCGGCCTTGAACCCAAATCACGCCAGGACGATTCACTACTGACTGGCTTCGGCCCACTGAGTCTCGCCATCTTTTTCACCTGTAGCTCATTAATCTCAAGCCTCATCGCCCGCGAAACGGTCAACCTCATCGCGAATAGCGATACGCACAACTTCCTCGCCCAACTCGGTGGACAAGTTTGTGGCATCTTTCTTTTTGTCGGCATGTCGTTTGCTTTCCGCGGCTCCGTGCAGTGGAGCCCTTCGCTCGAAGGCCAATTGCAAACCCTCAGTCCACTCGAAGAAATCAAACGCTCGTGGCACGCACTTAATAAGAGTGATTGGTTCAAAGCCTTTCTCACCATCTGCTCGATTGCCATCGCGGCCAGTTTGGCTTGGCGCGTCTTCTACTTCTTCAGTGCGCATAACGGCCAAACCCTACCCGAGGAGCCGCAAGTGCTCGTTGATTTTATCGCCAAGTACGATTGGCACGGTCCGTGGTTGAATGCGATTATTCTCGGTGTGAGCTGCGTGGTGGCCGCCCCCGTCATCGAAGAGCTGGTTTTTCGCGGCACCTTCTACCCTGCCCTCAAACGCTCCCTGCCGCGCGGCTACGCGATCGTCATCACTGGCACCATCTTCGCTATTGTACATGGCAGCCTCGCTGCATTTTTACCCCTCACCGCGTTAGGCTGTATGCTCTGCATCTTCCGCGACCGTTTCGGTTTAATCACCTGCATGGCCGTACACGCCGCCTTTAATTTTCACACTTTCGTCTGGTTGTTCTTAGCCCCAGGTGCATCGACCAAGTTCTAACACATCATGGGCGCCCTCACCACGCAGTCTGGTCGTAGCCTCGCCGCTCTGAGCGAAACTGAAATCATTCAGCGCATCGTGGCAGCGCTTTCTGATGCCTGCCCCGTTTTTCCCGCTGGCCCAGGCGGCGATTGCGCGGTTTTCGAAAATCAGTCCGATCAGAAATACCGTGTCAGCACGATTGATTCGGTTATCTTGGGTCGACACTTCGACCTCGCCTGCTCGGGCGCTAAAGCCGGACGGAAATTAGTCCAACGCAACCTGAGCGACCTCGCCGCAGCAGGCGCCACGCCCAGCGATGCACTCTTATCTTTTATTGTCGGTGCCGATGTGGAGAGCGATTGGCTCGAAGATTTTGCGCATGGCGCCGGACGGGCCGCCGCCAATGTTGGGCTAAAAATTGTCGGTGGTGACATTTGTCGCGGCACCATGGGAACTTTTTCTGCCACCCTCGCCCTTCAAGGTCACTCTAGTCGCATCCTCACTCGTCACACCTGCCAAGTCGGTGACATTATTTTTGTCACCGGAAAATTGGGCGGCTCGATTTACGGCCACCACCTCGACTTCATGGCACGCCTCAAGGAAGGCCAATGGTTATGCGCTCAATCCACGGTTACCGCTTGTACGGACTTATCCGACGGACTCGCCAAGGACCTTCCTGGACTCATCGGTAGCCGATTCAATGCACGGATCGACCTCGGGGCGGTGCCCATCTCAGAGGACGCCCAGGCGCTCGCTAAGGCCGACGGCAAACCTGGCCTCGAACACGCCCTCCAAGATGGCGAAGACTACGAATTACTCTTCACGTCCTCACCTACTCAGGCTGATTTAATTGCTGCCACTTTCCAAAAAAACTTCCCTAAGACTTTGTTGTCTCAGATCGGAAAAGTGGAAGCAGGTAAAGGTGAAGTATTTTCCCTCGCTGACAATCAGCCCATTAAGTCCGGCGGCTTCAGTCATTTCGACTGAGCCTTAAAGCGCTTTACGTCGAGCGGGGCGACCTTCGTCGACTTCAATATAGTCGAACATCGTTTCCACTCCTGACTCCGGACCAAGACCATTTTCTTTAAGACGGCGCTCTAAAGTTTCGCGGGCTTCATCGCGCCAGCCGCGCTTCGTCATAAAAGAATTCCAGATATCGATATCATTAGTTGAAAGTTTTCGGCCCTGTGACTCTGCCCAAGCCAGCACTTCTTCGTCGGACTTCGCTGGATGAGCCAATACCCATGCACTCAGTTCTTGGTAATTCACGCCAAGATACTGGCAGCACCGATCATCAAAGGCCTTACCTAGATTATTAACGAAATCGGGGTGCAACTGCCCCTTGGCGTGCAAGCGCACCTTATCGAGCATCCGCGGGAAATAGACAAAGCTTCGCACGGCCTCATATGGGCTTCGTAATCCTGGAACAATAGGCATAAGTCAGGGTTTATTAAGGTACATCAGTTTCAATTTCCAGCCACAACACCCACATTTAATTTTATTATGAAATACTTCACCCTTATCGTCCTCTTCATCGCCCCCTGGGCCTTCGCCCAAGATGCCGACACCGCTCCATCGAATAAGCTGCGTTACGGCAAGGACATCGCCAAGTTTGTGGCAATGGATAAGGCTACGCCTCCACCGCAAAACGCCCTGTTGATTTCAGGTTCAAGCTCGGCACGCTACTGGATCAGTGCCGCCGAAGACTTTAAACCCTACCCTGTGATTAACCGTGGCTTTGGCGGCTCCAAGACGACTGAGGTCTTGGCCTACATGGATCAAATCACCCTACCCTACCACCCTAGGGTCGTGATTTATTTTGCGGGCACCAACGATCTCGGCGGCGGTGTGCCAGCCGAAACCGTCTTTGATAATGTCCGACAATACATTGAGAAACTTCGCCAAGAAAATCCCAACTGTGGCGTAATTATTATGTCCGCCCTTAAATCCCCTAAACGCAAACCACACTGGGCAGAGTTTGATAAGTTTAATGCCGTCGCCGAAAAATTCTGTGCCAATGGTAAGAATTTATATTTCGCTAACCACAACCCTGTCATGAATCAGCCTAACGGCGATGCGAAAGCTGAACTCTACCGAGAACAAGGAGACGCCGCCATGCATGCCAACGCTGCTGGATATGTTGAAATTGTTAAAGTCGTCCGCCCCATCGTCGACCAAGCCTGGAAAGCCAGCGAACCCGCGGTCGGCACGGCTACGAAAAAATAAGGTCAATCCAACGGTTTAGTTTGTGCCCTGCGCAGGCACCACCAATGTGAGTGGTTAATGCACAAGCCTTCAACAGTCGAAGCCACCCCTGCGGAGAGCTCATCCTTTCCCAATGGTGCGTTCGTACGCTAC
>CANBWJ010000051.1 GCA_947373115.1 Opitutia bacterium | reverse complement strand
TTCCCCGCCGCCCGACTCTCCGTGGTCTGCGGCGTCTCAGGTGCAGGCAAGAGCACGCTGATGACCGACCTACTCGCACCCGCCGCACAATTCGCTATCAGTAAAAAGAAAGGCGGACTCAGCGGCAAAGAAGGCATGGCTGTGATTTCTAACCAAGGAAAAGTGGCTTTCGCCTCCTTGAGCGGACTCGAATCCTTCCGCCAACTGGTCATCGTCGACCAAGAGCCCATCGGTAAAACGCCACGCTCCACGCCAGCCACATACATCGGGGCCTGGGACTTAATCCGCCAACGCCTCGCTGCGTTGCCCGAATCTTCGATTCGCGGACACGACGCGGGATTCTTCTCCTTCAACACTTCAGGTGGACGGTGCGAAGCGTGCTCCGGTGCCGGCCGTATCAAACTCGAGATGAGCTTCCTGCCCGACACCTATGTGCCCTGCGAAGAATGCGGCAGCACCCGCTATGGCCCCGCTGCTCGTGCGATTCGCTGGAACGGAAAGTCCGCCGCCGATCTTTTGGCGATGACCTTTGAAGAGGGCGCCGAATTCTTTTCATTCGATGCAAAACTCAAAGACCTCTGTGAACTGATGACGAAAACGGGGTTGGGTTATTTAACCTTAGGACAAAGCAGTCCCACCCTTTCCGGCGGTGAAGCACAACGACTCAAACTTGTCAGCGAACTCGCCAAGGGTCTGCCCACTTTCCGCGAACGCAGCCGCGGGGTGATTAAGCCCAACCTCTATTTATTAGAAGAGCCCACCATCGGCCTCCACCAATCCGACTGCAAACGACTTATCGAATTATTACACGCGCTCGTCGATCAAGGCCACACAGTCATCGTGATTGAGCACCATCCCGACGTGCTCGCTGAAGCCGACTGGCTCGTAGAAATCGGCCCTGAGGGCGGCCAAGCTGGCGGCCAACTCATCCATGCTGGCGACCCCGAATCGCTCGCCCAAAAATCTAAGTCTCCCACCGCACCCGCCTTAGCCTTGGCTTTACAACGGGGAAAGAAGAAGTCCATCGCGACCGCAAAATAATATAAAACTCGGCGTTGAATCCGTACTAAGTACTGGATAGTTTAGTTCGGACGTGACTCTCTCCCTGAGAAGTTAAGTTTATCCCTCACATGCAAACCGGCCGCCCCATCCTCCTTGGCGTGAATATCGATCACGCGGCGACCTTGCGCCAAGCCCGCTACCGCGGGACGCACCTCTCAATTCACGCTGAACCAAGTCCACTGGCTTTTGCCCAAGAAGCCATGGCCGCTGGCGCCGATGGCATCACGATTCACTTGCGTGAAGACCGTCGTCACATTCAACCCGAAGATGTTTTTGCCATCGCGGCTATTCCGGGCGTGCGACTCAACCTCGAAATGGCCTGCACGCCTGCGATGATCGAGTTCGCGAAAAAATTAAAACCCGCCGCCGTGTGCCTAGTTCCTGAATCGCGCGAAGAGGTGACGACCGAAGGCGGACTCGACGTCGCCGGACAACTCACACGTGTCACCGAAACCGTCCACGCCCTCAGTGCCATCGGCTCTGAAGTTTCCCTTTTTATTGGTGCCGACGCTCATCAGCTTGAAGCTGCTAAAAAAACGAAAGCCCCCGTCGTGGAAATCCACACCGGTGCTTTTGCCAACGCCTGGCAATTACCAAATGCGGCCGAAGAACTCGAACGGTTACGCCAAGGCTGCGAGCGCGCCCATCAACTGGGCTTCATCGTGAACGCGGGACACGGCATCAACTACGACAACATCAAGGCCATCCTCACCTTGCCTCACCTCAACGAACTTAACATCGGCCACACCATTGTCGCCCGCGCCCTGATCGTGGGTGCACACTCCGCCGTGGCCGAGATGAAAGCCCACTTGCGGGCAGCGCGATGAACTTAGAAGGTGGCAATGTAAAAGGCGTGGGCGTGGACCTCACTGAAATCGCACGCATTCGTTCCGCACACACTAAGCACGGCCAGAATTTCTTGGATAAAGTTTTTACCGCTACCGAACAGGCACACTGCCTAGCGAAAGCCGACCCCTATCCATCACTGGCCGCACGCTTCGCTGCCAAAGAAGCAGTGAGTAAAGCCTTCGGCACGGGCATCTGTGAGAAATTCCTACTCACTAGCGTAAGCGTGCTGGGAGGCAGCGAAGGAGAGCCGGTCGTTGAGTTAGACGATAAAGCCCAAAAACTTCTCGCCGAACGCGGAGCTAAAAAAATCCTGCTCTCGCTCACCCACACCGATCAACTGGCCCAAGCCTTCGCCGTGCTGGTGAGCTAAATGAAACTCAACCTCCGCCTCCCTGTCTTGTCCTGCGCGGAAGCCGCCGCCGTAGAAAACGCCTTCATCGGAAAAAATTCTGAGCTTGGCTGGACCCTCATGCAGCGGGCCGCACGCGCGATTGCAAAAGAGTCGATCGACTTTCTCGGACGCAAACCATCATCCGTCCTCGCGCTCGTAGGCTCAGGAAAAAACGGTGCCGATGCTTTACTCGCCGCCCAATTAGCCGCCGGCCGCTCCACCCGCATCACGGTGGTATTTTCCGGCCAAGCCCCCACGGCCGGCCTACCCTTAAAAGCGTGGCTCAAGGTTAAGAAAAAAGTCCACATCGTCGCGGCAGATAAATTATCTCAACTTAATAAACAAAAATTCTGCCTCATCTTTGACGGCATTCTCGGACAAGGGTTTCACCCACCACTCGAGGCACAGCTCGCACGATTCATCAAT
This sequence comes from Opitutia bacterium, assembly GCA_947373115.1. Classification (GTDB taxonomy): domain Bacteria; phylum Verrucomicrobiota; class Verrucomicrobiia; order Opitutales; family UBA953; genus UBA953. Next base: position 7,254 of record CANBWJ010000051.1, on the reverse strand, counting down.
AACACCAAGAAACTCGACGGACTCCGCATCGCAGTCGATTTGCCCAGCGGACTCGGTGATGGTTGCACCGGACCCGCTTTTCGGGCCGACCTCACAGTTTCCATTGGCTGCCTCAAACGTCCACTGCTTGCACCAAGTGCGCAAAAATTTGTGGGGCGGATTCGCGTGGCCGACATCGGACTTCCTTTAGCGGAAACCGCCGAGGCCTGTAGCACCCACCTCGCGTTAGCACCGCTCCAAAAACCACGCTCCGCCCAAACGGAAAAACGCCGACAAGGTCGCGTGCTCATTATCGGCGGCTCCGAAGCCATGCCGGGCGCAGTCATCATGAATACCGCTGCTACCCTGCAATCGGGTGCAGGCTTAACCACGACCGCCCTACCCGAGTCCATTCAAGCCAAAGCGAGCGTCGCTTACCCCGAAGCCATGTGGCACGGGCTATCCACCGATAAGCACGGTGCCGTCTCGTCCAAAAACCTTCGAAACTTCACTGCATTATTCAAAAACAAAGACGCCCTGCTCATCGGTTCAGGCATGGGCGCACACTCAACACATTTTATTTCCGCCGTTGTCAGCAAGTTCACCGCCGATCTCGTAATCGATGCCGATGCCTTACGCCCCGAGGTTATCCGAGCCGCAAAACGTGCAACGGTAAGAGTCCTCCTGCCGCACGCCGGAGAATTTAAACGCCTGAGCGGGAAAAAACTTTCGGTCGCCGCTGGTGAAACTTACGCCCGCAAAACCAAATCCATCGTCGTTTTAAAAGGTGCCATGACGTGCATCACCGACGGCATGCAAAGCTGGCACGTTCCTTTCGGTGGACCCATCTTAGCTCGCGGTGGTTCAGGCGATTTACTTGCGGGCATAGTGACGTCCGTTCTCGCACGACGCCAAACCCTCGGACTCAGCGCCCTCGAAGCGGTCGAGCTTGCCGTGGTTTGGCATGCCCAGGCGGCCGACTCCCTAAAAGAAAAACAAGGGGAAGAAGCAGTGCGAACCACCCAGTTGCTTTCTGGGTTATCGCTGGCCTTGCGCCGACGGTAAAGCTTCGTCGCAGTGCAGCGTGTTTTCGATTCCACCCGACACGCTTTCACAAAAAATTTTACTCAACGGCCTCCAAGGTATCGGTCCCGTTACCGTCCGCCGCCTGCGCGAAGCCTTCAATCAAGACCTCGCCGAAGCCCTGCGGGCGAACCCTAGCCAGCTTCGCAAAGTAAAAGGCCTCAACGAGGCGATGATCCAATCGCTCACTCAAAGAAATTTCGACTGGGCGACCGAGAAAGCGGTCGCCGAACTCAAAGGTTTTAAAATTATTTCCAATGAAGCACCCGAGTGGCCAAGCGCCCTCGAACAGCTATGGGACCCACCCTTGGTCTTATACACGGAAGGCACCAGCCTCCCCACCGCACGCGCGGTCGCCATCATTGGCTCCCGACATTGCACGCCGTACGGCACGCAACTCGCTCATCATTTTGCACGCGACCTCGCCAAATTGGGTTGGTGTATCATTAGCGGACTCGCCCGCGGTATCGATTGCGCCGCGCACGAAGGTGCGCTCGCCAGCGATGGCCACACGGTCGCCGTGCTCGGGCACGGACTCGACCAAACTTATCCACCCGAAGCTATTAAACTCCGACAACGCATCACCGAACGCGGGAGCATTCTTTCTGAATTTCCTCTGGGCCGTCCGGCTGATCGACAAAGCTTTCCGCAACGCAATCGGCTTGTCGCTGGACTCGTCCAGGCAGTCATCGTTATCGAAACCGATAACGATGGCGGCAGTATGATCACCGCACGCTTCGCTGCCGACTTAGGAAAAACCCTCTGTGTCTTACCCGGTCGCATCGACAGCACGCATAGCCGTGGGTGCCACGCACTGATTCGCGATGGGGCCACACTTGTAACGTCGGTGGATGACATTCTCGCCGAGCTCGGCGAAGCACGCGGCCAGCTTTTAATACCTTTAGAACAAATTCCACCTGAAGAAGCCAAGTGGCTCTACCATTTCCGCGGAGGCACCATTCACGATGCCGAATCACTCTCCGACATGGCACAGTGCGCACTCGCCGACGCTGCCAGCGCCCTCACCCTTTTAGAAATTCAGGGACGCTTAATCCGTCGCACCGATGGACGGCACGAAAGGTCTTAATGCGTAAAAGTAATTAATCCCGTACCAATCGGCTGAGAAGTGGAAAGTCGACTGCCCGCAAGCCAATCAATGACGGCTTTAGGTTTAGCTAACCAATCGCGGGACAATCCATAATAGGCTCCCGTACCGCTGCCAAAGTCAGCGGGGTAACTGCAGGCCTTGATGCCAGCCCGGTCCGCCATCCAAAGCGCTCGATCGCAATGCCACTCTTGCGAAACAAAAACAATCTTCTCGCCTGAATAAATCGCGGCCACACGACGCACTGAATCCAAGGTGCGCACGCCAAAATCATCGCAGATAATCGGACAGACCACACCTTCAGCCTTTAAGTGCGTGGCCATCTTGTTGGGCTGACCCAGTGCACCTGAAGCTACAATTAATTTAATCCGTCCCGTTTTGGCCAAGGTCGCGGCCGCATGGATACGATTCCAGTACCCTTCGTTTTGAACAAGCACACCATCTCGGTAAAAGGTGTCATCAGTCCCCAGTACTACCATAACGGAGCCTTCAGGAACTTTTTCGGCATTTATAAATGTTCGACCCAGACCTGCCGACGTAAGCCACAGATTACTGATGGCAAAAAAGCCTCCTAAAAGGGCGGTTAAGCCCAGAGTAATGCTTTTCCAATTTTGACGCATGCCCCATTTGTGAACTATTAAAATACGCTAGTAAATGAGGTAATTTTGAACCTTTTTGCTTAAAATTAAGCAAACTTCATTTGCTTAACCCTTCTTATACCCTAGATTAAAGGACTGGCACGATAACTGCCTACTTTTACTCATGAGTGCCACTGCTACGTCCGCCAAAGTCCTAATTATCGATGACGACAAAGACCTTCGTTACTCCCTTCGTCGTGCCCTCTCGGGTCAAGGCCACACGGTCATTGAGGCCGACAGCGGAGAGAGCGGCGTTGCCCTCGCTAAACGTGAGCAGCCCGATGTCATTCTTTTAGACAACCGCATGGGCGGCATGACCGGAATCGAAACTTTGCAAATGCTTCGCGGTGCCCAACCACAAGCGATGGTAATTTTAATGACCGCCTTTGGCACCACACAAACGGCCATCGAGGCGATGAAATTCGGTGCGTACGATTACGTGATGAAGCCTTTTGACCAAGCGAAGCTCATCGCCTTGGTGGATCGTGCCCTCGGTGCCCGACGCGACCTCGCTTCCGCCGGCAAATCGAGTCGCGCCTTAGTCAATCCCGCCGACTACAAAGAAGGCATCGTCGGCAGTTCTGAACCGATGCAAGAGGTTTTGAAGTCTATCGGACAAGTGGCCGCCAGCGATGCCACGGTTTTAATCACGGGTGAAAGCGGCACTGGCAAAGAACTCGTGGCCCGTTGTATCGCGCAACACTCACTCCGCTCCAAGGGCCCATTTATCGCGGTTAATTGTGCCGCGATTCCCGAAAACTTAATCGAGTCCGAGCTCTTCGGTCACGAGAAAGGCGCCTTCACGGGTGCAGCCAATCAGAAGCCTGGTAAATTTGAACTCTGCGACGGCGGCACAATCTTCCTCGATGAAATCGGCGACATGTCACTGCCGACTCAAACGAAAGTACTCCGCGCCATCCAAGATGGAGAAATCCAACGCGTCGGCGGTACCACCACTTTAAAAGTTAGCGTTCGCCTTGTCGCCGCTACCAATAAAGACCTCGAGGCCATGGTCGCCGCTCGTCAATTCCGCGAAGACTTATTCTACCGCCTCAACGTTTTCCGTATTCGCTTACCCGCGTTGCGCAATCGCAAGGACGACATCCCCATGCTCATCGATTACATGCTGCAGCGCCAAGCAGCCGCACGTAAGACCAAACCCAAGCGCCTTTCCAACGAAGCCCTCGAAGCGCTCATGGCTCACGACTGGCCAGGCAATGTCCGCGAACTCGAAAACGTCGTGCAACGCGCCAACGTCCTGGCGAAAGGTGAAACGATTCTCGCCAAAGATCTTCCACAAGAAGTTCTCGCACCCCGCCGTGCCCCCGTTGCCGTCGCACCCGTTGTTGAAAACAATCGTCTTGCGAGCGTCGCACCAACAATCGAGGCCGCAGCACCCACGACCGGTTCAATGGCCACGGCCTACGACGCCATTTACCGTCACAATCGCCAAGCCGACGGAAAAAATATCCTACAAACAATTGAGGCGGAGTTAATCCGTCGGGCCATGGAAGAAACCCGCGGCAATCAATTACGCTCCGCCATGATTCTCGGTATTAATCGATCGACCTTGAAAAAACGCCTCAACGAAATGCGTGAGGCCGGCATTCGCGTCTTCACTTAATTATTTACTGCTGAAAATCGTGGTCTAAAAGAAGGGGCGATGAACGCCCCTTCTTCATTACGTGCCCATTGCACCCGAATTCTCTTCGGCTTACTCCTCTTCGCTTTAACGGGCTGTCAGAATAAAAAGCCGCTCGCTGCCGATAACATTCAATCGTTTAACAAACAAGGCATCATGATGTTCGGTGGCATCACTGCCGAAGGTTCGCCCGCCGCCAAAGATCCCTCCGTCATCAAATTCCAGGGTCGTTACTTGATGTACTATTCGGTGCCCTCATCCAAAGGCTGGCGCGTAGCCATCGCCACGAGCACCGACCTCGTTCGCTGGGAAACGATTAATACCCTCGAGCCCGCTCACCCCTCGGAAGTCAATGGCTTCTGTGCTCCCGCCGCACTGGTGCTCGGCGACACCGTGCACTTGTTTTATCAGAGTTATAACAACAAAGAAAAAGCGCCATGGTCGCGCGAACTCGCCGCCCAAGATGCCATCTGCCACGCGTGGTCGAAGGACGGCGTACACTTCGAACGCGAACCGACCAACCCCATCTTTCGCCCCCACGGCGCCTGGACCTGCGGGCGCGCCATCGATGCCGAAATTATTCCCATCGGTGATCGCCTCTTCCTTTATTTCGCCAGCCGCGACCCCGCACAAAAAATTCAACTCATCGGCGTTGCCTCCGCTCCACTCGATTCTGATTTTTCACGCCAGCACTGGACCCAGCTCGTGGATGCGCCGATTTTAAAACCGGAACTCGCCTGGGAAGATAAATGCATCGAGGCACCGAGCCTTATTCGTCAGGGAAATAAATTCTACATGTTCTACGCGGGCGCTTACAATAATTGGCCCCAACAAATCGGCGTCGCCAGCAGCGAAGACGGCATCACCTGGCAACGCCTTTCGTCCGAACCCTTATTGGCACGAGGTGCGCCAGGCACCTGGAATCAAAGTGAATCCGGACACCCGGGAATTTTCCGCGACAGCGATGGTCAGACCTACCTCTTTTTCCAAGGCAATAACGACAAAGGGAAGTCGTGGTACCTTTCGAAAGTTAAAATCGGCTGGAATGACAAGGGGCCGTTCGTCGAAGCCGGGTCTTAAGAATTAGAAATTTCCAGCGCTCGCTGAAGGGCCATAATCAAGCGCGCTCGAATCGGTTCCGCGCATTTTGCCAACCGACGTTGCTCCGTCTCATATTGAGACTTTCCTTCCGCGGTCTCGATGCAAATTGGCACCAAGCCCACCGCCGAAAAATCGTAAGGACTCGCTCGCATGTCCACTGAACGGGCCTCATGCGCCAACGCTAAAGCGTCGGCCGCTAAATCCGACGGCACCCACGGCATCGACTTCATCGTCCACTTATATAAATCCATCGTGACGTGAATGCAGCCGGGTTGCTCATTCTGTAACCGACCTGCTAGATCGGGCGTCTGCCGATTCAACGGCCGTGCCGCAGGTGTAAAAAAGCGAAAGGCATCGTAGTGAGTACAACGGATCGACATCGAGCGCACCACCGCATCCGTACCCTCCGCCCCCAAGCGCAACGGCCACTGCGCATGTCGACGTTGTTCCGCATCCTGATAAACCATCGCCCATTCGTGCAAACCGAAGCAGCCTAAGAAGGCCGGGCGACTCGCCACGGCCACACAGAGGTCGTGCGTAAATTTCAAACGACGGCGATCCGCTTCGGTGGGTTCAACCACGCGCACCAAGCCGTCTGCACCGCGGCAAAAACGGGCGTCCGTTAACAGGGCGTCCGCCTCACTTAAGGCTACTCGCGCGCCCGGTGTCCAACGTCTTAACGCACTGTAACGAAAGGGATAATAGGTATATAAAAAATCTTCCACCGGGTCGCGCTCACCGCGCGCCGCACGTTGTCGGCGGGCGTCGACCAGCGCATCGGCGCGCTTTTCATGCGTCGCCTTCTCGGCCTGCCACTGAGTCGCGGCACGCATTTCCTCACTGCCCATGGACGTTGCGAGACTCACTCGAAACGTCGGTGGTGTGCGGCTACTTTAATGTACTTCTCCGCCCAACCTGGCAAAGAGGCCTGCTCTTCGGCCGTCAGCGGACGAATAATTTTTGCCGGCGCACCGAGCACCATTGAGCCCGGCGGAATGATTGTGCCCTTCGTCACTAACGCACCTGCACCGATAATGCTACGTGCGCCGATCACGGCGCCATCCAAGATTGTAGCGTGCATGCCGATTAAGCATTCATCGCCGATGGTGCAGGCATGAATCATCGCCAAGTGGCCGACCGTAACTTTACTGCCGATGGTTACAGGTAAGTGGTCCGCCACGTGTACCACCGCACCGTCTTGAATATTCGAACCTTCACCGATTGAGATCGGCGCAACGTCGCCACGCAAAACCGCACATGGCCAAACACTCGCCTGGGCGCCGACTTCCACATTCCCAATCACAACGGCACGCTCATGCACGTAAGCCGTGGGGTGCACCCGGGGGCCCAACGCCAAGTTGCGGGTTAGTTCTTTGGACAGGATTTCGTCAGCACTTTGGCCGTCGCTGGGATTCTTGGGTGAGCTCACCCCCTAAAACTTGACCCACCCAGCCCCCCTGGGAAGCCCGAATTCAGCCCAAATACCAATAGTACCTAATAATGGCCCTATCCCTCCCCCTGTCCCTTTCCCTGACCCCGACTCTCCCCACTTAATTATAAATTCCCCTTGCCAACCACCCCTCACACCATTTGCTCCGACCTTCCGACAGCCATGAAGGCCACATTTATCACATCCGGTCGCCAGTTCACCGTCAAGCAAGGCGACATCCTCATCGTTAACCAGTACCCTGGTAAGAACGAAGGGG
>CANBWJ010000050.1 GCA_947373115.1 Opitutia bacterium | reverse complement strand
CTCACCGTGCTCGATGAGCCAGCAGTGGATTTGTTGGGCACTAAAATTTTACCGGCGCGTTTAGCGACCGAAGCACAAGTCGTGCCCGTTTTATTGCCGGGCACCCAGGAAGGTCGGCTGGCCTTGGTTTCATCTTTGCCGCCCGATTTAGAAACGGCCGATTGGGTTGCTACCTTCACGGATCAACGTCCGCAGTGGTACTTGGCCGCACCCGAACGCGTCGCCCAACTCATCACCGAAAATTACGGTGTCGGCGGCGGTAGCCTCGACGATGAAGGTGCGGATCTTCCTGAACTACAAAACGCTCAGGCCGATGTGGAAGCGGATGCCGATGCGGCGGTGGTGCGTTTCGTCACCGATATTTTATCGCAGGCCGTCGCCGAGGGGGCGACCGACGTGCATTTCGAACCTCAAGAGGGCAATTTGCGCATTCGGTATCGCGTGGACGGTATTTTAATTCCCGTGCCACTGCCGGAGAACCTCGCCCGATTCCAAGACGCCATTATTTCGCGTCTGAAAATCATGGCGCGCTTAAATATTTCAGAGCGTCGCTTGCCGCAGGATGGACGGATTAACTTCCGAGATGGAAAGAATGTTTTAGACATTCGCGTTTCGACCATCCCCACAATTTACGCCGAGTCAGTTTCACTGCGCCTACTCAACCAGCGCAAAGAAGCCTACGACATGGACCGTATTGGTATGTCGCCCGAAGAGCAGGCCTCGATCCGAAAGGTTTTAGATTATCCGCACGGAATTATTTTAGTCACCGGCCCAACGGGTTCGGGTAAGTCCACGACGCTAAATGCCTTCTTGCGCGAAATTAATTCGCCCGACTTACGCATCGTGACAATTGAGGATCCAATTGAATATGAAGTGCCGGGTGCAAATCAGGTGCAGACGAAGGCGGAGATTGGACTCACTTTTGCGAATGCCCTGCGTAGTACGTTGCGCCAGGATCCCGACGTCATCATGGTCGGTGAAATTCGCGACTTAGAGACTGCTGAAATTTCCATTCGCGCCTCGCTCACGGGTCACTTGGTTTTCTCGACGTTGCACACCAATGATGCGCCTGGAGCAATCACGCGCTTAATCGATATGGGCGTAGAGCCATTCTTGGTAGGCTCCGCGGTGGAGCTAGTGATTGCGCAACGTTTGGTCCGTCGACTCTGCACCGATTGCGCGAAGTCAGTGCCCATTAACCGTGAACGTTTAATTCCAGCCCTTGAATCATTGGGCATGGATGAAAGTAATTTGGCAGGCGTTACTTCGCTGCGCGAGCCCGTGGGCTGTCGTCGCTGTCGCAATACGGGTTATCGCGGACGGGTGGGTGTTTTCGAAATCTTCCATCCCAAGCCGTTGCACGATTTAATTATTAAGCGCGTCAGCAATCGTGAGCTCACGGAGCGGGCGATTGCGAACGGCATGCGGCCACTCGCCAAGGCGGGCTGGGAGAAGGTGGTCGCCGGACATACGACCATTGATGAATTAATCCGAAATTTGAGTGCCAACGAATAAGCCATGCCGTCGTTTACCTACAAGGCGCGCGATGCGCAGGGGGTTGTTGCGGACGGCACGTTGGATGCGCCCAGTCGTCGCGAGGCCTTGCGTCGATTACAGTCTCGCGGGCTTCACCCATTGAAGATGGACGAAGTTGGCGGGGTGGCGCGTGATGCCGAAGGTAAAAAAGATTCTAAGCGCGACCGAGAGTCGGAACCCACAGCCGCAGAATGCCTACCCTTTTTAGAAGCCATGGCGGATTTGGTGCGCAGTGGCATGTCGGCCGGTGAATCCCTGCGTCTACTTTCGCTACGACTTCAAAAATCTCGTCTCCGCAATCTCTGTGCGGGTATTTGGGCGAAGTTAGGTGAGGGCCAAAGCCTTTCGGCGGCGATGGGTGCGTACCCCGCGGTCTTCGATGGACAAACCATCAATTTAATTTCGGCGGGTGAAGCCACCGGCAATGTGCGTGACGTGATAGAGCGCTTGATTGCGCACTTCACGGAGCAAGCGGAGTTTCGCCGAAAATTAATCGCGGCGATGGCGTACCCGATTTTCATTTGTTTCATCGCCATCGGCGTCGTGATTTTCTTCGTGCTGTATTTATTGCCTCGCCTGCAGGTTTTGTTGACCTCGCTCGGAGGTAAGTTGCCGCTCTCCACAAAGTTACTGATTGGGTTTGCGGACGTCTTCGTGGTGGTAGGGCCTATTTTCTTGGTGGCGTTAGCGATTGCGGCCGTCTCGATTTATCAATGGCGCAAGAAGGAGGCAGGCAAAGTCGCCTCGGATGCTTTGCTCTTAAAGGTTCCGATTGCGGGCCCGTTTGTGATGCGCGTCTCGGTGCTTAACTTCTGTCACACCTTGGCGGTCTTATTGGAAAATGGCATTACCACTGCCGAAGCTTTACGTTTAGCTGAGAAGACGGCGCCGAATCGGGCAATGCGTGCCCAGATGCGTGAGGCGACCGACCGAGTGCTGGAGGGTGAAAGTTTATCGCGAGCGTTGGCACGCACAGGGTATTTCCCTCGTTTGCTTTTGGATCGAGTGGCGGTGGCGGAACAGACTGGAAATTTGGCGCCGGGTTTGCGCGACATTGCTCGTTCTTATCGTGCCGAGTTGGACCGCTGGCTGGGGGCGTTGTCGCAGACGATTTCCGCGAGCGTCTTAATCGCGGCATTTTCGTTCGTTGCCTTTATTGCTTTCGCAATTGTGGCCGCCGTCTTCGAAGTCAGCTCCAGTTTCCGCTTTTAGGCCGAATGAATCTGATGCACTGGGCACAAAAAACCCCAGCGTTGCTGGGGTTTTTAAGCAAGTGCCGATACTAACTTAAGCGGCAACCTTGCGGCGGCGACGAATGCCGACGGCGCATAATGCGAGACCGCCAAGCACTAGACCGTAGGTCGAAGGCTCAGGGATGGCACTAACAGAAAGAACCATGGAAGTTTTCATGGAGCCGTCTTGAGACCAGCCGCTCGAGTTGCTGCTGCTGGTTAACGCCCCACCAACTGTCCAGAGAGGAGATGCCGATGTCTGGATGCTGAATAGAATCGGGCTCGTAACTCCGGATTTATAAACAATATTTGCGCCCGAGAGATCAAAAGTGAGGGGGAAGCTGGAAACGCTGGAACGACCGGAAGTCACAGTGGTAAATGGGCCGGCGGCGGATGCGGTTACGACATCACCAACCCGAATGGTTGCATTCCAGTCTTTCCAGAAAGTTACGGTGAAGTCCGCTGGATTAACTTGGGTAAGGGCAGCACCTTGCCAATTGGCGGTAGCGATGCCGCTGTAAACCAGGGAGTCTAGGCGCCAGTAGGCAGAACTAGTGGAGGAATAGATTGCCTGAAGTTGGTTTGTGCCAGCGTTGTAATTGATGTTTGAAGTCTGATTAACTACGGTTGCTGCGCTGAGAGAGGTTACAGCAAGCAGGCAGGCGGATTGAAGAAACAACTTCATATTGGTTCGATAGAATTGCACCCACTTACCTAAAGCAAGGCCTATTTACCCTAGTTAAAGGGTCAAATAGCAGGATTTACCTGCTTATTTCGAGTTTAGTAGCTCGATGGCGCTCATCTGAACCGTCATGCTCACGGTACCAGAGTTACCGCGGTCGGATTGCAACGTGAGCGAACTAATAGAAAGGTAGGGTGCACGCGGCTGGATGCTTTCGTAGAATTTGACGACCGACGCCATGTCGGTGCGACGGCAGCTCATTTGCATGGTGTGCACGGAGAAACGTCCGGCCTTCTGCGTTTTAGGTGCTTCGCTGACGGCGTTGAGGCCGACCTCTTTGGCGGCGGCTAAGGTTTCAGCGACGAGTTTCGCTTGATCGTAACCACGTCCGGCGTCGAGTCCGCGAATCGCTTCAGCGGCGGCGATGCGAATCGCTGGCTCATTCTTCAACCAAGTTTGTTGTACGGCGTTCTCATTTTCTAATGAGCGCCACATGTCCCACTGCGAACGCACGTGCGACCACGCGGACGTTGAAGCGATGAGAGCGGCGATGGCGAGGGCGGCGAGTGCCATGTAGCGCTCGCGAGCTTGGAGACTGAAGAAGAGGCGTTTCATGCTTTTACTTTTTGCGCTTAGCGGCACGAAGGGCCTCGGGCTTGAAGGTGATGGTGAAGGTAAACGTCGTTAGCGTATCGCGCGCACGAATGTCGCGACTCGCCACGCTGATGACTTCGGGCAGCTCCTTGAGTGCCCGCTCAAAGGTGGTGATGTCGCTCGCATTGCTGGTGCGGGCTTCGACTTCGATGGCGTTGTTGGTTTTGCAGTTGATGCGCTGGAAGTCGACGGTGGCAGGACGTTGCTGATTGGCCAAAGACAGCATCTCGAGCGGCAATGGCGCCTGGGTACTGAGGTCGGTGATGCGGGCGGAGAGCGCTTGAGCGGATTCGATTTCTTGGATGAGCGGGCGACGGGCTTCGGTGGAAGTGCGCAACTCATTAGCCCGCCAGGTGATGAAGCCGGCACCGATTTCGAGTAATAATGAAACAGCGAGAACGAGCATCGCCACGCGAGCGGCGTTCCAGAGGAAATGGTTGAACTGTTCCTTCTTTCGACGTTCGGCCAAGAAGTCGGCATCGCGAATATCGGCCTGATCCAGTTGTGATTTATTTAAAATATAAGGAGCACCCTCGCCGCAGTGTAGGGTGAGTTGCGATTCGGTTAACTCAGCCTGAAGGGGTTCATTGAGGGTGCGCACGGTGGTGTCGTCGGCCAAACCGGCGCGGGCGATGATTTCTGCGGCCAAGGCGTCGACTTGGGTTTCGTCACGATTGACGCAGAGTACGGCAATCGGCAGCGCTCCAGTGTCGGCCCAGGCGAGCGCGGTGAGTCGTTCGTCGCCGACGTGGATGAGCACGCCCGATTTTTCGGGACGCTGTCCGCACAGCGTCAAAAATTCCGGAATCACTTGGCAGTGGTCGGGCCAAGCAAAACTTTCTTCAGTGGTGAAGCGCCGGCGATGGGCAGCGTAGGCGAGGGCCTGCTTGCCGTCGGCCGAAGTCACAAAGCCCATGAGCATGTGTTCGGCCGGAAAGGGCGATAGGGCTTCCATTGCGAGTGCAACCTCGGCGCTCGCATCAGCGGTCTCGAGGCTGATGGTGCGCGTGAAGAAGCGATTGCCTGCCAGCAGTACCGCGGAGGTACGTGAGGGCTTGGAAGTGGGCTTGCGTGAAAAAAGTGAACTCATGGCATTGAGTTGGGGGTGGGGGCGGGCGGACCGTTATCTTCTGACCAACGCAGAATTTTGAAAGGGTAATTGAGGCTTTGGTTGATAGTTCTTCCGCCTAGGGCAATCGTTACGGGAGTGGGGAGGATTACGCCGGGGGTAATAGAGTTGGTGGTTCTGGTTAAGGTCGACACCTTATTCGACGTAGATGTTCCCGACGAAGTGGTGCCATCTTTGGCCGTGGAGGCGGCGGTAGTCGAAGTCGAGATACGACCGCCAGTGGCGGCGGCATCGACAGCGGGCTCGGCATCAGGATCGGTTACGGGGCTGGCATAGGTGACGTCATCGCGGATGGCGACGAGGGCGTTAACGCGGCACTTGGCTCGACCTTCTTTAACGGTGACGCGTACCCACATTAGGTGAATCTCATCATCGAATTTTCGAATCGGTGCATTGGCGCCGAGTAGTTCGCGCACTTCGCGGGTGACGCGGAAATATGGCGGCGTGCCCACGATACGCTTCTGCATCGTGTCCTGCTTGGCCCGTATTTTGGCAATTTGATTGAGGTCTAATCCTTGAGCGAGCAGGAGGGCGTCGGAGGCAGAATTGATATTGGTGTCGCTGAAAGTATAAAGGCTCACGCAGCCCTTGAAGGCTTCGAGCAGGGGCGTTGGCTCGCCGTTTTCATCAAAGAAGAAATCTTTTGCGACGCCGATGGTGCGCAGCTCTTCGAAGGAGCGCAGGGCGCGGCGGGCCGGCTTAAAGGAAAGTTTGGCACGTTGGTAGGCGGCGTCAGTGGCCTCCTCTTCGAGTGACTCGTACTTCTTACTCGTCCAAGCCACAAGCGCGTCGGCGACGCGATCAGCGTCGCGCTGCTCGAGTCCGAGGGCATACAGTAATTGGATTAGGGAGTTCTTATCTAAATTAGAGAGCGGCAATTTGCTGCTCTCGTCTTCATATTCAAAGGTCACTTCAAGTCCTTCGCGGGGCGGGATGCCGAGGTAGGCGTGAGGGTCTTCGAAGCCTTGGCTCGGCGCGTGGATTTTATTTAAATCGACAGAGCGAATTTCGGCGATGACGGCGAGGGCGAGTTCAAGCTCTGACATCGCATCGACGCGTAGGCGTTGGCGATCGATTTCACGCGTGGCCATGGAGAGCTCGAGCGAGTTGTCTTCCATGAAACGGGCTAAGAGTAGCGATGCTAGCGTGATAAGTACGAGGACGACAACGATGACTGAGCCGCGGCGGTTCTTCATGGTCGGCTGGCGCCTGCGCGGCGAATCGGGAGGTCGATAACGGTTTCGGATTTGAGCGCACCGCGAGCGAAACGCAGGTGGAGGCGTGCGGGTTGGAGGTAGGAGGTGCCACCGGTATCGCGCACTGGCTCCTCTTCAGTCTTCCAGCGTTTTAAGTCGGCGTCGAAATATTCATACGCAATTGAAGTCACGAACGGTGATAAAATCGTTTCGTGCTGGTCGTTGGCATCGCGTTCGATTTCCAGGCGTGATTGCCATTTGAGGATGAGCCCGAGTTCAGGTTGTACGTAGAGCGAAAAGTCGACGTCGGGTAGTGGCGCCTCGGGCCAGTCGGCCAATCGGCCGGCGTCGGCGAGTAGGAAAGTCAGGCGTGGTGTCATCGTGCCATCGCTACCGTGGACGTCTTTAATTGTGCACCCCTTTGCACCGATGCCAAAGGTGGCGGAGGCCAGTGTTTCGGAAAGTTGCTTAGTCGCGGCACGCACGTGCTGATCGAATAAACGCTGGTCTCGTCGTCCGCCCCAAAGTTCGCTCATCGAAAAGAGAAACGTATTGAGCGTGACCAATAAAATTCCAAGCAGGGCGAGCGAGACCAGGGTCTCGATAAGCGTGAAGCCGCGCTGCGATTTTAGGGCGGACTTCATTGTATGGGTTTTGCCGGATTGTTTTCCTTCGGCTTATTATTGTTATTATTAGCACCGTTTTTGGTGCCATTATTATTGCCCGTATTTTTCCCGCCGGTGTTTGCGGCGTCTTTCTTCTTGGATGGCGAACTGATGTAACTCGTGCCGCCGCCGGTGGTTTCATCGTACCCACGTTCTTTTAGTAATCGAGCTGCCGCATCACTTTGTAGTTTTTTCCGATCGGCTTCAACGGACCATGTGGGGCGGAGTAAGTATTGTGTCTCGACGTGCGGCGGGCCGAAGGCGCCGCCGCGTTCGGTTTGCATTTCAACGGTGAGGGTGACTAAAAATAAATCACTGACGGTGGTGGGGAGTGCGCTGGCCTTCCATTTCGCCATGCGCTCGTCGGGCAGGTAGATGTCGCCCCCGATTTCGAGGTTCGCGAAGTTAATGGTCTCGAGCATTGCGGCACGGGCGCGGGCGATGTCGTCGATTCCGATCGAATGTTCTTTGAGTGCAACGCGGCCCAGCAGAACATTGGAGTACGCGGCGCCGAGTCCGACGGCGGCGAGTGCGAAGATGGCGAGCGACACGAGCACCTCGATTAAAGTGAAGGCGCGACGGCTCATTTGGCATTTTCGCTCGGCAGGGGAGCGCAGGTGAGTGGGTCGATGGGGACGATGCGTCGTTCGCCATTGCGATTCACTTCAAGGCGCACGCGGTCGCAGGTGCCATCGGGATAGAAGCGTACTTTTGCGAGGGCTTTCTCTTCGGCCTGTCCGCCAATCAAAATTGCCGCCACCACTTCGGGTGCGACGAGTTTCACTTTTACGTTTTCCTGATTAGGCAAAGTCTCAGAGCGGCCTTCGCCCCAAGTGTAGATCTCTGCGCCCTCGGAGTCGCTGTCGATGGGTGACTTTAAGGTGAGCACCTGATTCCTTTCGACGGCTTCGCGGCGCACGGTTTGCAGGAGGGCGAGTACCGCGTCTTCGGGATCATCGCGGGCGGTGCCTTTTAATAAAGATGCGGAGCCTCCGATGAGCACGGCGGCAAGCATGCTAATGAGGCCGAGGACTAAGAGGACCTCGAGAAGGGTAAAGCCGCGCGAGGAGTCTCGTTTGGTTTGAAGCTGTAATGCCGCGCTCACCAATTGCCGATGTCGTCGGGTGTATCGATATTCTTGTCGCGACCTTTAGAAAACAAATCGTAGCTCTCGGTGTTGTGTGTGCCGGGGTAGCGGTATTGATACGTCTCGCCCCAAGGATCGATGGGGACGGCGCCACTCTTGGCTTCGATGTAAGGTCCGCGCCAGCGATCCGCCTTACCTTCGGGTGCAGTGATGAGCGCCTTGATGCCTTCGTCGGTGGAAGGGAAGTCGCCGAGATCGATGCGGTAGCGCACGAGCGATGTCTTTAGCGATTCGTTGACGAAGAGTTTAGTGACGCCCTCTTGGCTTTGGCCGAGGATTTTATCGGTATTCGTTACCGCGAGTCCCACGAGCATGCCGACGATGGCAACGGCGATGAGGATTTCGAGCAGCGTGAAGCCGGGGCGAAGTTTGGGCTGAGAGTTTTGACGAGTATTCATGGGGTGAAATTATTGAACGGCGTTCTTTTTGGCGGCCTTGGCGTTTTTGGCGCTATCGTTATTCGTGCCGTTGTTCTCGGACTTTTTCTTGTCGTTGTTGTTGGTCGCCGCTCCCTTGTCGGAGTTTTGTCCGCTGGACCATCGCTGGCGCATTTGTTCGCGGAAGGCTTGGGCCTGTTCAGGCGTTACGCCAGATTTAGCGTCTTTAGCGTTCGTGGCGTTTCCGCTGGCGGTCGTGAGGCCAGATGCATTGCGGGCTTCCGCTTGAATGGGTGACGGTGTTTCGAGTTTTAAAATCTGCGACTCGTGCAGCTTCATCTTTATGGCTTGGCCGTTATTTTCGACGATAACGGTATTGGCCGTTTCATCATAGCTTTTTACGGCGAGGTTGAGTGGGCCATTGGCGGTCTCGCCTTGGGCGATCCAGGTGGAGGACTTGGTGGCGGGACTGTAGATGCTAAAGTAGGTGACGCCCTGGTCGACGTAGACACCGCGGAATTCGAGGGTGCCTGATTTTTCGCCAGGGGCCTTGCCTTCGCCGAAGGGGGAATTCTTCACCAGGCCCTGGAGGTCGACTTCAGCATAGGCCACGGAAGCTCCGGTCGACAGCACGAGGAGCATAAAAAGGAAGGCGGCGGGGTGGCGGGACATCAGTGGGGCGTCTTGTTAGAACACCTAATTGAGTCTTAGGTTTCGCACTGAATTGTCCACCCTTGGGTTTTCAGCAGGCGAGAGGATTACGAGGCTACAGATTCAACTGTTAATTGTAAGGTAAAGGGGTTGAACGGTGATGTGGGTTGGGGTAGGGTGTGCTTCATGAAATTAACTACCCCTAGTTTAATCTTAACGGCCTTAGCCCTTATCGTTGGTGGAGTTGCCCCAGGTGCGATGGCTGATCCTTCCGCGCCCGCGACACCTAAGCCTGCCTCAACGGTGCCGACTGCAGTCCCCGTGAAGCTGGCCGCAGAAGAGCGCTCCGCTGTTTTAATTGTTAACGGATTTTCGAGCGACGAGGCCTACTTCGGTAGATTAATTAGCCCCAAGGTCTCCTCTAAGGCTTCTTCGACGGGCATTTCGGTTTCGTCTGTGGAAGTAAAGCAGGCGACGGAGAAAGAAATGATTAATGAGGCCCGCGGTCGCGGTGCGAGTTTCTTGGTCGCCGTCGATGTAGGAAATTTTAGTTCCACCAGCGCTGAGATTTTTGGTCAGAAGCAGCGACGGATGGCCGCGACCTTGGCTTGGCGCATTATCGATATCACAGGCGCTAATGTCGCCGTGGCATCGGGATCGACGAAAGATTTTAGCCTAGGTGAGCAAATTTTGCCCGAAACGGAACAGTCTTCGAACTTGGCCGACAGCCTTGCGGCTAAGGCCGG
>CANBWJ010000049.1 GCA_947373115.1 Opitutia bacterium | reverse complement strand
TCTTAACGTCGGCAGCTTGCGGCGTATTCTGCGGAAAATCGATTTCCACCAAGACAAAATCTTTAGCTGCCGCAGCGAAGCCGGGCTGACTAAAGACTTCTTTCTTTAAACGAATGCACCAGACACACCAATCGCTCCCCGTGAAGTTAACCAATAAGTCTTTCTTCTCCTTAACGGCGATTTTTTGAGCTTCGGCTAAATTAGTCACCCAACGCCCTCCCCCTTCAGCTGCCGATAGTGCACCCGCGGTTAGAACTAACGCCAAAAGGCATGCCCAGACTTGTTTCATATGTTTATTAAATCCCTGTCCGGCCGAACGGACAACCCAATTGTCCAACCCTGCGTTGCTAAATTAAATTTAAAGTACTTCATTCCCTCATGGGTTCCACCCGCATCATCATCGTAGACAACGGCTCTTTCGAGCCCGAGACGACACTTTCCCTGCGCCGACTGGCCGCCGCCGTTTCAACCCTCATCGGTCAACCTGTCCACGCTGTCTCCGTTTTACACTCTCACAAAGTCGATGCGAGCCTCCTCGGAAATCAGCCCGCACAGATTTTTTCCGACGCTGTCATAGCTGCCAACCGTGACGGCATCACCGACCTCATCGTCCTTCCTCTTTTCATGGGGCCAAGTCGGGCTATCACCGAATTCCTTCCCGAACAATTTAAGCTGCACGCGCGTCCAGAACTTAAAATGCAAATCGCACCGACGCTTTACGCCGACGACGGTTTGCTTCGTTCTATTCTGATCGACCAACTTCACGCAACCGGCTGGAAAAAAAATTCAGGTACTGTTCTACTCTGCGACCACGGTTCACCCGCCGTTGAGGTCACTCAAGTACGCAACGCCCTCGCCGAAGAAATTCGCAACGCCCTGCAACTCACAGCGAGCGAACTCATTGCTTGTTCCATGGAACGTCGTCCTGGCGATGAATACGCTTTCAACGAACCCTTACTCGAAACCGCTTTAAGCCACGCCAGTGGAGATTGTGTTATCCTTATGCAATTCCTTCTACCCGGTCGACACGCCGGTACGGGTGGTGACGTGGAAGAGATTTGCACCATGCACGCACCGACCGGGTTGCAATGGCGTCGCTCAGACTTAATCGGCACGCACCCCAAACTCGCTAGCCTGCTGGCCCAACGCTACGGACAAGTCCGCCTTTAGCTTTAAGCGAAAGCGGCAATTCGCCCAATCAAACCAGTGGTTCGAGGCGACTCTACCACCGCACCGACCACCGCAATTAAAGGCGTGGGCAAGGCTGCCACATCCACTTCGCCCTTAGCCAGGGCCTGCAATGTGGTTAAGACATCCGATGCACCGGGCTGAGATATCTTAGAGAGTAAACGAATCGGCAAATCACGCTTCGCTCCAGCCGTAATCAATTTCTGCGCGACACTCGGCAAAGACTTTGCACCCATGTATAAACAAAGCGTGGCCCCGGTCTGCACATGCGCCGACCAATTCTGGTCTGATCCATCCGCACAATGTCCGGTTAAAAATGTTACCGATGCTGCCTTGCCTCGATGCGTGAGAGGGAAACCTGATTCAGCTCCCGCTGCGGTTGCTGCGGTGACACCTGGAACGATTTCAAATGGAATTCCTTCAGCCGCCAGGTGATCAATCTCTTCACCGAGTCGACCGAACACACCCGGATCTCCACCCTTCAATCGCACCACCAACGTGGAACGACGGGCTTCAAAAGCTAAGATCGAATTAATTTCATCCTGTGTCGCCGAATGTAAACCGCAGCGCTTGCCGACTGCTATGACACGCGCCGTCGCCGAGCATTCCGCTAAAAGTGCATCGCCCGGTAAGCTGTCATGAATCACAACGTCGGCCGCCTGTAATAGACGCAAGCCACGCACAGTGATCAGGTCTGGCGCCCCTGGGCCAGCCCCCACAAAAGCCACCCGGCCACTGGAGATGTTTACCATTTTTTAACTTGACCCTATTTATGTAATCTTGGGTAATCTTATCAAGTATTAAATTTATGGAAAAACCACTGTCTAAAAACGAGTTCATGAAAGCCGAAAAACCCGACCTCTCGGGCAATATTCGTGCTACCCTCGCCGACCCCACCCTCGACCGCTTCAGCGGCGACGACGAGCAGTTCATCAAATTCCACGGCATCTACCAACAGGACGATCGCGATAAGCGTAAGACCGGAAAAGAATACTCCGTCATGGTGCGTACGCGTCAAACGGGTGGCATCGTCCCTGCCGCTCAGTACCTCGTCTACGATCACCTTTCGAGTAAGTTTGCCAACGGCACACTGCGCATCACCTCCCGTCAAACTTTCCAATTCCACGGCGTCCTCCAAAAAGGCATCGGCCCTCTCATCAAGTCCATCAATGAAGCGCTGAGCTCCACCCTCGCAACTTGTGGCGACGTGAATCGTAACGTGACCGCTCCTTCCAATCCTCCGATGGACGACATCGGTATCGCCGTGGATGAAGATGCATTCGCTATCACCCGGGCCTTACTGCCTCGTACCACTGCTTATCACTCCATCTGGGTCGACGGCGTGCAAGTGGATCTCGGACTCGGTGAGAAAATTGCCAAGGCTCGCACTGCAGTTGACCAAGCGAATCCTTACATGCCTCCGCCTGCGGATTCCGACGAGTCAGGCGCGCCAGTCGACCCCCTCTACGGCAAGACCTATCTACCCCGTAAATTCAAAACCGGATTCGCGATTCCACCCAATAACGACACGGATATTTTCACCAACGACATGGGCTTCGTTGCCATCATCGAAAATGGCAAACTCGTTGGCTACAACTTACTCGTCGGCGGCGGCTTAGGCACCTCGCACGGTAATAAACTCACCTACCCTCGCCTCGCCGATGTCATCGGCTTCCTCACCCGCGAACAAGTCGTGGCCGTCGGTTCCGCCGTCATCGCCATTCACCGCGATTGGGGCGATCGCACCGATCGCAAACACGCTCGTATCAAATACGTGCTCCAAGAAAAAGGTGTCGAATGGTTCCGCCAAGAACTCGCCCAACGCCTCGGCGCCCCCCTTCCTGCCGCCAAGCCTTTCCTCTTTAAAGGCCAAGGTGACGCGTTCGGTTGGTTCAAACAAGCCGACGGACTTTGGTTCCTCGGATTGTTCGTTGAAACGGGTCGCGTGAAAGACCAAGGCGACTACAAACTGAAAACTGCACTGCGCACCATCGCCGAAAAATTCGGCCCTACCTTCCGACTCACCGCGACGCAGAATTTAATTCTGTCCGACATCAAAGAGGCCGACAAAGCAGCCATTGAAAAAGAATTACACAGCCACGGCGCATCCATCGTCTTTAACCCTGGCTTAATCAAGGGTCGCGGCATGGCCTGCCCCGCACTACCTACTTGCGGACTCGCCCTCGCCGAATCCGAACGCATCTTCCCTGCCTTCCTCGCTAAACTGGAAGCCGGTCAAGCGGCCGCCGGTATCGCCAACGAAGAACTCGTCGTACGTATGACGGGTTGCCCCAACGGCTGTGCTCGCCCCTACAACGCCGAGATCGGCCTCGTAGGTAAAGCACCGGGCAAATACAACGTGATGCTCGGTGGTAACCGTGAAGGGACTCGCCTGGCTCGTACGTGGAAGGAAGCGGTTCTCGCGGATGATATCACTGCTGGCATCGCTGAACTGTTCAAACAATACGCCAAGGAACGCAAAGCTGGCCAAGCCTTTGGTGATTGGGCCAACGAAGCCAACATTTGGACCGCCCCAACTTCTCAGGGTTAAGCAATATAAGTGGCCGACCTCGATCCCAGTCAGATTGCATCGCTCGACGCTAAGCTCACCGCTTACGCGCCCGTCGATCGTCTGCGCTGGGCTTCCGAGACCTTCGGTTCACGTGCGGGCATCGGTACCAGCTTCCAACCCGCCGGCATTGTGATTATGCACCTGGCGAAATCAGCTGGGCTACCCCTCAAAGCTTTCACGCTCAACACGGGCCTACTCTTCCCCGAAACTCTAGCCCTCAAGAAGCAACTCGAAGCGGCCTTACAAATCTCCATCGAAGAAGTTCATCCTGCTCAAACCGTGGCAGAACAAGCCGCTACTCACGGCGCAGAACTCTGGAAACGTAATCCCGAAAAATGCTGTGAACTCCGCAAAGTGGATTCGCTCGGAAAAAAGTTATTTGATCTCGACCTCTGGATTACGGGCATGCGTCGAGACCAAAGCGCCGAGCGCTCGACCACACCTTTAATCAGCCTCGCGGCCCGACCCGACAATTCCGACATCTGGAAGCTCAATCCACTCGTGGATTGGAGTCGTGACCAAGTCTGGGCCTACCTCAAGGAACATCAACTTCCCCACAACGTCCTGCACGATCGCGGCTACCGTTCCATCGGTTGCTGGCCCTGCACCCAACCCTCCAGCGGCAACGATGAACGCGGCGGTCGCTGGCCCGGTTTTGAAAAACGCGAGTGCGGCATTCATACTCAAAATAAAAAATCTTAATTCACATGTCACGTAACGCCCAAAACGACCACCTGACGCGCCTCGAGCAGACGTCGATTCACATTTTCCGCGAAGCCTTTAGCAACTTCCGCTCCGTCTGTATGCCCTGGTCCATGGGCAAAGATTCCAACGTGCTCATCTGGCTCGCCCGTAAAGCGTTCTGCGGTAAAATCCCTTTCCCCCTCCTGCACATCGATACCACGTACGAGTTTCCCGAGATGTACGAGTTCCGCGAAAAAGCTAAGGCCATTCACGGTATTGATTTAATTGTACGCATTAACGAAGACGCCATCCGTCGCGGCATCGGCTACGCCACGCATGACCCCGTCACAGTTACTCACGAGTTAAAAACCGTCCCGCTGAAAGCAGCGATTGATGAATTTAAATGGGACGCCCTCGTCACCGGCATCCGTCGCGACGAAGACCCCACTCGTGCCAAAGAGCGCTGGTTCTCCCCTCGCACCGCCGAAGGTGTTTGGGAATACAAAGATCAGCCTCCCGAGTTCTGGGGCCAATTCGCCTCCACCGCTCCTGAAGGCGGGCACGTCCGCGTGCAGCCTCTGCTCGAATGGACCGAACTCGATATTTGGGAATACATCCGCCGCGAAAATATTCCGAACCCCACCCTTTACTACGCACGTAACGGCAAACGCTTCCGCTCCCTCGGTTGCCACCCCATCACGCACCCCGTGGATAGCCCCGCGAGCAATATCGATGAAGTGATTGCGGAATTAAAAATGACCCGCGTGAGTGAACGTGCGGGTCGTGCCCAAGACCACGTCGGTCGTAACTCTATGCAAGCCCTCCGCGCGAAGGGCTTCATGTAAAACCTATTTCTTCCATGTCCGCTCCTGCTTCCAATATTTCCCCCAACGTGAATCCGTCCGCCCTTTCCGAAATCGAAGACATGCGTAAAATGCACGTCGTCGTGGTGGGCCACGTGGACCACGGTAAATCCACCTTCGTCGGCCGACTACTGCACGACACCGATTCCCTGCCTAACGGTAAAATCGAACAGGTCCGTAAAAACTGTGCCGCTGAAGGCATGGATTTTGAGTATGCTTTCTTACTCGATGCCCTCCTCGAAGAGCAGGAGCAAAATATCACCATCGATACGACGCGCATCTTCTTCCGCACCAAGAAGCGTGCCTACGCCATCATCGATGCCCCCGGTCACAAAGAATTCTTAAAGAACATGGTGACGGGCGCTGCCAGCGCTTCTGCCGCCCTCTTACTCATCGACGCCAGCGAAGGCGTCATGGATCAATCCCGTCGCCACGCTTTCCTCCTCTCGCTCCTTGGCGTCAAACAGCTCGTCGTCCTCGTGAACAAGATGGACTTAGTTAAACACGACCAAGCCACGTACGAGAAGATTAAGGTCGAGTATTCCGCCTTCCTACAATCACTCGGACTCACTGCGGTACACTTCATCCCCATCGCTGCGAAGCATGGTGAAAATATTGTTACACGCTCCGACAAAATGAAGTGGTGGCAAGGCCCCACCGTCGCAGACGCACTCGACAACTTCCGCCACGAAGACGATTTAACCGGCCTCCCCCTTCGTCTTCCCGTTTCCGATATTTATCGCTTCGACCACCGTCGCATCGTCGCCGGTCGCGTTGAAGCTGGCTCCATTCGCCCGGGCGACGAACTCGTCTTCCAGCCTGGCGGACGACGCAGCGTGGTGCGCACCTTTGAAGATTGGCCTGGACCCGAATCACGCGAAGTGGCCGTCACCGGCGATTCCGCTGGCTTCACCCTCAGCGAACAAATCTTCGTGGAGCGCGGTCAAGTCGCCTCCCACGCTAACAACCAACCACGTGTGGGTCGCGAATTCCGTGCCCGCATTTTCTGGCTGGGCAAAGAGCCCTTACAATTAAACAAGACCTACCGACTCCGCCTGCTCACGCAAAACGTTCAGGCCGTGATTTCTAAAATCGAAAAGATTACCGACGCCTCAACGCTTGAATCAATTGAAGCCAGCAGCGTGCCTCGCGACTCCATTTGTGAAGTCATCGTCCGCGCCACCCGCCCCGTCGCCTTCGATTTACACCACGAGTGTGCCATCACTGGACGTTTTGCCGTCGAAGACGCTGGTCGCATCAATGGAGGCGGTATCATTCTCGAAGCCCGCTCCGAAAATAATACCCGCGAAGGTAAAGTCACCGCCGCCGAACGCACCGCGCGCTCTGGTCACCCTCCCGCAGTGATCTGGTTTACGGGCTTATCCGGCTCGGGTAAATCCACCATCGCTGAACTCGTTGAACGCCGACTCTTTGACGCCGGTCGCCAGGTTTACCGCGTGGACGGTGACGACCTACGCACCGCCCTCAATCGCGACCTCGGCTTCTCTGCCGCTGATCGCGCCGAAAGCGTGCGCCGCGCCTCCGCTGTCGCTGGTCTCTTCGCCAATGCCGGTCACATCTCGCTCGTCACTTTAATCGCCCCTCTGGCCGCCGACCGCGCCAAGGCCCGCGCTGCCCTCGCCAATCACGCCTTTATCGAAGTCTTTGTGGATGCCCCCTTAGAGGTCTGCGAATCTCGCGACGTCAAAGGACTCTACGCCAAGGCCCGTCGCGGTGAGATTGCTGAATTCACCGGCATCTCCTCCCCTTACGAGGCACCTGAATCCCCCGAGGTACACGTACGCACCGATAAGCTTTCCACCGAGGAAGCCGTTCAACTCGTGCTCAACGCGCTCGATAAGATTCTGCAATCGAAGGCCGAAGACTGGGAAGTTTAAGGTTCAAAAAGACCGAACGATTTTACTCATTCGTGAAACCGAATGCGCGGCTTTTTGGCGTCCGACTTCGGTGAGGTCGTCCCCTCTTTATTAGTTGAGGCCGCGGACTTCTGTTCCGACTTTCCCTGCCAATTGCGTACCAACCCCGTGCTACCAGGACGCACAACCTCGCGACCCAACTTCGCATTCAACGCATCCACGGCCCGCATCAATCGACGTTTAGAGGGGTCCACCTTCGCACCCATACCGGGCAACATTTCCTGCACCGAATCCGCCGGCGATAAGCCCAATAGCATAACCCCTGCCCGCTTATACCAATAGCCATCGCGGTGAATCCGTGCCAACGCCCGACCCGCTGCCGCGCAAATCGATCGCGCATCATCCGTGGGTGGATCCAGCACCTCCATTTCGTCGGCACGATACTGCTCCTGATCCTGCCGATGTTTATTGGTTCCGAAAAAGACGACCATCGATGCAGCCACTAATCCGTCTTCACGCAATTTCTCTGCCCCACGGGCCGCATGCGTGGCAATCGCCTCTTCCAAATCTCGCACGTCGGAAACCATCCGACCGAAGGAACGCGAAACCATGATACTTTTTCGTGCTCCTACGTCTTCAATAATTTCATGACAGGCCACCCCGCGTAATTCCAAGGCAATGCGTTCACCGACCACGCCCGCTAATCGTCTAATAAATGCTGGGTCGGCCTCCGCTAAATCAGCGGCCGATAAAATTCCGTGTGACCGAATACGTGCCGCTAAGCCCGAGCCCACACCCCAAATATCTTTGGCCCCGATTCCCTTTAAAAAATCCATCCGTCCTTCATGCGCATACGGGACAACAATACAGCCACCGCTCTGCACCTCCTTCTTCGCTCGCTCATTCGCTAGCTTGCACAAAACTTTCGTCGCACCCATGCCGATCGAGACCGCAATTCCCGTCCGCTTTAAAACGTCGGCTCGAATGCGCTGCCCCAAAGCCAAGGCCTCCGCTTCCGACATATCCGGAAAACCCAAGAAGGCCTCGTCGATGGAGTATGGTTCAAAGTCGCGCGCATGCTCCGCCAACACCGCCATGACTTTTTCTGAAAAATCTCCATACACCGCAAAGTTAGAGGAGAAGACTTTAATGCCGTGCGCCTCACAAACGCGACGCACGGAGAAAAACGGTGCTCCCATGGGAACGCCCAGAGCCTTTGCTTCCGATGACCGTGCCACCACACAACCATCGTTATTCGACAGCACCACAATCGGCACGCCAATCAAGGTTGGGTCCATCGCCCGCTCACAGGAGGCGAAAAAATTGTTACAATCTGCCAGGGCACGTAACATATGAACATCTGTTCATCTATTCGTTTCCCTATTTTTACAAGGGTAAAACCACCTTGGCACAAAAAAAGCGGGTCCTTTACGGGCCCGCCTTTTTGTTCAGTCAGGTGGAATTACGACGCGGTTAAAGCCGTCACTTCAGCGCGAATTTTCTCCGCCAGAGCGGTGGAGAGGTAACGCTCACTTGGGCTACAAGCGATCGTCACGAAGCGCTTACCCTTGAACTCAGGGCGCTTAGCCAACTGCAAGCAGGCCCAAATATTGGCACCCGAAGAAATACCGACCGCCAAACCTTCACGGGCGGAAACATCGAGGGCTGTGGCGAAGGCATCTTCGTTCGAAACTTGGATGACTTCATCGACCAACGAGAGGTCACAATTCTTTGGCACAAAGCCAGCACCGATACCTTGAATCTTGTGAGGTGCTGGTTGCACAGGCTGACCATTACGGGTCTGCGTAATTACTGGGCTGGCCGAAGGCTCAACTGCGATGGCCAAGAACTTAGGGTTACGACCCTTAATCACCGAGGCCACACCAGTAATGGTTCCGCCGGTACCTACACCCGACACAAAAACATCCACATTGCCATCCGTGTCCGCCCAAATTTCTTCGGCGGTCGTGCGACGGTGTACTTCAGGATTCGCAGGGTTATCAAATTGCATGGGCATGTAAGCATTGCTGCCCAATTCTTCACGGAGCTGCGTGGCGCGCTCAATGGCACCGCGCATACCCTTAGCTCCAGGGGTTAAAACGATTTCAGCACCCAACATACGCAGCAAGACGCGACGTTCAACCGACATGGTTTCGGGCATCGTTAAGATACAGCGGTAACCGCGGGCAGCGGCAACGAAAGCCAAGGCGATACCGGTGTTACCCGAAGTAGGCTCAACAATGATACCACCGGGCTTCAAGCGGCCGTCACGTTCAGCGGCTTCGACCATCGCACGACCGATACGGTCTTTCACGCTGGACAGAGGATTGAAGTACTCGAGCTTCACCAAGACTTCCGCATGGAGGCCTTCGGTGACTTTGTTTAAACGAACCAAGGGCGTGCGACCGATGGTTTCCAAAACGCTTTTGTAGATAGGCATGGGATTAAATCTTTAGTAAGTAGGTAATGATTAATAGATTATGCCCCTAAACCTGCAACAAAAAACCCGGCTAAACCGGGTCATAGTAACGAAAAACGTTTAAAATCAGTACCGGCGTTTGGGTGGAGGGGCGGCTGGGCGTGGAGCGGTATCGCGCAGACGGAAGATAATACGGGCCTGAGTTAAGTCCGATGGACTCATCTCAACCTTCACGCGATCTCCAGGATTGATGCGGATAAAATTCTTACGGAGACGACCAGAAATACGACCCAACACGACGTGCTTATTGGGGAGCTCAATCCGGAACATCGTGCCAGGTAGCACTTGTAGGATTTTGCCTTCGAGTTCGATAACGG
Organism: Opitutia bacterium; assembly: GCA_947373115.1. Classification (GTDB taxonomy): domain Bacteria; phylum Verrucomicrobiota; class Verrucomicrobiia; order Opitutales; family UBA953; genus UBA953. The sequence continues at coordinate 118 of CANBWJ010000049.1, read as the reverse complement.
GTTCTTCTGCCATGCCTTGTATGGCTCTATCCATGCGAGGTTAGGGCCGGAGTCAATCACCGTAGTGATAAACCACGCTACCCGCTTGCCACGTTACCCCCAGTGACAATTGTCCAAC
>CANBWJ010000048.1 GCA_947373115.1 Opitutia bacterium | reverse complement strand
TCCGCAAGATGGGCGTCTACAGCGAGTAATTATTATTCTTATAAAACAAAAAGGGCGTCCAGTTGGACGCCCTTTTTGTTGGTATGAACGAACACTCAACCACCGTTGCCGAGAAGTCGAATATAGCGGGTGAAGTTTTTACCGTATTGTCCAACAATGCGTTTAAAGTCTGCAGTGTTGTTAAGGGAAACCCCAGTAGTACTCTGCCCTTTAGAAAACATGTCTTGGTAGGCACGAAGCTCTTTTGAGCCTTCAGGCGTTAAAACAGTAATCGAAACTTCCACCGCCTTCAGTGAATACGGCAAATACGTCTTAAGGAGCGTAGCTTGCGTTGGCGAAGCAATAGCCATCGTTGCCTTGTTGCTCTTATCATCTGGGTAGATTCGATCACTAAAAATTCTGAGTCGCGACGTAAACTGCTCAGAGGGAATTTTGGCAGTGGTAACCGACTGTAAAACCGTAGGCGAAAACACCTCACCAAAAACTGCTGCAGTATTTCTGGACGGGTCAATTCCAACCGGAATTAAGGGTCGCAACGTTTGAGAAGTGCGCGCTAAAGGATCAACAATAGGTGCAGGAGAGAGTTTAGTAGAATCAGGCAAAGTCGATGAGCACCAAAAAATTAAATTCATCGAAACCACGTTAGCACCAATTAGATTAGAAGAATCAAGCGTCCAACACGGATTACTGGCTTTTAAATTAAAATCAAAGAGTGTACCATTAGTGACCTGCTTTTGTGGAGATTTAGAGTAGTCGTTATATGTCTGTTTCCCCTTTTTTCCGTACCAATAATCCCATGGCGATTTATCAACCGTCGAACTTCCTAAAAGTATTTCCGGAATTGCTTCCTTAAAAGTATTTTCGGAGTCAATAATTGTCCTGTAAACGCCATACACCTGCGAAATTAGCGCACCTGGAGAAGCAAATGGCGAAGCCTGTCCAAAGCGATAGGCAACCGCACATGTGTCGCCTTTAAGCGCAACAGGAGTTGCATCCACTGAATACCTCGGGCGGTCCGACGGAGAGGAAAATAATAAAATTATTGGCTGATCCGACTTATCGATATCTCCAAAAGAGTTACCAGGACCAGCACCAGTTGGAGCTTTTGATGCACCCGGGATGATAATCTCCATCCAGCATCGACCATCAGGACGAATTACTGCTGTTTGAAAATCGTTTTCTAACGCATCCAGCACGCCCCGCGCTTCTGACTGCGAGGTTAAATCCGCCACCGCTTTATCATAAGCCTTGAATGTATCTGACGCAATTGTGACTACCGCCAAAATAATCACAATCATGATGGCGGTGGACACCATCACCTCGATTAAGGTGAAGCCGGACTTCCTTTGAGAGTTTGGCTGTGCGCTCATCGACTAATGACAATATTTTGTACCAAAATTGGGGATTGTTCTTTATTCTTAAAGCCGGCCGGGTCAGTCGGCTTGACGAAGTCGTGTGGATAAAACTCTACGACCAGCGGGAGGTAAGCCAATGGATACAGATTAGGGTCTTGGTTTAATTTTCCGCCCGATTCTGGCCATTTGCTAGTTGCAGGCTCCAAGGTCGTCTGATCGATGCTGTATGGTTGACCGATAAGTAACTTCGAAATTGTGATTCTAACGCGCATCGGAACTCCTACAATATTTCGGTTACTAGCCATTGGAACGTTCAGATCGTCACTGTCACATGCGGCGACCTCCATAATCGATGGGTTAGAACTAATGTTATATATTGTCCCGGTTGCCTCCTTATCACTGCTCACAAGCTTTCTTTCGTAAACATAAAGCCACACACCCTTAGCTGTAGAGCTAGCTGTATTACCTGCAGTCCAGCCGCTTGAGTTAACTAATCGGTATGCGATATCAAAATTGGAACTAGATGTACCAGTTGCAGGGGCATCCAAGATTGTCTTCTTTTCTACGGCAAGGTAGTTCAAGCCAGTGCCATCTCCAGCAAGCCAAAGAATCGATCTTGGATTATCTAATGCACCAACCAAGCGCGTCACTCCAGATATTGCACGATTTGTCATCATAATCTCGTCAACCTGCTGGAAGGTCGAACCAAGGATACCAACCAACGAAAGAATTGCCATGCCTACAATGCCAATAGCAAGCGTGACTTCGACCAATGAGAAACCCGCATTCGACTTAGATTTGCTGTGAAAATTCATTGTATTATGGGTTAAGATCGTCCGAATTATTCGTTAGTGAAACATCGCCATTAGGTCTAAGAACAATTGCTGAAAACTGATTTGCGCTCAACGGCTGCAGTGTTGCACCTGCAGCAGTAGCGTCTGGCGAGATTGCGCCGCTGGCAAGAACGAGCATAACTCTTCCAGGATGATTAGAAGCGCCCGACGGTTGCAATTCGACATAGTACCAGCTTTTCCCATCAGACGTCAGATTATCGGACTGATTCTTCGGGGTGAAACTCATCGTACTGCCGTTATCTAAAGATGATGCCGTGAAACTTGAATCGTTAATTTTAGGGATTACACTGTACTGTTTACTTCCCGGCCAATTAGTAGATTCGCTGTCGAGAGGCGGTAGTATTTTGGTTGTGGCATTCTTTAATGGCACAAAATAAACACCGTTTGGCAGGGATGATGCGGGTGCAGGTGCCAACCACTTATAACGAATATCCGTATTCTTGATTGATGAAGCGTCAGAGCCGTCAGTTATTAACCGTGAGTCAATCCCCCCAACCGCAATTACATATTGCCGAAGGTGGTTCACTGGGTCCGACGGATCATTCAGTATTAATAGCCGATAACGTGCGTTGTAAGTAGTCGAACCTTGCTGGGTTGTGACACCTTGATTCAGCAGCGCCATGGCTCGGAGCGACTTTAAGCTCGACGCAAGCATGCGCTGCCCACCCACCAACCCTGCACTGTTACTGTTCGAGGATAATCCAAGAAACATTGCAGAAATGAGCAAAATGACGGCAATGACCACCAACAGCTCGATGAGCGTAAAACCACGACGCACGTGGCTCATGACAGCTTTAAGACTCACTGAATTGCAACAATGTCCGCCACATCATCGGGGCCAAGTGTTTGTCCATCGGGGGGCACGCCGATGTCATTTGAAGTCGTAAAAATAATCACCCGCGCAGGTATTCCCGTCGCTGTGTTAACCCCGTTCTTAGCATCTGTCTTGGTCGAATCAATGTCGCTAGGCAAAGGAGTAGAACCAATGTTTTTAATTGAACCTGTATTGTCTGTATCAAAAATAACCCGAACATTTATATTACCTAGTTTATCCTGCAGAAGTGGCTTTGTGTCGCTAATATCATTGTTATAATAATCTTCTACTGCGAACGCACAGAACTCTTCGGCGTTTCGATTTAGTGTCATACGATCACCCGTGGTTCCAGCCGACAGTAAGCCTCCGCTAGGTTTTTTACCGGACAAAGCTTTAATAAATTTAAGCCCCGTTCCATCCTCTAACTTGTGCAAAGCATCTGCACCCGTATCATACTTCGAACCGATATTGGGATAAAAACTATAAACGGATTTATAACGGCTGACTGCTGAACACCATTGCGAGAAAGTGGTCTGCGAGGTGGCGATTTTTGACTTCTTTTTTACGGAGCCAATGGCCGGGAACAAGACCCCCGCCAAGATGCCGATAATGGCAATGACGGTCAGGAGCTCAATAAGGGTGAAACCGCGACGAGTGTTAGGGCGCATGTGGGTAAAATCGGGGAACTAAAAACCTACCCCCTCCCCCTCCAATTGAACAGTCAAAAGTAGCCCCCGAGCCCACCCTAAATGAGGACAAAGCAAACCACTGCCACTGCCGTGGGGAATAAAGCCCAGAGGGCTAATTGCAGCGCGGAAACGCCATCCTCAAAGTGCCCGCCCAAGATTGATTGCCCTGCTGGATTCGGGGCATTCGCAATCACGGTCAAACCGCCACCGGCCAAGGCACCCGCCATCACGGCGTGACGCAAACCGTCCGCCACTACCCCGGGCTGCATCAACGCCGGGACCTGCGACGCCAAATAGGTAACGGCCGCATTATCATTAAAAGAAGTCAGCACCGTTGAAGCCAATAAAAGCGTCGAGGCATCCAAGCGCACCAAGACCGGAGCAATCCACCAGGATTGCAATCCGCCTAAGACGACCAACCCAGCCAAGAAAATTCCCACCATCGACGGTCCACGCCACTGAATCGGCGACTGCCACCGCGATGTGAGTTTAGTCATCACCACAAAAACTAAAAGCCCACCCAGCATCCAGAGCGTCTGATGCTCGGACAATGTCCACACCGTCCACGCGATAAAAATAAAATGCAACAAGGTGACCGAGGCCGAAAATTTTTCGTCAGTATTCTTTTCCCGCACCAGTCCTAAACCTGTTAGCTCTTTACGGAATAACAAATAGTACCCGAAATTCGAAAGTCCAATCGTCGCCATTGCCGAATAGCCAAACTGATTAAACACTGCACTCAAACCCCAACCCCACTTACTGGCCACCATCACCACAGGCGGCGCCGCAAAATGCGTGAGTGCCCCGCCGACAGAAATATTAACGAAGAGCAAAGCTATGGTAGCATACTTCAACCGATTCGAAGGTTTAAGGGCGTAAAACTGGGCCGAAAGCAACATCGCTGCAATGGTCATGGCGGCCGGTTCCGTAATTAAAGAACCCAACAATGGCGCCAGAGTTAAGATCACCCACCAACGTGCTAACGTCGAACCGCCAAACCAGTCGGCCACGGCTCCGAGTAGTTTTTGGGCCGCTAACAAGACTGGCTTGGTCGACGCCATTAGCATCACGACAAAAACAAAAATGGGCTCCAGGAATTTATTAGCCGGTGCGACCTTCGCGTTGAGATTGTAATTTCCAGTGACTAAATAGTGCGCGACCCACGCCCACCCTTTGCCCGGCCATAACAAGAAAGTTGCAATGAGAACCACGGCCCAAATTCCGAACACCGCTTCAACTTCACCCAAGAAATGCATCACGGGCCCGCGATGCTTCACGGCATGTGCGATTGTTGAGGCACACAATGCATGCACCACCGCCGTCAGAAAAATTATGGACGCGACGACTAAAAAAAGGTCGGTGCTGCCGGCGCTAACGATTTCTTGCCAGAGTGACGGTGGCGACATGAGCCCACTCAAACACTTCGCCCCCAAAAGTGAACCTGTTTCGTCGAGTCACCCTCACTCCTTAACTTCGACTGCCTCCACTCTCGCCCCGCCGAGTGCCTTAATTAGGTCCACTTGCGCAATCACACGGTCATAACGCACCCTGGCCACAGCAGCCTGCGATTCGGCCAATTGTCTCCGCGATAAAAGGAAGTCCAACGGCCCAATCTGACCCTGCCCTTGCTTAGCCTCGGCGACCCGGAAAGCCTCACGCGAAGAATTTTCGCGACGTACCGCCGCATCCGCTGCTTGCATCGTCTCGCGCACGTCGACTAGTGCATCGCGCACTTCGCGAAACGCATTGAATACAGTTTTTTCGTAAGTCGCCACCGCTTGATGTTGGACCGCCACCGCACCATCCACCCTCGCAGCCGTGCGACCGTAATCTAAAAGCGGCACCCGCAAATCAACGCCCAGTGAATTCGTTGCCGAACCACTCGAGAATAAATTAGAAAAAGACCGGCTCTCGCTACCAAATGTACCCGTTAACGAAAAGGTTGGGAAGTACGATGCCTTGGCGTAACCAATTCGCGCATTCGCTGCGACCAAGGCTTGCTCGGCGACGACGACATCGGGGCGACGACGTAAAAGATCCGAGGGCAAACCTGCCGCTGGTGCAGCGGGCAATTTCCACGGTGCAGCCACACTGGTTGCGACCACTAAATCGGGCTGGCCGATCAGAAAACCCAATAAATGCTGGGCCTGAGCACGGGCACGCGTGGCATCCGACAGCACCGATACCGCTGCTGCTAAATTAATTTCTGCCACCGCTTGATCATTCGAACCCGCCGAACCCACCTTAAAGCGTTCTTCGATTACACGTCGCTCCTCTTCGCGCACGGCACGAATTTCTTCGGCCGCACGGGCTTGAATATCGGCTGAACGCAGCACCGCATACGCACGGACGACCGATGAGGTTACCGCTAATTCCACCTGCGCACGTGCTTCCTGCGCACCGAGCAATTGTGCCTTCGCCCCTTCGGTCGCGCGACGCAGCTTGCCCCAGAAATCGAGTTCGAACGAGGTCGCTAAGCCTGCGCGGTAAAGCGAACGCGTTCGACCATTCGTCGCCGTAATTGGAGTGTAGCCGCCATCACTCACCTTCGTTCGCGAATAACCACCCGTGCCGTCGATCTGCGGCAATTGTGCACCCGACACATCATCTAAACCTGCAGAAGCTTCTTCAACTCGGGCAACTGCCACTTTTAGATCGGCGTTAGCGACAAGCGCCTGTGCGATGAATTGATCAAGCTGAGTATCGCCAAAGCCCTTCCACCATTGATCGGAAATTGCCACGCCTGAAACCTGAGCCTCGGGATATTTAGCCGCTAACGCCACGTCGGGGCGCTCGTAATCAGGTCCTACGGTACAGGCAGTTAATAAAACGCCGGAGAGAATATAGATGTGTTTTAAATGTTTCATGCGCGTGGCTCCTTACGATCGCCGGTAAGAATTTTAAAGAAGAGCGGAATAAATAAGGTCGCCACAAAGGTATCGAGTAACATGCCGCCAAAGACCCCAGTGCCCATGGAACGACGAGCCCCTGCTCCGGCACCGACGGCGATGACGAGTGGCACGACACCCAAGACGAACGCCATCGAAGTCATGACCAGCGGACGGAAGCGAAGTTTCGCCGCCTGAGCGGCAGCTTCGGCGGCCGACATGCCCGCATCGCGTGCCTTCACCGCAAACTCGACAATCAGAATCGCGTTCTTCGCCGCCAAACCGATGAGGGTAATCAATCCGATTTGGAAATAGATGTCATTCGATGTACCGCGAATGAAGATCGCAATCAACGCACCCAACAACGCAAACGGTACCGTTAAAATTACCCCAATCGGTAACGACCACTTTTCGTAGAGGGCAGCGAGAATTAAGAAGACCATCAAGAGCGCCATCGCAAAGGCCGGCACTGCCGAGGTCGCCGTGCGCTTTTCCTGGAAAGCCTGCGCTGTCCAATCCAATTGATAACCTTCGGGCAACGTGGCTTCGGCCACATCTTCCACGACCTTGAGTGCTGCACTCGAACTGACACCCGGGGCCGCAGAGCCAATGACGCGAGAGGCCATGAAGCCTTTATAACGGTCAATCTGTTCCGCTCCCGAAGAAGGTCGGATTTTAATCAGAGTGGAAAGCGGAATCATGGTACCGTCTTTCGCGCGCACATGCACGTGGCTCACATCGTCGGGCGACATCCGAGCGTCGGGCTCCGCTTGCATGATGACGCGGTAGGTTCGTCCCGATTTATTAAAGTCATTCACATAGACCGAACCAATCGTGGCCTGCAGGGCTTCGTAAATCTCAGAAAGCGAAATCCCGAGTGTGGCCGCACGCACCTGATCGACTTCCGTGGCGTATTGCGGCACATTGGTACGGAAGAATGAATTTATGCCGGTCAATTCGGGACGTTTGCGCAACTCGGCCAATAAATTATCGGTGACCTCGCCGAGGCGAGCGACGTTATCATCTTCCCTAGCCTGCAGGTAAAATTCAAATCCACCTGCACTGCCAATGCCTCGAATCGGTGGCGGGTTAACGACAATGCACATACCATCGGAGTATTTTGCCGCCGCTCCCATGAATTGCTTAGTCAACTCCTCGGCCGTCAGACTTCGTTGTGACCAATCATTCAAGGGTAAGAAAATCGTGCCCGCATTAGTTTTTTCGCCGCCGCCAATTAAGTCGAAACCGCTAATCGCAAAGGCATGAAATAAGGCAGGCTTCTCTTTGGGAATGACCAATAAATCAGGCACGACTTTCGCCATGTACTCACGCGTACGCGTCACACTCGCACCATCGGGCAGCGATACCATCGCCACCACGTAACCTTGGTCTTCGGCGGGCAAGAAGCTGCGCGGAATCTTCCACAGCAGCGCCAAATTCAGGAGTACAATTCCCAGGAACAGCCAGCCGGCCTTAAAAGGGTGAGCCAAAAGCCAACGCACCGTGCGATCGTGCCAACCCGCCAGCGCATTGAAGCCGCGCTCAAACCAGAACAAGACGCCACCCGGCGCACCATGCACTCGGGGCTTTAAAATCATCACGCAAAGCGCTGGCGTGAGCGTCAGGGCGACAAATCCGGAAATAATTACGGCGACTGAAACCGTCACCGCAAACTGACGGTACAAAGCGCCGGCAATGCCACCCAAGAAAGCGACGGGCAAGAAGACCGAAACCAATACGAGCACAATCGCGACAATGGCACCACCGACTTCATGCACGGAGGCCAAGGCGGCCTCGAACGGCGTCTTCCCTTCATCTTCCATTAAGCGTTCGATATTTTCTAAAATCACAATCGCATCGTCCACCACGATACCAATCGCGATGACCATTGCGAAGAGTGTGAGGGTGTTAATGCCAAAACCAAAGAGCCACAGACCCGCAAAAGTTCCGACCAAGGAAACAGGTACGGCAATCAATGGAATCAACGTTGCGCGCCAACTGCCCAAGAAGAGGAACAACACGAGCACGACGAGAATGCCCGCCTCGAATAACGTCCGTTCCACTTCATGAATTGAGGCATTAACGAAACGTGTGGTGTCGAAAGGAATCGCATACTCCACGCCCGTCGGAAAACGCTTTGAGAGTTCTTTCAACCGGGCCTTAACCGCATCACCCACGTCTAATGCATTGGCTCCAGGGGACAAGAACACCCGAATACCTACCGCGGTCTGACCATCCAGCGTGGCCTGCTGTTCGTAACTCTGAGCCCCCAATTCAACGCGGGCAATGTCACGCAGACGCAGGGTCCCCGCTGGTCCACCCGATTTAATAATAACATTAGAAAACTGTTCCGGCGTGGCTAAGCGCACGGGCGTGATGATTGGCGCCACCAAAGCCTGCCCTTCCGAGGAAGGCTCCTGTCCGAGTCGACCAGCCGCATACTGATTATTCGAAGCCCGGATGGCCAGATTCACATCGGCCGGAGTGACACCCAAGCGGGCCATCTTATCCGGCTGCAGCCACACGCGCATCGCGTAATCGCGCGCGCCAAAAATTCCGGAATCACCCACGCCGGGAATGCGTTTAATTTCTTCGACGATATTAACGGAGGAATAGTTGCTGAGAAAAACTGAGTCGCGACTGCCGTCCTTGGAGGTCACGGAAATCGCCATTAAAATATCGTTCGACTGTTTACGCACGGTCACGCCCAAGCGACGGGCCTCTTCGGGCAGGCGGAGTTCCGCAATGCGAACTCGATTCGTCAAATCAATCACACACTGATCCGGGTCTGCCCCAGGTTCATAGGTTACCGTAATGCTCAGCATCCCATTCGAAGATGACGTCGAGGAATAATAGAGTAAGTTATCCACCCCGTTAATCTCGTCTTCAATCGGTGCCGCCACCGTGCGCATTAAAGTTTCGGCTGAGGCCCCAGGATAGGTTACGGTGATCTTCGCCGTTGGGGGCGTAATTTGCGGGTACTGCGAGACGGGCAAGACGCGGAACGCCATGATGCCAGCCATCACGATGACCATCGAAACAACGGTCCCGAAAATCGGGCGACGGATGAAGAAATCCCAGTTCATTGGTACTTATTTAGCGGGAGCAGTTTCACCACGAGGAATGACCACCGCACCTGGACGAACTTTTTGTAAATTATCAATCACGACGCGATCGCCCGCTTTAAGCCCCGAGCTAAGAACTGCCTTGGGGCCCAAAACCTCCCCGACTTCGACTGGATAAATTTGGGCCTTATTCTCGGCATTAATGACGTAAACAAAACGACCCTTCGGAGACTGCATTAAGCATGAAGCAGGGACGGTGACTGCACCTGTGATGGACTGACCGAGCAAACGCACGCGCGTGTACTGTCCGGGTAAAAATGCATTCTTATCATTCGGAAATTCAGCGCGCATTTGGATGGTACCCAAACGGGCATCGACCTGTGCCGAAACAAAATTCACCTTACCCTCTACTGGGTAAATCGAATTATCAGGCATGATGATTTCAACTTTAGCCGCAAAGGCCTGAGCAGATTCGCCCGCAAAGAGACGCTTAAACT
>CANBWJ010000047.1 GCA_947373115.1 Opitutia bacterium | reverse complement strand
TCCTGCACGCGTCCACCACGTGTCACCACATCTTCGGCCACTAAAACCCGTTCGTTGGGACGGAAAGTAAAATTACGACGCAAGACGAGTTTATCGTTCTCCTTCTCCACAAAAATAAAACGTACGCCGAGTTGACGCGCCAGTTCTTGTCCCACCACTAAGCCGCCCATCGCGGGCGCCAAGACCACATCGCAAGGATAAGCCGCCAATTTAGGGCGGAGTAACTCAATCAAGCGTGTAACTTTGTCCATGTGCTGACAAACCTGAGCACACTGAAAAAAATGCCCGCTGTGTAAGCCTGAGCGCAAAACGAAATGCCCAGTCAATAAAGCCCGTGAATCACGGAAAATCTGGAGGACCTCTTCTTGGGTTGAATTCATAACTTCTAAATAATTGAGGGGTTTAAAGGTTGAGTGCGAGGCGATAAGATTGCCTCGTCCTTAAATAAGAAAGTTCGACCCCTCCCCTTTTACCTTCTACTCCCGGTTATCGCTAACATGAAAGCCTCCCCGTCCGACCAACCCCAACGTGCCCGGTTTTATATCAAGTCAGCGGGCATTTTCTTCGTGTGCCTCACGGCCGGACTTTACCTCTGGAGTCAGAACGGCGGCTCCCGCCCTCAGGCACGTGCCACCATGGTCTGGATCCCAGGCGGCACCTTCAACATGGGTAGTACCGTTGCAGGTGACGATAAACACCGCGAAGAAGGCCCAGCTCACAGCGTTACTGTTAAAGGTTTCTGGATGGACCAAACCGAAGTCACCAACGCACAGTTCAAACAATTTATCGACGCAACGGGTTATGTGACCGAGGCCGAAAAAGACCTCAGCGCCAAAGACTTTCCCAACGCACCCGCTGAATTTCTTAAAGGCGGCTCATTGATTTTCAAACACACCAAAGGAGTGGACCCGTTTCAGTGCGGCACGAGCGGCGATTTACCTTGGTGGAAATTCACCGCCGGGGCCACCTGGCAACACCCCGAAGGACCCGAATCCAATATCGAAGAACGCATGGACCACCCAGTGATTTGCCTCACCTGGAAAGACGTCCACGCCTACGCGGAATGGGCCGGCAAGCGCCTACCCAGTGAAGCCGAATGGGAATTCGCAGCGCGCGGTGGTTTAAAAGATAAACCCTACGTCTGGGGCGATGAAGAAAACCCCAACGGGAAATACATGGCCAATTACTGGCAAGGAAACTTTCCCGCGGTTGATACAGGTAAAGACAGCTTCACCCAAGTCGCACCTGTAAAATCCTTTCCCGCCAATGGCTACGGCTTGTACGATATGTCCGGCAATGTCTGGGAAATGTGCGAAGACTGGTACCACCCTGATTTTTACAAAGTTTCAGGTAACGATAATCCACGCGGACCCGCACTCGGCTACGACCCCGAAAAAACGGGTTATGGTGAGCACGTCATTCGAGGCGGCTCCTGGTTATGCGACGAAGGCTACTGCTTCCGCTACCGTCCTTCAGCCCGTCAAGGCCTAGACGCCTTAACCTCCACGAACCACGTCGGCTTTCGCTGCGTCGCAGATGGACCGATTCCAGTGAAGAAGTAAGCCCTACTTCTTTTCTTGGTAATCGAGGTTCTTGCCAAAAGTTTCTTCCATCGTGGCAAGTGCCACGAACGCCGCACCGAAACAGACGAAGCCTAAAATCGCCCCAGCAATCGGCGGACTAACGCGAGCGGCACTCAATGGCATCGCTAAAAAGGTGAAGAAGGCCGTCAAAGGCACCAACGAACCGCGGGCAAAATTAGGCACTGTGGTCGCCACAGTGGCGCGTAAGTTCGTGCCGAACTGCTCAGCGGCAATCGTTACAAACAAAGCCCAATAACCCATGCCAAAGCCCATTAGGAAGATGAGTCGATAATAGGCATCTGAACTCCAGCCGTTGGAACCAAAGAGGTAAAAGCCCACGCAGACCATACTGAATAGGAGGAAGCCGAGGACGACTTTTTTGCGGGAGCGAAGCAGCTGACTGGTAACGCCGCTGGCAAGATCGCCAAACGTTAGGCCCAGATAAAATGCCGCGACCGACCAATTATCTTTAATCGGCTCACCTTGAATACCGCTACTCGGTGCGAAAACGGTCGAGGCACGCTGCACGAGTATGCCAATCATGTACCAAGTCGGCAAGCCAATGAGAATGCAGCGCAGGTAACGGAAGAAACGGTCACGACTTGAAAACAACGCGAAGAAATTACCGCGCGTGATCGCACCTTCATGGGCATAATCGCACGCATGCTTATACATCCCAGACTCACGGACGCCGACGCGTAACGCGAGAAGCATGAGGCCAAGCGTACCGCCAATAAAATAACTCATGCGCCAACCTTCAATCGGTGCACCAAATAATCCGCCCACCACCCTGCCGATATCACCAACGTGTTCTGCCATATAACCCGCCACCACCGCACCAAAGACACCAACCGTTGCAACCAGCGCCGTACCATAACCTCTTCGCTCCTTAGAAAGCGTTTCCGAAACAAGTGCAATGCAGCCACCCAACTCACCGGCCAAGCCGAGGCCCGCAATAAAACGCCACGTGGCATAAGCCTCAAAGCTGTGCACGAAACCGTTGGCTATGTTAGCGACTGAATAAAGCAAAATGGAACCGAAGAGAGTTGTGAGTCGGCCCATGCGGTCACCCAGAATACCAAAAAGAATGCCGCCGATAAGCATACCGGCCATCTGCCAGGAGAGAAGATCCTGATACCACGCCGCTCCGCTAATCAAATGGCCGAGCCCGAGGCCCATCAGACTCTCCTTGCGGATGGTCATGAATAAAGTGAGGTCGTAAATATCGACGAAGTAACCCAGGGCACCGACAATCACGGCAGGTTGAAGTAAGTCCTGCCATAAAGTACGCTGAGGGGCCGAATAATCCGTTTGATTCATAAATTAATTCTTAAGTCCGTGGAGGTTGGCCATCGAAATACCCGAAAGCATCGCCCCTGTCACCCCTAAGAATCCTTGGTCAGTTCCGATAATAAATAAATTATTTAAGTCCGTTCGCCCATCTCGACGTTTCACGGGCGATCCATAAATCGCGCCGTTTAAATGACCCGTGAATTTACGTACGGTGCGCGGGGTAAAGACATCCGTTGATGTGAGTGCCGCATCATGTACCGCATTTGAAACTGCGGGGAGGTGCCGGCGGGCCACGGCATTAAGTTGCGCCAGCCATGCTTGCTTCTGTGCCAAGTATTCAACTTCAGGCAACTGACACCAAGCATCGTGATTCGCTAACGCAGTGACCCGCAACCAACCTTCGTCCAACTTTCGGCCTTCACCATACGAATAATTATTGGGGATGCAGATGACACCTGAACGTGGATCCACGAGCTCAGCGGGCGAACGATAACTGAATTGCTCGGCATCACAGAAAAAGACAATGGTGTCCGACCAACCAAACTTAGCGAAGTCATCCGCTCGGTAAGTGGTAATCGTTTCGGCATAACCCAAGCGACCGATGGCCGAGGCTGAAGCCTGAGGCTCGACATCCGAACGCATACGCTGAGTTTCCACCACTCCCGCCGATGAATACACGCGAGTTGCCGTCACCTCCGTGCCATCGTCCAACTCTAAAGCCGCAACACTCCCCGCTTTAACCACGAGACGCTTCACGCCGCACTTCATGCGACGTTCGACGTGATGCTCGCGGCAACGATCCAATAAAAGCCTTACCACCTGACGAACTCCAATGAAGGGTCGCGCGAATCCTTCTTTGAATAACGAACGCCACATCACGGCGAATTGCGAAATCTCGATGTCATCCTCAATGGCACTGCCATAAAAACAGGTCGGCAAAAGCAACATGTCGCGGAGCAACGGGTTGCCAATTTTTTCGTCCAATAATGCCCGCGCCGAACCACCCGAGGCCTCTAGTGCGGTTTCATCCATCCCCATAAACATTTCATCCAAGGCAATAAATCGGTCCACGTGTTGTGGGAAAGCCGCAGCCACATCCGCAACTAGGTCATTAAAGTTATTGTTCAGTCTTAGGTTTTTCTCCGCCATCGTAATGCGAGAACCCAATTGCGGACAGAGATCGAGCTCTTCGCGACGAATCCGCAACTGACGCATTAATTTCACCAAGGGTGCACCCTTCACGCCTTCAGGCACCCAATTGGTCAAGGCATGAAGTCCGACGTCGTACTTCCGAGCCCCTCGGGCGTAGAAAGAATTGAGTCCGCCCACCGCATTGTGCCGCTCCAGGAGTAAAACCTTCTGCCCGTACATACTCAATCGTACCGCAGCCGCGAGGCCCGACATGCCAGCGCCAATAATTACGGCGTCATAGTGTGAAGGTGTAGACATGGTAGCGTTAAATTTATCCCGCAATGCGTATCACTTCTTCCGCGGCACGCACAATTTGTCCCGGCGTGATACGACTCAACGCTCGATCTATCCGCGCCCGATAGTCGGTCGCATCCTCGCCCTCAAACATGGTCGTATCAATTCTCACCGTGCGACTCAACGTGCCCCACGGACGGGCCCGACCATAGTCGGATGGACCAAAGACTGCGACCACCGGCACCTTCACTGCCGCCGCTAATTGCAGCACCGCCGAATCTGCACCCAAAAAAACACGGGCGTCCTGCAAAAGTTTAGCCAACTGCGAAAAAGTTAACTGCCCGCGTGTCGACTGAGCCACCGGCCCAATCAAACCACACAAAGCTTCGGCCATGATTTTTTCCGAACCTGATGGACCCGCCGAAACGACCACCCGCTCTACCATACCAGCCGCAATTAATTCCCGTGCCACCGCGGCCCACTTATCAATTTCTAAAACCTGCTCAGGGTGCGAAGCCCCAGGGTGAATGACCAAATACTTCTGGGGGTCGACTAACAGGCCGTGTTCATCCATCCGGGAGGGCGCAAACCACATGGTGGGCACTTCCGCTGGTAAATTAAAAACTTCGCTCAAGACCGCATAGTCACGCGCCGCCTCGTGCGGATCCACCCAAAGCCCCGTCACTTGTTGATGAAAGAAGGTGGCTAAATAAAACGGAGCCCGACCCACGCACACCCGCCGACGAGCCCCACTCCAAGCTGCCATTTGACGAGCCAAGTGGTGATTTGAAAGTGCAATGGCGAGGTCAAAACGTTGACGGCGCACATGCCCCAGGAAGGCGATGAAAGCACCGAAGCCCGAATTAAAATCGTATCCAATGGTTTCAGAAATCATCGGACAGCCCCGCGCCGCTGGCTCCGAGCCGGGCAAGGTCACAAACGTAACCGTCGCACTCGGATGCAATTCCTTGATGGCACGAAAGCTAGCCGAGGCGGCCAAGCTCCCGCGCAATCCACAAAATTTAATCACTAAAATACGCATCACGCCACTCCTTGCGACTGATTATCCCAGAGGCGACGGAAGAGCTCGTTGGTGCGGTAAACTTCTTCGCGCGGCCCATCGGCCACAATGAGACCATTATCAAAAACTAGTACACGATCCACATCTCGAATGGTGCTGAAACGGTGAGCCACAATCAACGTGGTCCGACCCTGCATCAACTGAGACAACGAATGTTGAATGCTGCGCTCTGTATCCGTGTCCAAAGCCGAAGTCGCTTCATCTAAAATTAAAATTGGGGCATTCTTCAAGAAGGCACGGGCAATCGATACGCGCTGACGTTGCCCGCCCGAGAGACGCGACCCACGTTCACCCACCAAGGTTTGGAAACCTTGCGGCTGGGCTTCAATAAATTCAAGTGCGCCCGCTAGACGAGCGGCCTCACGCACCTCGGCACTGGTTGCGCCTGGACGACCCAGTCGAATGTTTTCTTCAATCGTCTCGTTGAATAACACGGGCTCTTGCGAAACCAGGGCGATATTCGCCCGCAGGTCTCCCTGTTTGACGGAACGTAAATCGTATCCATCCACCTTGATGACACCCTCCTGCGGATCAAAGAAACGCGGCACTAAATTCACGAAGGTGCTCTTGCCTGCGCCACTCGGTCCGACCAAAGCAACCGACTGACCCGCGGGTATCTTAATTGAAATATGATTAAGCACCTTCTCGGTGCCATAGGAGAAAGACATAGCCTCCAAGCTGATATCGCCACGGACGCGACCGAGCGATTGCGCATTAGGCGCATCGGCTACTTCAATCGGTGCATTGATAATCTCCTCTAGTCGCACCAATCCTGGTTCAGCCATGTGCAAGCGGTTGCTCACAAAGCCCAAGCGCTTAATCGGACCGTACGCGACATAGAAGGCTGTTATCAGAGAAAGCAGCTCTTCAAATTTAAAACCCACCCGTGCACCCACTCCAATCGCTAAAGCAATTCCAGCGGCCGCAGAGATTTCCAGCGCTGGCGATAGCGCTTTTTCATAACGCACCAATTTAGCTTGAATGCGTAAGCCTTCGTGACTCGCCAAATCAAAGCGCGCCGCCTCACGCTCCTGCAGACCGTAGGCACGCACATCGCGAGCCGACTGTAAATTCTCGACCGTGATGCTATTGAGGTCGGAGGCCGAAACTAGGCCCGAGCGCGCCCGCTTCTGAATCGCCGAGCCAATCCCACGAACCACAAAGACGGCCAGCGGAACCACTAATAAACAGGCAAGGAACCAGATCCCCTGGGGCTTAGAAAGGCAGAGCCAAATCACATAGCCCAACGCAAAAAGCATCGTCAAGGGCTGCACCAAAATGTCGTTCGATATATCCACCAAAACCAAGCGCACCGAGTTAGCGTCGTTAATCACACGAGCCAGCAAGTCGCCCACCGACATCCGACTAAAAAAACCAAGGTGCAACTGTTGAAGCTTAGCAAAAACGGTGCGGCGGACCGACTCCACCACGCGCAACCCCGCCACGTTTAACAAGTAACCCGAAAAGAATTCGGAAACACCGCGCACCAGGAATACCAAGGGCAAGAAGGCGACCGCGAAGGTGACTTCGTAGCCCTTAGGTAAAAACACCGGCGACCAGCCTGTCCATTGCGGAAAATTAATCAGCGGACTCGCCCGCTGAACTTCATCGCCGAAAACCGTGGGCAAAACTTTGCCGATTAAAAACGGCAAACCAAGCGAACTACTGGCAGCGTAAAGAATGCCAAAAATGAAAGCCAGCACCAGCAGGCTGCGACTGCCCTTTAAATGGGGTCGGTAGAATTGATAGCGTCCGCGAAACACGCCCGTAGCGTGGCGAAGATAGTCTCCAGTGGAAACACCAAAACTGGGCTATTTCTTCTTGGGCAGAGCCACCGAAAGCCCGACGGCCAAAATCAAGGCCACGCCAATCACCGCGAGCGAGAACTGCGTGGGGATATGTACCGCGCCGTCTCGATAGAATGCGGCCGGCAGCCAAGCATGCATCAAACCCTCGGTGGCACTAATCGTCGCGGCCATGGGCAGAATCATCTTAATGCCAATAAAGACTAAAATAAAGGCCAGTGCCAATTTCAGGAAACGGAAGTAATGCATGAAGCCAGCAATTGCGAAATACATCGAACGCAGGCCCATAATGGCAAAGATATTAGAGGTGAAGGCGATGAAGCGACGCTCTTCGACCGACATGCCTGATGGCAAAATGCCTAAAACCGCAGGGATGGAATCGATGGCGAAAATAAGGTCCGTGCACTCGATGATTACCAAGACGAGAAAAAGCGGCGTAAAAACTCTTCGGCCGTTTTCTTTAATCCAAAAGGCCTTACCATGCAATTCCGACGTCGTGGGGAAAAAGCGGCGAACGGTTCTCACCATAAACCCCTCGGTGACACCTCTCCCGTCGTCAGCGTCCTTGGCGAAAGCCATTTTCGCACCCGTAAAAATTAAGATGAGGCCAAAAATCGGGAGCAAGAAGATGAAGCGATCCACTGCTGCCACACCCGCCACAATGAAAAGTGCTCGCATCACCACGGCACCCAGAATGCCCCAAAATAAAACCCGGTGTTGCAGGTGTTGCGGAATTCTAAAATGCGCAAAAACGAGGATGAAGATGAATAGGTTATCCACTGAAAGCGCTAACTCGAGCAGGTAACCCGCCGCGAAAAGCTCCGCCGTCTCGGGTCCATGCCAAAGTGATAGCAAAAAACCGAAGACAATCGCGAGCGAAACCCAAACCACACACCAGCCCAACGCCTCCTTAAAGCTCGGTGCCTCCTCTTGGTTACGCTTAAAGACCCCTAAATCGAGAGCCAGCATCGCAGCCACAAACAGAAGAAACGCGACCCAGGCCCAAGTTGGTACCGCTAAAGGGGTGTTCGCCAAAAGGAAGAATGTACTCACACCCTCCAATTTAAGCACAATCAGCAGATGTCAAGAAAGGTGCCTGCGGGCTTGCTCCATTCCTGAAAAATATCACGCTCAAATCGAGCGTTCCCGTAGTTCAACGGATAGAACATTGGTTTCCTAAACCGAGGATACAGGTTCGATTCCTGTCGGGGACAGCTTCAATTAATGGGTCTTCTTTAAGCGGTAACCCTGAATCGTCGTCGTGGGACTGCGCTTATAAATCTTCGAAACGTCACTGACATACAATAGCACCCAAGGTGATAAAATATTTTCCCCATTCTTGGTAAGGACGATGTCATCGGCAATATAAACGCACGTGTGCAAGCCGTTGCCATTTTCCATATAGCACAAAACGTCGCCAAAGCGATAGGGCGGACTCACCGCCTCATAGGACTCCACGAGCTGAATCGAAGCCAGCTTGGTGTTGCGATAAAAATCACGCGGAGTGAGGTTGAAAAAATTGAGGGAGGTCCAATGGCAATCAGGCATGCGACCCTTAGCGGCGTCGCGAATACTCGGAAAAGTATAGGCCCGCTCGCGCATCAAAACCGGGAAAAAATGGATAATGTCGACTGAGTCACTGATGGTCGTCTCATTGGCAATCGCCTTGATAAATGTCATTCGAGGAGACTCAGCCTGACCAGAAAACCAGTACTTTAAAAAATCTCCCCGGCTGACACCCTTAAGTGGAAATTTTTGGCTAACTAAGAGTGTCCGATTGCGCGTCACGGCTCTGATGGTGCTATCGATTTCCAGCTTCGATTCTACCAGCCCGAGCAGTGCAGAGATATCACTAAACACCATGGCTTCACCGCGGTGCCAGACTAACTGGCGGAAAATATCTTTCTGGGATTTACTCAAGTCAGCCCTGTCGAGCCACTCTTCCACATCCCCGCTTAGAAGATAAACGGGGTCGAAGTAATGCTCATTCTGCTCGTACTTGGCAATTTCTGCATACAGCGCATCGCGGACACCACCCGTAATCTGCAGCAATTCTTCCAAGGTGGGGTAAATGATAATTTCGCCTGCATTCGTTACTAACTTTGGGGCCGTCGTTAGTGATTCGACTAAAGCACCTTGCACGCCCGCCTTAATCAGAAGCGACTTCACTCCCGATGGCGTATTACCAGGAAACACCCACCGGGTGACCGAGTTTGGCTTGGGGATGACATCGATCACCGAATCGGGTGCCTCTAAATACATACTAGAGATAAGTAGCTCACCCCATGGGCCGGCATGTCCTTCCCAGGTTTTAGCCTGCGCCATACTGACCAAAAAAAGAAAGAGGGGGACGCTTAGAAATTTACGCATATCTTAAAAGATAAACCCCGAGACTCCCTATTTGTTACAAAAATGTAAATAGCCTTATCGACTACAAATTCATTTTCCGATTGTACGCTTCAGGAAATCCAGCGTTACCGCTTCCACATCCGCCGCGTCACTCGTATCCTCCTTCGCCGCACCCTTGTACCACGATGTTCGCTTCCACCCCGCGCCCGCTGGATGGAGGTCAAAGGTATGTACCGCATCCTTGATGACGATAAATTCGTAATCCACCTTCGCTGCGACCAAAGCTTTAACTAAATCTTCGGATTCACTTAAAGGTACAGTGGGATCAGCCGAACCATGCAAAATCAGCACCGGCGGGATACCCGCTTTAACATGCGTCATCGGAATAAATAGACGCATCGCCTCGGGACCTGCGTTCACTAACGTTTCTTTACCGTGGTGATTGGGGTCAGTCGCTCCGTACATATTAATCACCGCCGAAACCTTAGCAGAAACTTTAGCCGACGGGTCACCGCCCAGCTCAACCTTATCCTCGGAAAATCCGACCATCAAAGCTAAGTATCCTCCGGCGGATCCGCCCGCCACCGCAATCCGCGACGAGTCAACCCCGAGGGTCTCAGCATTCTGGCGCAACCAACGCACTGCGTTGCGACAATCGCTCACGTTCTGCGGCCAGACGCCAGGATTTTTCTTGGAAAACAAAACGTAATTACAACTTGCGACTACGTAACCCGCACGGGCGAGATCAGCACTGACACTGGCCGAACGAAATTCGGCTTTATCGCCACCTTTAAATCCGCCGCCATGAATAAATAAAACGGCGGGGCGATTTTTCTTAAATTCGCCCGGCGGCAAATAGATGTCTAACTTTTCTTTGCGGCCTTCCGGTAAAAAACTCAAATTGCTTAAACGACGCACGGCGACCTTGCCACTATTAGCGACCAACAACTGAGCGTCATCCGCCTTAAGTGCAGGCAACTGCGATAAAGATTTAACTGTCTCTAAATCCTTAATACCCGCACGTTCTTCAACGCT